>CAZCKO010000021.1:0-33351 GCA_964499275.1 uncultured Rhodospirillaceae bacterium
TCTCACTCCGACCATTCAAAAATTCGAATAAAATGTTTACACGCCGACAAAACATCCGGAAGTCAGCTATGAAAGCCTTAGTAGTTTTTGCACACCCCGACCCAAAGAGTTTAAATCATCATCTGTTTGACGAAATATTGAAAGCACTTAATACAGCAGGTCATGAAACGAAGGTAATTGACTTATACAAGGACCGATTCAATCCTGTTTTGAGCCCTCTTGAGAGATCGAAATATTTCGATGAAGCTCTGGAGGACCCTCAATTACAAACCTACGCAAACTTTCTCGATTGGGCAGACACGTTGATATTTTGTTTTCCTACATGGTGCCTCGGTTTACCTGCGATACTTAAGGGCTTTTTCGATCGACTTATGAAACCCGGAGTTTCATTCAAAATTGATCAAAGGGGAGCTCTCCACCCGAATTTACAACACATCCATAATGTGATTTCTATAGTTACCTACGGCAGAGGGCGACCAATTTTGTATTGGTTTGGAGATCCTCCCAGAAGAATGATGACAAGATATATTCGCTGGTTTATTTCTAAAGAAGCGAGAGTTACTTATTTAGGACTATACAATTTGCATAAACCAGATGAAAAAAAGATCAAAAAATTTAAAGCTACAGTACTTTCAAAAATTAATAAATTATAAGCCTTATGAAATATGAAAATATAGCCTTTATTAGCTCGAGTACCGCCTCAGCGCGTGCGGCTTGTCAAAGACTTCGGAAAAGGTATGGCCGAATTGCTTTAGATCGCGCAGATGTGGTTGTCGTACTCGGTGGTGATGGAACGATGCTGAAAACACTACACGAGTGTTTTCAGTTAGATATCCCAATTTACGGTATGAATCGTGGAACCGTAGGATTTTTAATGAATGAGTTTAAGGAAGCAAATTTGTTAAAACGTCTCGAGCGAGCAAAATTAGTAGAACTCCACCCCTTACTAATGAAGGTCCAGACTGTATCTGGAACGAAGAAAAACGCTTATTGTATCAATGAAGTCGCCCTTTTACGTCAGACACGACAAGCGGCCAATCTTCGCGTGAGCATAGATGGTAAAGTTCGGATGAGTGAGTTGATATGCGACGGCGCAGTTGTCGCCACTCCAGCAGGAAGCACCGCTTATAATCTCTCCGCTCACGGTCCTATCATTCCGTTGGGAGCGGAACTATTAGCTTTAACGCCAATTAGCTCATTTCGTCCCCGTAGATGGCGTGGTGCCCTTCTCAGAGACACTGCAAAAATTAAACTGGATATTCAGGAACCCAAAAAACGACCTGTAAGTGCGGTTGCAGATTATACCGAAGTTCGCAACGTCAAGTCCGTTACAATTATTCAGCAAAAAAATATTTCACTTAACCTTCTTTTTGACGAAGAACACAACTTGGAAGAGCGTATTCTAAACGAACAGTTCATTCCTTGACAAAAATCAAAAATTCCCAATTAGGAATTAGTTTTTTATCTGATTAATTTAGGAATAACATTTCGTTCATTTTCATGTTGTTGCCGAAATCAAGGCCGTCACTTCATTAAGTGGATCTGAACTCCGCATTACTCCTCCCATTACGGCAATTCCTCGCGCACCGCTTTCCATACATTGGGACGCATTGGAAGAATTTATACCTGCAAGGGCTATTATTGGTATCGTTAACCTTTGACTCGCGTTTCTTAGTCCTTCCAACCCAACAAGAGGTCCATAACCTGGTTTACTTAAAGTCTCAAAAACTGGACTAAATGTAACGTAATCTGCACCTAGTTTTTCCGCTTTTTGTGCTTCAGAAATAGAATGACAAGACACCCCTATTAAAGCACTTGGACATAATCTGCTCTTTGCGCTGGGTACATCATAACTGGATTGCAAATGAATCCCGCTTCCTGCCAAGCCCTCTGCGACATCAATTTTTTCATTAATGCAAACTTTTGCGTTAAATTTATCACAAAGCCCTACCAAAACGGCAGCAGTCTGTCTGAAAATTTCTATGGTTGCAGCTTTGTCACGGTACATGACCCAACGACAACCAGCCTCAAGTACAATCTTGACAATTTCTTCAGCCGTCCAAGGAGATTTCTGTGGGTCAGTGACAATCAGTAATGGTGGTCTTGGAAGAGGGTTGATCACAATTGAATGATACCGTCGGAGGGTGTGGAAGCATTAGCATATAAGCGCCTAGGAATTCGTCCTGCTTCGAAAGCATACCTCCCCGCCTCGATACCCAATTTCATTGCACTTGCCATTTTCACAGGATCACGGGCACCAGCTACAGCCGTATTCAACAATATTCCATCACAACCAAGCTCCAAAGCCTCTGCAGCATCTGATGCTGTTCCCACCCCAGCGTCTACTATAATTGGAACCGAGCATTGGTCGCGAATTATTTTGAGGTTATATGGATTGCGAATACCCATACCTGATCCGATTGGAGCTGCCAAAGGCATAACAGCTGCGCAACCAATATCTTCCAACTTTTTACAAGTTATAGGATCATCATTACAGTATGGTAAGACGATAAAATCTTTTTTTACCAATTCCTCCGCAGCGTGCAAAAGTTGTTCCACGTCGGGGAATAACGTTTCATCATCTCCTATTACTTCCAGCTTCACCCAATTCGTCTCAAGGGCATCGCGCGCCAATTCAGCTGTAAGAATGGCGTCGCGGGCAGTAAAGCAACCAGCAGTATTGGGTAAAAGATGAAATTTCTCTCCTAAAAGATCATATAATCCCTCTCCGCCACTATCTTTCTTTACGCGACGAACAGCCACTGTGACAATTTCTGCACCACTAGCCTCAATTGCATCCATCATAATTTGATGATTGGGGTACTGCGATGTACCAATCAAAAACCTGGAAGAAAAACTTTGACCAGCAATTTCAAATTCTGTCTTTGCTACCTGTGAATCCATTTTATCCCCCGCGCACAATATGCACGATTTCCACTTTATCCATGGGCTTTAAAACAGTCTGATCCCATTCACCCCGCGGCACAACCTCTCCATTGAGCGCCACAGCAATACCCCCCTTATCCCCATTCACCCCATTTTCTTTTAGTAACTCAAATAGGATTGTGGTAAAAAGAGGTATTAGTTCGCCGTTTACTGTAATTTTGTCATTCACAAAGAGACCCTCGTACCTTTCCGCAAACATAATTATATATTTACGTTATTTGTCTTCCAAAACCGATTTAACGAAAACGGCCTCATTATTTTATCGACAGTCCCACTTACGAGATAGTCAGAAATTACTCGTGCCGTTATTGGGGCCAAGAGCACACCGTTTCTGTGGTGACCGGTGGCCATTACAATACCTGTTGTAGATGTTGGGCCTAGTATCGGTGCATCATCCCTACTGGTTGGACGCAGGCCCGCCCAGCTTTCAACTACTGGTAAATCATAGATACCGGGTAAGATATCCCAAGCCAAACGAAGTAACTCCATCAAACCTCCAGCTGTCAAATTTTTATCAAACCCCATTTCCTCCACGGTCGCGCCGATAAGAAGTCGACCATCAGCCTTAGGGGCTAGATAAATAGATGGAACGACACCATTTCCTGGTCCCCAAATTACAGTATCAATTAGAGGCGATTGACTATCCATTTGAACTGCCACCATCTGCCCTTTCAATGGTCTAACTGGCGGACGGCTGGTTTCAGGTAATCCAAAAATATTACGAGACCACGCGCCAGCGGCTATTACAACTATATCAACTTTAACCTCATCATCTGACAATTCTAAGCCCGTAACCCGACCAGCCGAGGTCTTGACCCCTAATACCTCAACATTTTCTCTTACAATTCCACCAGCACCTAAAAATGCTTTTTTTAAGGCCATTGCAACCATACGGTTATCTACCTGATGGTCCAACGCACTGTAAATTCCTCCCCCAACGGAGCGTCCCAAATGGGGTTGTTTCTTTCGAATTTCGTGACCACTGAGCCACTTAACGTCTAAACCAAGTTTCTCAAAGTAAGTCATACGATTTTGGAGATGCTCAATATCATCACGATTTAGGCCAACAACTAGTGTACCTTCCTCGCGGTAATCTACATCAATTGCTGTCTCGTTAAAAAGTTCAGAGGCAAAATCTTTCCACATTGCCCGACTTTCTAACGCTAGAGGAAGGAGAACTTCCTCTCCATGTTCAACCTCCACCTGGGGTGCCAACATGCCAGCAGCAGCCCAAGTCGCTTCTCTTCCTGTAGACCCGCGATCAAATATGGTCACTTGTTGGCCGGCCTGCACCAAACGCCAACCAATACCCAGTCCACAAATACCGCCTCCAATTATCGCTATCATCGCAACAATTGCTCCAAAATTCATTGGCAACCGTCAGGTAAAAGATAAAAAGAGAACGAAGCATGACATCTCCCTACGCTGGTCTCAGACAGTTCAGGTTCGATGGGTGTTCTCTCAGTCCAGACGGACACCCCAGGTCACTGACCAAGCGTGGGCTTATGCAGCACATGTGTCAAGTCAATCAGGATAGAAAATACTGAACTTGATTTTTATGAATACGGAGCACCTGCTATGTTTGTTTAGCGGGTGGTAATGTTCAAAGGGGTTGACGCTTTGTGCTCTCCTAGTAAGTTCCATCAGGTTTTTTAGTTTAGTCATTTAGTTGGAAATCAAAGATGAAAATAGAAAATCAAGTCCTCATTGCCGGTGCTGGACCTGTGGGTATGATTACAGGCTATTACCTTGCCAAACACGGTATACCCGTGACTGTTTTCGACTCTCTACCCGAGACAACGACCGATCACAGAGCCTCCACCGTACACCCGTCAACATTAGAAATGCTATCTAAACTCCATATGACCGACGAAATGACTTCTAAAGGACTGATCTCAGAGGTATTTCAATATCGTGATCGTTATGATGATCGGATAGTCGCAGAATTTGATTATGGTATAATTTCTGATGAAACAGAATTCCCCTACGCCTTGCAGGTGGAGCAACACAAAGTAATAAATATAGCTCGCGAACATGCCGAAAAACTTTCTACCTTTAAGCTACTGCGTCCGTTTGAAGTTGTTGGTTTGACCCAGAATGAAAACGGTGCAACGTTATCGGTAAAAAACCCCGTTGGTGAGATTGAAACATTCTCAGGTCGTTACCTAATAGGTTGCGATGGTGGTAGTAGCCTCGTCCGTAAGACACTTGATATTGATTTTCCCGGCTTCACCTGGGGTGAACGATTTATGATAGCAACAACAAAGTTTGACTTTGGACAGGCCAAAGCAGGTAACCACCGTTATCGAAATTATGTGGCTCATCCAGAACAATGGTGTGCACTGATTAAAGTTGCAGGCGATGACATGACCGGACTCTGGCGCATTTTATTACCTGCTTCTAATACCGATGAATCTGATGAGTATGTCAAGAGTGCAGAGTGGGTCCAAGAAAAATTTTCTGAATGCCTACCATATGCTCCATCATATGAAATTATTCATCGAAATCTTTATAGTGTGCACCAGCGGGTCGCTGAAACATTTCATGTAGGACGCGCCGTACTTGCTGGAGATTCGGCACACGTAAACAACCCAATTGGTGGTATGGGGATGAATGGCGGCATCCATGACGGACTTAATATAGCAGAAAAATTGGTGCGGATATGGCAGGGCAAAGGCGATGATTCACTTTTAGCCCAATATGATCGACAACGGCGTACAATGGCAAAAAAGTATGTACAAGCACAATCAATTCAAAACAAAGAAATTTTACAGGAAAGCGATATGCAGGCTAGGCGTAAAAAACTCGATGCGCTTGGGGCAATTGCTGAAGATAAAAACACTTGCCATGAGTATTTGCTTAAATCATCGCTTATAGCAATGGTACGAGAAGCTAATAGTGTTGAATAAGAAATTCCTATTTCGATATCTTTGTGACCAATTCTCATTATCGGTATAGCTAGATGGCCGCCACGCTTACAATTAATGAAGATTGGGCAATCTAATTCGTTTTCGGTGGTTGTTCCAGGGATTGGGTCAATATGTCTTTCTTTCGGTAAAACCAGAACCAAACCACAATGCAGATGAAAGCTCCACCGGCAATAGGCCAACGGAGCCCCGTGTAATCGGCAATCCAACCCATTATAAGTGACCCTAACGATGGACAGCCTCGCGAAATAGCTCCGTACAAACTAACTACCCGACCTCTCATGTGTTCATCGACAGACGCCTGAATAAGAGTATGCTCCCCGGTACCAGCAACAGTCATAGCAAAACCGCCTATAAAAACTGCGAAGACTGCAACATAGAAATTCTTCGATAACGCAAAAATAATCAGCACAAGCCCCAAAATTAGAATATTTAGCAGAACAATTCGAGTGAGGCCGTTTACTTGGCCACGCTGTGCTAACCAAAACCCTCCAAGTACAGCCCCCACGCCCACCGAAGAAACAAGCAGACCTAATGCATCCGCGCCAAGACCAAAAATTGTCTCAACAAAACCCGCAAACAAGTCGATATAAGTTCGGCCACAGATGCCAACAATGAAAAGAATGACCATCATTGCACCCAGTCCATTATGCGAAAACGTATAACTAAACCCTGCACGAATCTCAGACGGAATACGACTTAATGGAGCTTCAGTACTATTAAAAACTTTTTGGCCTACCTGGATGGAAAATAAAGCAATAGTAAAAGCAATATTGCCAGCACAGTTAAAAATAAACACGATCCCTGCGCTATATATCCACGCATCATCCCCAGCAGATGCAATGATGCCCCCTGCAATTGCTGGGCCCGCCACACGCGCTACATTAAATATGAGCGCATTTATAGCCACCGCCGACGCGAGTGCATCACGCCCAACCATATTTGGCACGATAACTAGGCGAACAGGGTGATTAATAGCTAGAACCAGCCCTAACAATAGAGCCAATGCAAATACTATTTCAATGGTAACAACTCCTGTAAAACAGCAGTAAGCAAGTATTCCGGCCTGCAACGAGGTAAAAAAGATCGAAAAGCGCATCATAGCAATTCGATTAACTCGTTCAGTAATTGCTCCCGCTAATGGAGCCAGAATCACCGTCGGAAATAGATCAGCCATAGCGATTGCGCCAAGCCAAAATGCGGAACCAGTTAACTTCCAAGTCAGCCATTGTAGAGCTATTCGGTAGGCCCACATCCCGAAATGGGAACAAATATTACCTATCGTATAAACCCGGTAATTTCGATTTCCAAGTGCAAGTAAAATCGTATCAAATCGTCTCCCAAACTTCATTAGAATTCTTTCACACGATTTAAATCACCCTCGCATAAAATAATACTCTTTGTGGTCTCCACTCCCAATAGCCTGATTCAAAATTACTAACTGATGAGTAAAGTTAATTTAAAAAACTATTTAAAACCCTTGACGATCGAGACTTACAGGGCGCTAATACGCCACCAGTAATCAGGTTGAAGGCAATATGTCGAAAGAAGAACTTCTTGAGTTTTCTGGTACCGTGATGGAACGGCTACCGAATGCAATGTTTAAAGTGAAATTAGAGAATGGCCACGAAGTGCTGGCGCACACCGCCGGAAAAATGCGTAAATTCCGTATTCGTGTTTTGGAAGGCGATAAAGTCGACGTAGAAATGACACCATATGACCTTACAAAGGCACGTATCATCTTCCGACATAAATAGGTTTTAATATTAGGTCTCGCTAAAAAGAATGTTATCGCCTGTTCCCGTAACTGTTTCATCTATATAGACTACACCTTTTAACCATTACCTCCTCTTGAGAGGAATTCAACGAGCACTGGTGCGATATGGCGGAGCGAACCTGGCGAACTCCAATAGTAATCCTTACCTGCGCAACCCTAATTTTGCTCCTGTCATTCGGAGCACGTCAAACATATGGGCTATATTTAGCCCCTGTATCTGAAGTCCAAGGATGGGAGATTGGTATTTTCTCATTTGCGATGGCTCTTCAAACTCTGATTTGGGGTTTATCTCAACCTTTTTGGGGAAACATCGCCGACCGTTTCGGTGCTGGCCGTGTGGTTAGTGCGGGCCTAATTCTCTATTCCATTGGACTTTGGATGATGGCCGAGTCAACAACGCCTCTTGGAATTACTATATCTACAGGTTTGATTACAGGTCTGGGAATGAGTGCTACCAGCTTTCCAATCATATTAGCTGTTGTAGGACGAAGTGTCTCTGAGAAACGAAGAAGCATGTTTCTCGGTATTGCAAGTGCCGGGGGCTCATCCGGGATGGTGATTGTCGTCCCGTTTGCGCAATATTTCATTTCAGACGCTGGATACACAGCTGCGCTTGTTGTTTTAGCCATTCTAATGATGGTTATTGTTCCTTTTACAGCTGCGATTGCAGGCAAACCACAAATGCCTGATGGAGAAATTTCTATTAAACAAAATACCCGTGAAGCTATTCGCGAGGCATCAGGGCACAAGGGTTATATCTTATTAGTCACTGCTTTCTTCGTGTGCGGTTTTCAAACAATGTTTATCGGAGGACACCTTCCAAACCATCTCGATAAGTCGGGCATTGACCCTGAAACAGGAGCAACAGCACTAGCTTTAATCGGATTATTTAACATTGTGGGCTGTTTCGTGTGGGGGGCGCTCGGTGGAAAATATAGCAAGAAATTGATGCTCGCCCTGCTTTATATCGCAAGAGCATTCAGTATAATCATATTCGTAACACTCCCGGTTACAAACACCAGCGCCTTGGTTTTTGCATCCATTACGGGTTTGCTATTTTTAGGCACAGTGCCATTAACAAGCGGGCTCGTCGCACAAATTTTTGGCACACAATATATGGCTATGCTTTACGGCTTTGCATTTACAAGCCATCAAGTAGGAAGTTTTCTTGGAATCTGGATGGGTGGAGTAGTTTTTGACCTTACCGGAAATTACGATGCTATATGGTGGAGTGCCGTAATATTAGGCTTCATCGCAGCCGCCATGCACTGGCCCATCGACGAGCGACCCATTGTTCGGGCGGAGGCACAAAGTTAGTCTCTATGAATTTAGTAGGTAAATGATGTCGCGCGAAAGCTGGAAAAACCCCTATTTGGCTCTAATCCTTTGTACTTTGATAATTCTGATTTCATACGGGACTAGGCAAAGCTTTGGGTTATTCTTAATCCCTATCTCTGATGCTATCGCCGGCGGGCGTGTTGAGCCTTTTTCTTTTGCTGTGAGTATGCAAACGTTAATCGTCGGTCTGAGTGTGCCGTTTGTCTCGGCGGTCGCCGACAAATGGTTCGGTCCTGTAAAAATGTTGGTTGCGGGGGGCGGTCTTTATGCTCTTGGCATGTTTCTCTTGGGGCAGGCTTCCTCCGAAATGCATTTAACACTTAGTGTGGGTATCCTTAGTGGTCTTGCCGCTGCTGGGTGTGGATTACCAATGCTGTTATCTGTCGTCGGCCGTGTCGCTCCTGAAAACCGTCGAAGCCTTTGGTTCGGAATCGTATCTGCCGGTGGTACGGGCGGTCAGATGTTTCTCGTTCCCCTCAACGGATATTTGCTTGAACGCATGGACTGGACTGATGCGATAACCATATTGGCTGCTGTCATTTTTGCCATTGTTCCGATGGCGATGCTCGCTGGCAAAGCCAGTGGGGACGCGCTCAGTCAAAAAAAAGATCATCAAACCCTTAGCCAGGCTTTGAAAGAAGCCTGTAGCAACAAGAGTTTTATATTTTTATGCCTTGGGTTTTTTACGTGTGGCTTTCAAGTTCAATTCGTGGTTACGCATTTACCAAAATACCTAGAAGATACTGGAACAGGAGCAACTATCGGAGCCCATGCTATCGCACTAATCGGTTTGACAAATGTGATTGGCACTGCTCTTGCAGGTATGCTCGGTGGAAAATTCAAGAAAAAGAATTTGCTTGCCGGACTTTATATCGGGAGATCTTTAGTAATGCTTGCCTTTTTCATATCACCGATAACACAAATGTCGGTATATGTATTTGCCGCCTGCATAGGATTCCTATGGCTCGCCACAGTACCACTGACCGCCGGCCTTGTATCCGGCTTTTTTGGTCCCCGGTATATGGCGACATTGTATGCGATTGCCTTCTTAAGTCATCAAATTGGTGGATTTCTTAGCACCTGGATGGGTGGTATAGTTCGTGATGCTACGGGGTCATATGATCAATGGTGGTGGATCATCATTTTTGGCGGTATGCTTGCGGCTTTATTCCATCTTCCCATTCAAGAGCGCCCAGTAGAGAGATTAGCACAACCAGTATAAAATGCCCGGGCACTTTCTGGAGATATATCAATGACTAAGGCGTTTTGGCGCAGCCCCCATTTTGTACTAATTTCGGCCGTAGGTATTGTAATATTCGCATACGGTGGCAGACAAAGCCTCGGTATGTTTCTACGGCCAATCACAGAATCTCTCAATTTCATGACAACAAATGCACAGGGTATGTTGGTTCAAAACTTCGAACCTATGTCATTTGCTACAGCAATCCAGGTCTTAATTTATGGGTGTGCCGCACCGTTTGTAGGTGCGATCGCAGACCGTTGGGGGCCAATTAAGGTATTAATGGTATCCGGGCTCATTTATGCCTTTGGGCTTTTTATGATGTCACAATCAACGACAGAAACCGGACTCGTTATTAGTATTGGGTTTTTGATGGGAATAGGTTCAAGTGGTATCGCTTTACCCATGCTACTCTCCATTGTAGGTAGGGTGGCCCCTGAAGAAAAACGCACGTTTTGGCTAGCTGTCGTTGTTTCAGGTGGCACCGCAGGTCAAATGCTCATTGTCCCCCTTAGTAACTATATGATCGGAGAGTCCGGTTGGGTATTTGCAACAATAGTTTTGGCTACAATGGCTCTTTTGGTAGTTCCCCTTACACTATGCATCTCCCATGCTGCCAGCTCCACCTTAAACAAGAAAGATACACAAAGCCTTGGCCAGGCTATCAGGGAGGCTGGTGGCCATAGAGGTTTTTGGCTTTTGGTGATCGGTTTTTATGTATGTGGCTTTCAAGTCCAATTTATTAACAACCACTTGGAAAATTATCTGAGTGGTACTGTAGTCGGTGGTGCTATGGCTGCAACGGCAATAGCCCTTATCGGTCTCTTCAATATGTTTGGAACGCAAACTGCTGGTATAATTGGCGATAGGCTGAGAAAAAAATATATACTCGCCCATCTTTATATGGCTCGTTCGATTATATTTTTGATTTTCTTTATTGTTCCAGTCAGCAAAGTTTCAGTAATAATCTTTGCCTGCACTGTTGGTTTTCTCTGGCTGGCAACGGTGCCATTGACGTCAGGAATTGTCGCGCAAATTTTCGGCCCAAGATATTTAGCCACTCTCTACGGCTTGGTATTCCTTAGTCATCAACTGGGTAGCTTCACAAGTGTTTGGCTTGGCGGCATTATCAGAACTCAGACAGGCAATTATGATTACGCTTGGTATATGATTATAGTTGCGGGCTTCGTAGCTGCTATATTGCATTGGCCGATTGACGACAAACCAGTAGCGCGTTTAGCCACAGAGAAAGAAGCTACCAGTTAAAAATGCATGCTTAACCCTGAGAGTCGTATTAAACAGAAGGTCCAGGACTCCAGTACACTCTATTTGAATCTGTATGACTCTCTATGGGCCTTTATGAGCTAGTCTATGGATGATTTAGGTAATTGGCAGGTCTGTATTCACAATATCCATGAAATATGTAAGGTTATTTATAATAAAGAAATATTCCTTCGATTAAATCGGGATACTTAAAAAATGCTCAAATTAAATATTTTTATTTCGATAGCTTTAATTTTTTCTAAAAATACAGCCCATTCACAAGAGCTTTTGTTAAAGGTGCGGTGTGACAACATAACTGGAAAATCAGTGGATTCTGATAATTACTGAGGCATAACATCAGGAAAAGAAGGATTTTCCAATCAGAGTATCTCGCTTAATTTGGTTAAAACCAAAACAGGGAAGTTGATGATTATTGAGTGGGTGGGAAGAAATAATTTTCGTTCCACTGCGCCCGTGAATGGCGAAACAAGAAAAGATGGGGGTATTTTCTTTTTTTCGGAATTTAAACCTAATCAAAATGTAGAGGTTGGAAGAAGCTACGCATTCTATTTGAAAAAGATGAAACTCACTTTTGTCGAGCAACAAACTCAAATTATTACGAGGAATCCCCAGGTTCGGGCTCTGTTCGCCGACTGCAAGGAAGCTCGATAAAAATATTTAGATTAATAACTGATGACGACGCCTGATGAGATCATCATCATTGGGTCTACATACTTAAAATAGCTTTAAGAAAATAATATAAATAATAATAAAAGATAATTTTATTATATTAATGTTTTCAAATACTTAGATGACACCTAAGGAAGTACTTTATACGTTAACCGTAACTAACCCTGAAAGTAAGGGTTCGTTCCACCTGCGTGATCGGTAACGTCAAGTACTTCTTTGATGGAAGGAACTACCTTTTGAATTTCAACAGCAACTCCTTCTTTGAGGGTAACATTTGCCATGCCGCAACCCTGACACCCCCCCTCCATCCTTATATATGCGCGTGTATCATCTAAGTCGATCAAAGAAATCCGTCCACCATGGCCAGCGACCGATGGATTAATACGGGTCTCTAAAACTTCCTGGATTGCAATTGCCTCATCTGTATTCATACCAGGTTTTGGGATAGCGTCTCGCCAATCCGCTACGCGTTTAACTTCGGGAATATAATGACGCAACATATTTTCAACTCCGCTTTGAAGTTGAAGGGCACCGCCAACAAACTCTATATAAACAACGCCCGCACTGTATCCCCGGAGCTTTATATCACCGCCTCCTTGCGTCGCAGCCGGACGAATTCTCGTTTCAATAAGGTCCTTTAACTCCGCTACAATGGGATCACTATCATCGAGTTTCAACTCATCACTTATTTCGGATATTTTTTTACTGTCTTCGGATACAACAGCGTCGCCTGTTAAGAAATGATCCATTATTGCCCCTAAAACAGGGGGCTTTAGTTGTATCCAATCCGCTTCTTCTGATTTAGTAACCATCACATAGTCTTTACCAAATTCCACTATTTGAATTTCTGGCACTTTAAAAATACGTTCGGCTAGCGGCGAACAATCGATAGTCTCGGGATCTTCGAAAACAATCACCCCTTTCGGGTATACTTCTTGCCCAGGAAGAAATTTCAATACATCAGGGTTTTCTGTCTCTGCCGTCTGAATAAACATATCGAATTCTCATTTTTTTGTTTCGGCCTTAAAAGCAATACGATAAAAATTTTAAAAAGAGAAAGACCAGAGCATCTCTATTTATAGATTAATTATATAAATCCTAATTTGGCAAAATTTCGAAATTAAATGGCTCGCCAACCTCAACAGTAAAGTCAGGAAAGATGGCGTCACCCGTTTCACCATTACGGATCTCCGCGCTACGCTTTTGACGCGAAACACTGCGGATTGCCGCATAATAATCGATAGAACTCGCTTCCAGCTTTTTCAATTCATTCTTAACACCCGCAAATTCGTCAACCCCTCCCACAACCATCCGAGATGTTGACCACACAGAATCAGTATTCTGTAGCAATTGTGAAACAGGGTCGCTAAAAATATCAATAACCTTTCCAACTGCATCACGAGGATTTGATGGCCCCAAGATAGGTAAAACCAGATAAATACCGTCTGGAACACCCCAAACTGCAAGAGTTTGTCCTGCATCTTCAGAATGGTGTTTAATACCCCATTCATCGGCGACATCCACTATACCCCCAACACCAATTGTCGTATTAATAGCAAAGCGCTTTGTTGTCACCCAAGCGCGGTCCATTTCACCTTGAAGAAGGTCGTTTGCTAGGGTCAAAGGTGCCTTGAGGTTCTTAAGAAAATTATGAACTGCTTTGCGACCTTCACCAGGCAAAACTAGAGTGTAAATGCTAGCCAATGGTCCTAATACAGCATCTTGAAAAAAATCGTTAAATTTAAATATAACCCGATTGACTGGTTCCAAAGGATCGCTAACCTCGGTAGCCGCTTGATAATTTTCAACAGTCTGTGCTAGCACCGGCAGGGCACTAAACGATACAAAACCTAAAATCGTACAAAGTGCAGCAAGCAGGCCCAGTGAGTAGCGAATTTTATGAAAAAAGTTACCCATATTCAAAAAACTAGGTTGTACAGACTATAAACCGTTAAAAATTCCGCTTTATCAAATAAAAATATTTTAAAAGTCCAGAGCAATTAAGCAATAAAATCAATAATTGTCATTATATTATAAAGTCAGATTACTAATAATGAAACAGGTAACTAGCATGCCAAATATGACGCAAGGATCTCTAACCTGTCTATCCGGTGGTCAAATTTTAACGTTTGATAAACAAAATAAAACCTTCAACCAAGGTGAATTATGGTTAAAGGGCAAAGAGATATTAGCGGTATGCGAGGTAGGAGGCTTTATGCCCCCACCGAAACATGCAGTTAATCAGATCGATACGACAGGCAGAATAATAGTTCCCGGATTCGTCAATAGTCATACCCATTCCTACAGCGCTATACTTAAAGGCACTGTCGAAAAAAACCCCTTAGATATTTATATGCTCGCAGTTATAGCAGCGGGGTCATCGATGACACCCCGTGAAACATATGTGAGTGCCCAGCTGGATGCACTCTCGATGCTAAAGACAGGCATTACATCGCTCATAGACCACTATTCAGAAAGACCGGAACTGACAGCGGCCGGTCTGGATGCTGTATGTGGCGCATTTAAGGAGATTGGGGTCAGAGCCACGGTTGCAACGATGTTTGCAGACAAACCTTATATCGAGACTGTCCCAATTGATCAAAGTACCCTGCCCTCAACCATTCTTGAACAATATGCCCACCAGAAACGACCCGACGCCAATAATTATTTTGATGTCATGGAATCAGCGATAAAAAAGTATGGCAAAGAACATAATCGCATCCATGCAATTTTGGGAGTTGATGGTCCGCAAAGATGCTCGGATTCTCTAATAGAAATGACTGGTGACTTTCAAAAACGTCACAATATAGGCCTTCATACACATATGCTCGAGACAAAAACTCAAGCGGTCATGCGTAATCCGAATAAAGAAAGCTTTGTTCGTCGAATGCTAAAACTGGATATTCTTAACGAAAAATCTTCGCTCGTACATTTTATATGGGCACAAGACGACGATATAGCAGCAGCAAAAGATGCAGGAGTGACAATCGTACATTGTCCTCAATCCAATACAATGCTCGGCGCGGGTATATGTCCAGTTCTCCGCTTGAGAAATGAGGGTATCCCTGTCGCATACGGTACAGATGGCTCCAATTGTGGACCCGCGAGCTATTTAGAAACGTTACGTATGGCGGCTCATTTGATGCGATTAACCGATCCTGACTTTGAGAAATGGCCTGATGGTCAACAGATATTAAGGGAGGCATACCAGAACGGTGCACGTGCCTTAGGCTGGGGAGGGCAATTAGGGTCACTAGAACCTGGTATGTGTGCAGATTTTGTTGTGTTAAATCCCGTCGAACACTGGCATCAGCCAATGGGCGATCCATTCCTACATTTATTTTATTATGAAAATGGCCAATCTACAGAGAGTGTATGGGTAGAGGGCAAACAAATCGTCAAAGAAGGTGTCATAAAAACAATAAATGAACAAGATTTACTAGAGGAAGCGGAAGAGATTGTAATACGCCGAAAGCAGAAAATGCCACACGATATTGCGGAAACAGTGGCCGCTCAATATCCAGCATTTAAAGATATGATTATCAAAACTTTAACTGCCGACGAACCAAAACTTAAACGCCGTTTTGACCTACAATAATTAAATCTTCTCAAAGAAGCCCATAGCGCATTATGAGCCAAAACTTCTGTGCCCTACCCAGTGACACCGGCTCGCCTAGGCGGTCCCAACCACGCTTAATCAACTTATCCAAAATGCGGCTATAATTTTGCATCATCATTATCGCAGGTATCATTTGTTTTCGATTACAACGCGATAATGCGAGTTCTGCATCCATAAAATTTTTTCGTGCAATAGTGGCAAGTTCTCCACAAATTTCAGGAAAGTTGGGATGGCTAATAATGCATTTCACATCAGAATTTTTTATTCCGCGAGCAGATAACATCTCATCCGGTACATATAAACGGTTAATTTGTGCATCTTCATCGAGATCACGCAGAATATTAGTTAGCTGCAAGGCATAGCCTAAAGCTACCGCGACAGGTTCTCCCAGGTTCTCATCGACCCCAAAAATTTGATTGGATAAACGCCCGACAGCGCAAGCAACGCGATCACAATATTCTTCAAGAGCTATAATTGTAGGTATTCTGACACTTGGGCTAGCATCTAATTCCATACCTTCAATAACTGCTAAAAATGTCTCTTTGCGTAATCTAAATTGCTCAACAGGATCAATTAAGGCCATAGATACAGGTGATTTTGGGCAGCCACAAAAAAGTCTATCTATTTCCAGACGCCAATCCGCAAGCAAGCGTAGCTTATTACTATCTTGGCTAGGTGAATCCGCTATATCGTCCACCTCCCGGCAAAATGCATAAACCGCAAAAATTGCATTACGTTTTTGTTGCGGCAACATACGCATAGCCCAGTAAAAGGACGTTCCAGATTCCCTTACGATATTGTGAACATGATCAACTGGTTGGCGAGTTTGCATAACTTCTCAATCATAAATACAATTAACTTTAGCGTCATTTAAATCCAATTTAACTATGTATTACACCTTCGGATAGGCTCTCTGATAGAGAGTTACGTGCCACCTGTATAGGACCTAAGTGATTGACGAACCGTAGTGATAGGTTAAAACCAGCCCTCAAATCGGTCCAAGGAGTAATAAATGGCGAATAAACATGGTAGATGGCAGTTCTGGGTAGACCGCGGCGGCACGTTTACTGACATTGTGGCCCGTCGTCCAGATGGATCACTCCGTGCCTATAAGCTCCTTTCTGAAAATCCTGAACGATATAAGGATGCCGCAATTCAAGGTATCAGAGACCAACTAGAAATTGATCAGGGGATACAAATTCCAGATGATGCCATAGACGCTGTAAAGATGGGAACCACCGTTGCCACTAATGCCCTTTTAGAGCGTAAGGGTGACCGAACCCTTCTTGTAATTACAAAAGGCTTTGCTGACCAATTACGTATAGGCTATCAAAATAGACCTAAAATTTTTGCTAGAAAAATCGAATTACCTGAACTTCTGTATGAACAGGTGGCAGAAGTAAACGAACGTTACAGTGCCGATGGGATCGAGCTTGAACCCGTCGATGTGGATGGTGCTCGTGAGGTGCTCAATAAGGCTTATGATGATGGCATTCGATCCGTCGCAATATGTTTTATGCACGGCTATCGATATCACAATCATGAAAATACTGTTGCGGAAATTGCCCGTGACTTTGGTTTCACCCAAGTATCAATAAGTCATGAAGTTAGTCCGCTAATGAAGTTAGTGGGACGCGGAGACACAACTGTAGTGGATGCTTATGTCTCCCCAATCCTTAGGCGTTACGTTGACCAGGTCGCATCGGCTCTGGGCGACGCTAAACTTATGTTTATGCAATCAAATGGCGGCCTTACCGATGCACGGTTTTTTCAAGGAAAAGACTCTATCCTTTCTGGACCTGCCGGCGGTATTGTGGGCGCTGCCCGAACGGCGGCGATGGCTGGTTATACTAAGCTTATTGGTTTTGATATGGGTGGCACATCTACCGACGTTGCACATTACAACGGCGAATATGAGCGCGCTTTCGAGACACTGGTAGCAGGTGTCCGCATGCGTGCACCCATGATGCACATTCACACCGTTGCTGCAGGTGGAGGGTCAATATTACATTTTGATGGTTCGCGATACCGGGTGGGGCCCGATTCGGCTGGTGCCAACCCGGGCCCGGCTTGCTACCGAAGAGGTGGCCCCCTTTGCGTTACTGATGCCAACGTCATGGTGGGGAAAATCAACCCAGAATTTTTTCCTCAAGTGTTTGGTCCAAATGGTGATCAAGCAATGGATGCCGATATTGTAGTTCAGAAATTTGAAAAGCTATCTTCTGATATTGAGAAATCAACTGGAGATAAACGTAGTCCGGTTGAAGTAGCCAATGGCTTCCTAAAAATTGCCGTCGATAATATGGCAAATGCTATAAAGCAAATATCTGTTCAACGCGGGTATGACGTAACCCAGTATACTTTGAATTGTTTTGGAGGGGCTGGTGGACAGCATGCTTGTATGGTAGCGGATGCGCTTGGAATGAAACGTGTATTTGTTCATCCCCTTGCCGGCGTTCTATCTGCTTACGGCATGGGTCTTGCTGATCAGCGTGTGATGAGAGAGCGGGCCATAGAAGCTAAGTTGGACACTAGTCTGATAAAATCACTCAAGAATATAATAAAAGAATTGGATGAAGATGGGCGGGACGAGATGCAACGCCAGGGCGTAGATATCACTCGTACCACCGCTGTTGCCAAGGCCCATTTGCGCTATGAGGGGACAGACACGGCTCTTGTTATCGACTTTGGAACTTACGAGGATATTGTAAAAGGTTTTGAAGAGGCCCATCGTCAACAATTCGGTTTTATTTCGCCCGAAAAGGATCACATTGTAGAGGCTTTATCCCTCGAAGTAATTGGTGAAAGCGAAATTCTTGAAGACCCAACTTTTCCACTCGATGGAAAGGCAGTTACACTTGAACCTCTCGCAACAGTGTCCATGTATACTGCAAACGAAGTTAATGACACTCCAATTTACGACCGAGAGGAGTTATGTCCCGGATGTAATATTAACGGGCCAGCAATTCTCAAAGAAGCGAATGCAACAACTATCATTGAACCTGGCTGGCAAGCGGAAGTTACCAAACATAATCACATTGTGATCACTCGAATCATTGCCTTACCAAAACGAGTTGCCATCGGAACGCAGGCTGACCCTGTCATGCTAGAGGTATTTAACAACTTGTTTATGTCGATTGCCGAACAAATGGGTGGCGTGCTGCAAAACACCTCTTACTCGGTAAATATCAAGGAACGTCTAGATTTTTCCTGTGCAATCTTCGATACATCAGGGGATTTAGTTGCTAATGCACCCCATATCCCTGTTCACTTAGGGTCAATGAGCGAGAGTGTAAAAACCGTTGCCCGCCAACGTGAGGGAACAATGAAGCCAGGTGACGTTTTTATGCTTAACACGCCATATAACGGCGGAACGCACCTTCCCGACGTGACCGTTATAACGCCGGTTTTTGAAGAAAATATAGACACAGTACTATTTTACGTAGCGTCTCGTGGTCATCATGCGGAAATTGGGGGTATCACGCCTGGATCTGTACCACCTTATTCTAAACATATTGAAGAAGAAGGTATACTTCTAGATGATGTTCAGCTGGTGGCTGAAGGAAAAATACTGGAATCTGAAACAGAAGAAATCTTCACTAACAACAAGTTCCCAACTAGAAATTTTCATCATAATCTTGGCGACTTAAAAGCACAAATAGCCGCCAATGAAAAAGGAGTACAAGAACTACACAACATGGTTCGACATTTTGGTCTCGACGTCGTTACCGCATACATGCAACACGTACAGGACAATGCCGAAGAGACGGTTCGCCGTGTGATTGATACTCTCCATGACAGCTCATTCGAATATGAAATGGATATTGGTGCAACCATCAAGGTTGCAATTACCGTGGACAAAACGGCTCGAACGGCAAAATTGGATTTCACTGGAACTTCTGATCAGCAAAATAATAATTTCAATGCGCCCTCGGCAATCTGTGTTGCTGCTACGTTATATGTATTTAGGACGTTGGTTGATGATGACATTCCATTGAACGCCGGCTGTCTCAAACCATTAAATATAGTGATACCGGAAGGCTGCATGCTTAATCCGGTTTATCCCGCAGCAGTAGTTGCGGGTAATGTCGAAACCTCGCAAGCCATTACCGACGCGTTATTTGGTGCTCTCGGTATAATG
The DNA here is from genome assembly GCA_964499275.1 of uncultured Rhodospirillaceae bacterium. GTDB lineage: Bacteria > Pseudomonadota > Alphaproteobacteria > MPNO01 > UBA2964 > UBA2964. Next base: position 19,942 of record CAZCKO010000021.1, read on the forward strand.
GGGGCGGCGCAGGGAACTATGAACAACTTCACCTTTGGAAATGATAATCATCAATATTATGAAACGATTTGCGGCGGCGGCGGAGCCGGACCGGATTACCAAGGAGCCGACGGGGTCCATACGAATATGACCAACACTCGGCTAACAGACCCTGAGATACTAGAGTGGCGTTTTCCCGTCCTTTTGGAAAGTTTTTCTCTACGCCGCGGCTCAGGTGGCGCTGGAAGATTTCGTGGAGGTGACGGCGTAATTCGCAAGGTTAAATTCCTAGAACCAATGACAGCCTCTATTTTATCTGGGCACCGTGAAGTCCCACCCTATGGCATGTCTGGCGGTGCATCTGGAAAAATCGGGCACAACTATGTAATTCGTACCGACGGATCAAAGGAAGAATTACGTGGCACAGACTCTACTGAAGTAAATGCAAACGACGTAATTGTAATAGAAACACCTGGTGGCGGGGGGTACGGTAAAGTCTAAGCAGGCCAACAACCCGTTTGCAACATCTCAGCCTTTTTAAGGATAAGAGGAATGTTAGCCTTACAATATGTAAGTTTTCGCACTAATTTTCCGTTAATGAAATGAAGCAAATCAAGCCCACGATAAGCCCCCGCACGCTTCTCCTCCTCAAGAGTTAAAAGCCAACGGACCATAGCCTTACCTTCAGAAGTATCTATAAACATATCTTCAGTATAAAATCGCATTTTTCCAAATACGCCAGAAAATTGCGGCTTAAAGGCTTTTCTAATAGCAGAAAGCCCGACATTTTTAACGCCAGTAAATTCCTCGTAAACTGCCTCGTCCGAGAAATAAGACATTACCTCTTCTATGTCTTCACGGTTAAATGCTTCAGTGAAATTTGTAACCAAGGTTTCCAGTATTTTTCGTTGTTGAATTTCTGTTACCATTATCGTCTCCTTGAAATCTTTTCACTATATTCCCAAAAAATATTTATAATAAAAAATTGAGTGCAAAAATCATCCCCGTTCTTGACGTCTCGCAACCATGCAAGCAAAATTCGCAAGCTTGAACCAAGGAGTTAAACATGGCGCCCAAAGCCGGTGGCACCCCGCCCGGGGGAACACACGAATATTCAGTACCATTTGCCTACGTTGGTGATCTTTTCGAAAGATATAAAGAACGAGACTCCGATAAAATTGCACTAGTCGATGTAACACAGGAAAAGTCTATAACTTTTGGGCAACTACATACTTGGTCCAACATGATAGCCAACTGGCTGGTCAGTAAAGGGGTTAAAAAAGGCGATCGTGTTGCCCTATTATCAGAGGAAAGGCTTGAGAAACTAATTCTTTGGATGGGGATTTGGCGTGCAGGCGCAGTTTGTTGTCCAACTAATGTAGAAATGAATATATCTTATGTTGCTGAAATTCTCGGAAACTTAGATTGCAAGCTAGCACTTTACGACTCGGATCTCGATATTGATAAAATGACAAATGGTGTCGATATCGAGAGTATCGGATTTACTCATTGGAAAAACGGAAATTCTGGCGACACAAATAGTAGGGAAGCCTTTACTCAAATAGCTTCGGTTTCCCCAGAACCGGAATGTGAGCGCGAGTATTGTGAGACAGATGACGCAACGATTTTCTGCACATCCGGTACTACTGATAAACCAAAAAATTTTTTAATCGACCACCTGGCACACTGGTCGTTTGGAATGTCAACTATTGATCAAATCGGTCTCACCGAGAATGACAAAACTTTAGAATACAGATCCTTTGGCTGGAATTCTCCGCAAGGTCTTTCGTTGATGCCATGGCTGGCCACAGGCTGCACACTGCATCTTGCTCGGCGGTTTTCTCACAGTAATTTTTTTGAATGGATCAAAGACTATGAAATCACATTTTCTGCGGGCATTCCAACCGTCATCAATATGCTCCTTGATCGACCAACCGGCGTAACTTCAAAAGATGTTCCAAGCTTGAGGCTGATGAGTTCTTCAACAGCACCGCTAAACCCGGAACGATGGAAACAATTTGAAGAGACCTACGGAATTAATCTACTCCAGTTTTTTGGCTGTTCAGAAGGCGGATGGGTTTGCGGGAACCGGCATTATGCAAAAAAATACGGAACTGTTGGTCCTCCGGCTAAACATCAAGAATTTTTGCTTGTCGATGAGGATGGCAATGCTGTCCCCCAAGGCGAAGAAGGTGAAGTTACACTGGGTGGTCCTCAATGTGCTAAGGCATCTATGACTGCAGAAGGGGTTTGGGAAGACCTATATGGAAAACGTGTCCGCCTCGGCGACCTTGCTGTTATGGATGAGGATGGTTTTATAACAGTAACAGGGCGGCTAAAGGATTTGATTATCCGGGGTGGTGTTAACATTTCACCCGTAGAGGTTGATAACGTAATTATGCAACATCCAAAGGTTTACGAAGCTGCGGCCGTCGGCGTCCCAGATTCAATTTATGGTGAGGAAATCGTGGCCTATATCGTTGTCAGAGACGGACAAACCCTTACACAGGATGAAATAAATGCCCATTGTGCCGATACCCTTGCTGACTATCGATTACCTAAACAGTACCACTTTATAGAGGCACTGCCTAAAAATGATCGAGGTAAAGTCAGAAGACCCGACTTACAGGAATTCTGGAAACAGGAACAAAAAACAAATTGATGCGTGGTTTATTGGTCACTGAATTCACCGATTTTGAAAAATTAACAGTCGTGGATATTCCGTCACCAAAGATCAAACCCAAACAAATTCGTATTAGGGTCAAAGCTGCTAGCATAAGTTTTGCTAACCATCTAGTTGTCACGGGTAAGTATCAGAGGAAACCCCCACTACCATTTACACCGGGGACAGAATGTGCCGGCGAGATAATCGAATGTGGTGCCGAAGTCACCAGATTCCAACCGGGTAATCGAGTATTTTCCTTACTCGATTGGGGGGCTCACGCGGACGAAGCCATCGCATGGGAGGTAAATACATATCCAATTCCTGATAACCTGACATTCGCACAGGCAACCAATTTCAATTCCTATGCCACCAGTGGAGCTGCTATTACTTGGCCACATTTACTGAACTTAAAATCTGGACAAACACTCTTAATCCATGGTGCAGCTGGTGCTATTGGCTTGGCTGCCATTGATATAGCAAAAATTATTGGTGCGGAGGTTATTGCCACAGCTAGTACTGACAAAAAACGTTATGCCGCACGCGCACAGGGAGCCGACCACGTTATTGATTATTCAACCGGTCACTTTCGAGACGAAATTAACGATATAACAGATGGCAAAGGGGTCAATGCCGTTCTCGATCCAGTTGGTGGTAAAGTTTTTGATCAGTCTTTACGTTGTTTAACTTTGGAAGGTCGCATTTGCCCAATTGGGTTTACATCGGGTGAAACGGCGCAAATACAGAGTAATATTCTACTCGTTAAAAACATTACTGTTTGTGGTTTAAACATGGGCACATATTACGGCTGGAGCCCGGTAGATATTCGTTACGAAATGGAGAATCGAATTCGGCCACTCATGACAAGAATTCATGATTGGGCTGCAAAAGATAGTATCAATCCCTATGTTTGCGCTACCTATCGTCTTAGTGACTTCAAAAAAGCGATGGACCTGGTGCTTTCTCGTAGATCAATTGGCCGTGTAGCCCTCACCATGAATTAACTACAAAGAACTTCTGCAGCCTCTACAATACGAGCCGTATTAGGACTAACAAATTCTTCCAGATTTACGTTGGCTGGCACATGAACGGGTAACCGATTAACCCTTACTGGAGGCACTTTGAGAAATCTCATACCCTTTTCTGCAACCATAGCAACAATCTCTGACGCGATCGAGCAGCGAGGAGGACCTTCGTCAATTACAATGAGCTTACCAGTCTTACCAACAGAAGAGAGTATGGCTTCCTCGTCTAAAGGCACTAACGAACGAAGATCAACTATTTCAGCGTCTATTCCTTTTTTTGCAAGTGTTTCCGTAGCCTCAATGGCATGAACTACCTGGAGGGAGATCGCAACAATAGTTATGTCTTTGCCTTCCCTTTTGATATCTGCGACACCAAAAGGAATGTTATAAGTGCCTTTAGGTACTTCTCCACGACGTCTACTCAATTTTTGATGGTCGATAAAAACTGTTGGATTATTGCTTTGGATCGCGGTCCGCATTAATCCTTTGGCGTCTGCAGGACACGAAGGCATCGCTATTTCAATACCGGGTGCATTCCAAAGCATCGATTGTGGGCTTTGGCTATGCTGTACAGACCCACCTCCGCGCAATCCATGAACGACATGAAATACCACAGGTACCGTGACATCTCCGTTTGACATGTAATGCGCTGTACCCGATTCGTGGATAACCTGATCCCAGGCCCGAAACATAAAACTTGCCGTTCCCATTGGAAAAATTGTTCGAACGCCGTCCATGGCTGCTCCAGTGGCCAGAGCAGCAATTGCTGCCTCTGAAATGGGCGGGTGAAATATTCTATCACTAAAGTCTGATTTAATATGCTCAATATGTTCGTTATTCCTTCCTACACCCATCAGGGAACCCCAAACCAGTGCGACGTTTGGGTCTTCGTCCATACATTCGCGTATGGCCTCAACTAACGCTTCCGCATGGGACAATTCAGGCATGATCAGACCGCCTCCGCCAAAACATGTTCGTGCACACTTTCGATACAAGGTTCAGGCGAAGAAAGCGCAAATTTACATGCTGTCTCTATTCTGCTCGTGGCTTCCTGATCGACACCAGCAATATCACCAAACGTTGCGTTACCTTCGAGGATCAGCTGCCTCGCAAAACGAAGCACTGGATCATGCTCTCGGAACCAACTTTCATAATCACCAAAAATAGAGCTCGCATCCCATGCCATCGATACGCTTGTAATACCGGTAACCAGCTTGGGAAAGGAATAGTAATTTCCTGGCCAACGTTCGGTCAGGGCCTCAATAAAAATTGGCAAACCTGTATCTCGAACTCTATTAACGCAATCCTTAAACAGAGCATCAACAGCCTGAGCATCTCCACCATCAACCTCGTGGCACTCCAAGCCAAGTGCCCTGGGAATTTGGATTACGCGGCCCTCCGGCAGGTTAGATGTATTGTTTCCACCCTCTGACTTAAGGATTGCACCGGGACTATTATTTTCACAAACAAAGACTACTGGAAGCTCCCAAAGATGGGCCAAATTTATCGCCTCAAAAACAACACCCTCCTCGAAACAACCATCACCAAACATGGAAATACCAACACCACCAGATTTTTTAATTTTAGCTGCGAAAGCTGCACCTACCGCCAAGGGAACCGCACCACCCACCAACGCAGAGGTATGAGGCATACCTGCTTCAGCTGAAGAAAGGTGAAACGTCCCCCCCCTACCACCATTTGTCCCATCCACACGGTTAAGGATCTCAGCCATAGCCAGATTCGGATCAACACCACGGGCAATAAGATGGCCATGATTACGATGCGTAGAGAATATTCGATCTTTCGCGTCCAAGGACGCCATCACCGCTGCCCCGGTAGCCTCTTGACCAATATAGAGGTGATAATGACCTCTAAAAAGTTTTTGTTCATGAAAGTCAAAGACCGCCTCCTCAAACCGCCGGATAAGAACCATATTTTGAAAAATCTTCAACAAACGCTCTTTGTCAGCCATCGGCCTCCCCATTGTTAAATAGAAAATCCACCCAACTTAGTTTCCAGGTACTCCATAATTCCTTCATGTCCACCTTCACGGCCAAGCCCGGACTCTTTTTGGCCACCAAATGGTGCAGCGGCACCAGTGGGATTAATATCATTAATCCCCACAATTCCAAACCGGAGCCCTTCAAAGGTTCGCATGGCAGCGGACAAGTTCTGGGTATAAATATACGCCGCAAGCCCGTAATGGGTATCATTAGCCATTGCCAGAATATCATCGTCATCGTCAAATGCGATTATCGGCGCAACCGGACCAAATGTCTCTTCACGATAAATTAACATTTGCGGTGTAACCTTACCGAGAACAGTAGGAGCGTAATAATGACCTCCATCCAATTCATTTCCTAACAACCGATGACCACCACAAAGCAAATCGGCACCCTTGTCCAAGGCATCTTCAACTTGACGTTCAACTTTATTGACTGCCTCTTCATTGACCAGAGGACCAATATTGACCCCGTCATCAAGTCCATTGCCTGCTCTCATTTTTTTAACGCGTGACACAAACTCATTTGTAAAAGCGGCAACTCCCGATTTGTGAACAAAAATCCTGTTAGGACAGATGCAAGCCTGACCGGTATTGAGAAACTTAACAAGTACCGCACCCTTCGCGGCAAAAACAGGATCGGCATCTTTAAGAACCAAGAACGGGGCATGTCCTCCCAGTTCTAAAGATACGCGTTTCATTTGATCGGCAGCGCCGCGTGCAAGAAGCTTTCCTGTTTCAGTTGAGCCAGTAAAAGTGATTTTACGAACAAGAGGATTGGAGATAAATTCTTGGCCAATGGGTTTAGGATCCAAACCAGTTATGAGGTTTGCTACGCCGGGAGGCACACCCGCTTCTTCCAAAATTTTAAATATTTCTATTGCACACAAAGGCGTCGCTTCGGCAGGCTTGAGAACTATGGTGCAACCCGCCGCTAATGCCGGGGCCACTTTACGGGTAATCATTGAGGCAGGATAATTCCACGGAGTAACAGCAGCAACGACCCCGACAGGCTGATGTAAAACCACAAAACGCTGATCTCCTCGCGGAGCCGGAATTGTTTCGCCATAGACGCGCTTAGATTCTTCTGCATACCATAGTAAAAAGTCAGCTCCATACTGCACTTCATTCATTGCGGCACGCAGGGGTTTTCCCTGTTCAGCCGTCATAGTACGGGCAATATTTTCACGTTCCTTGCTCATTAACCCATGGGCCTTGTAGAGAATACCAGAACGTTGATATGCGGTCATTTGAGACCATTCGGCAAATGCATCATGTGCCGCCTGTATCGCTCTTGCTGTGTCCGATTCATCGCCATCAGGTATTTCAGCGATACCCGCGCCGGTTGCAGGGTTGGTTACTTCAAAGGTCTTTCTACTATCAGCTTCACACCAGACACCATTTATAAACATTTAAATCTCCTTATTTCGAAGCCTTTTAGCACTCTAATTCCGTGAGGGGTAGCTAATGATGCTCTTTCCTAACAGACAATGCTGGGTTAATTTTGTGATTAACCAAATCATACCGGAGTAAAAAATGCTAAGCACATTTGAGCAGTTTTGTGAGTCTTCTAGGGAAGTACTAAAAAATGAAAAAGGCCCTGAAGGCCGAAAAAAGGTGCAACAACACCTTGAGGAGTTACTTAATAGCCCAGAATTTATAGAGGCCGAATGTGGACCGAATGCCAACACCGGTATTCGCACCATTTTCCGCGATAAAGAAACGGGATTTAATGTCTTGGTCCATGTCTATGAAGGGGGAAAAAAGGGTCCACCACATGATCACGGGCGCAGCTGGGCGGTTTATGGTCAGGCCGCCGAGTGGACCGATATGACTATATGGAAACGCAATGATGACGGCAGCAAAGAAGGTTTTGCTGACCTGGAAGAAGTGGAGACATTTCGTTTGACACCCGGTAAGGCGGGAATTTTTGAGATTGGTGACATTCATTCCATCCATTTTCCCGATGGAGCACGGTTCGTACGCATAACCGGCACGGATTTAGATGCAATCCCAACTAATCGTTTCAACCTCGAAGCACAATCGGTTAACGTCGGCAGTAGGCTTTAAAATTTATCCAATGACAACAACTATCAAAATACAACCACTTTCCAATGCTTTGGGCGCAGCGGTACTAGGGATAGACCTAAGAAACGAGGTCGATAACACAACTCAGGATGAGCTCAGAAGGGTTTTTGACGAATATTGTGTGTTGTGTTTCCCAAACCAGAAAATCTCAGCCGATGACCAAAGACGATTCGCGGCTATTTTTGGTCGAGTAGACGGTTCCTATCGCGATAAGTCGAGCGGCGACCTTATGAAGTCTGCCAATCGTGGAGTCATGCTAGTCAGCAATATCCGGAAAGATGGGAAGCCAATCGGGTCTCTCCCTGATGGTGAAATGCAATTTCATTCAGACGGCGCACATCGGGAATACCCATATCGTGCGACAACACTCTACGGAATTAAAATACCATCAAAGGGGGGTAACACAATGTTTGCAAACCTTCAGATGGCCTACGACGCCCTTCCAACCAACTTAAAAGAACGTATAACAGGTTTACAAACTCAGACGGTTTATGATTATGCTGCCCAAGATCGTAGCACCATTGGTACCGACCCAAATTTGCCGCGCGCACGGCACGCACTCGTTAAAACTCACCCAACCACGGGCCGAAAGTCACTGTATCTCAGTCGCCTAATGACAGAAAAAATTATAGACATGAAACCTTCAGACAGTGAAAGTTTACTTATGGACCTTTTTGAGCATGCGGAAAAACCAGAATTCGTCTACAGTCATAAATGGACCCCCGGGGATTTAGTAATCTGGGACAATCGCTCGACTAACCACGCGCGGACCGACTTTCCCGCCGAGGAGCAAAGATTGCTGCGGCGCTATACTGTTAGTGAGCCAAATGCTCCTCTTGGAAATTAACACTGCCGCGAGAAGGATTAATTTGTGACAATAACTATCGATATTGAGCCATTGTCCGATGTCTTAGGAGCATCTATACGGGGAGTTGATTTAAGAAAACCTGTCGATACTTCCACCCAGAAAATGCTTTGCGAGCTTTTTATTGAGCACCTGGTTCTGTGTTTTCCTGGGCAACAGTTAACCGCATCAGACCAACTCAGGTTTGCCAATTTTTTTGGTAGAGGTGACGGAGGAGACCGCGCTAAAAGCCGCGATAGTAATAATCGGCGGACAGGTGAACGTGGTATGATGTTCGTCAGTAATATCAGAAAAAATGGCAAGCTTATAGGTGTACTCCCAGACGGTGAAATGATGTTTCACTCGGATGGTGCCCACCGTGCGAGCCCCTACCGAGCCACAACTCTTTATGGGATAAAAATCCCTTCTCGTGGCGGAAACACCCTATTTGCTAATCTTTACAAGGCGTATGAAGCTTTACCCGATCAAACAAAAAATCGAATAGAAAATTTGGTTACCCGTATTGTTTATGACTATGAAGCCGTTGATCGTGCAGACACCATCGCGGCCGACCCTGTATTGCCACGTGCTCATCACACACTAGTAAAAACCCACCCTCACAGTGGACGAAAAACTCTTTATCTGAGTCGGCTGATGACACAAAACATAGTCGATATGCCTGCCGAAGAAAGTGAGGAACTACTCCTCGAGCTTTTTGACCATTGTGAAAACCCGGAGTTCGTCTATGCCCACAAATGGAAGGTAAACGACCTTTTAATCTGGGACAATCGTTGTACAAATCACGCTCGAACGGATTTCCCTGCCGAGGAACAAAGAATGTTACGCCGTTACACGGTCAGCGAACCGGATGCACCAATAGAAACCTAATCAAAGTTGATATGTTACCTATTTAATATTTTGAATAGCCTCTGACCCCTCGGATGACCTTACAACAGCATTAATCACGGAAATTTACAAACTGTAGCGGCAGACCAAATTTATTTTCCTTTACCAATGCCATTGTAGCCTGCAAATCATCCCTCTTTTTACCCGAAACCCTCAGTTCTTCGCCTTGAATTGATACCTGTACTTTTTTCTTAGAAGCCTTGATGGATTTAATTATTTTTTGTGCAAATTCGCGCTCGACTCCCTGTTTAATAAAAACATTTTGCCTCAACGAATTACCAAGAGCCTTCTCCGGTGTCTGGAAATCGAGGGCGCCAACATCAACCTTTCGCTTTGCCAAGTGACCGCGAAGCAACTCCTGTACTTGTTTCAGCTTCAAATCATCCTCAGTGAGTATCTGTATCGCGTCATCATTACGTTCAATTGATGATGAGCTCCCCTTAAAATCAAAACGAGTACCAATCTCGCGCATCGCACTCTGAATTGCGTTATCAACTTCTGGTATCTTTACTCGTGAGACTATATCAAAAGACGGCATTATTCTCTCTTATCGAATACCATGATTATAAATACATAAACCATAAAACATTAAATACTATTAATGAATGTTTTTAATTCCCTGTTAAAATCGGATGGATTTTCCAAATTAGAAATGTGACCTGCAGCTGGGACGATAACGTGCTTCGAATTAGGAATTTGTGATGCCGCAGCAGCAAGAGCTTCAGGTGGCGCCCCTTTATCCTCAGCACCCCCTATAATTAACGTTGGGACAGTTATTTCACCAAGGCGAGCACCAAAACTTAATGTCTTCAAAGCCTCGCAGCATCCAGCATGACCGGTCTGATCTGTTTTACGAATCATGGAACGAACTTTATCTAGTACCGAAATATTCGCCTCAACTGATGCCTTGGTAAACCAACGTTCAATAGTCGATTCAACAAGACCTTCCATTCCCTCTGATTCAGCAACGTCGATACGATGTTGAAAGTAGCTCTGATAGTCAGGTGGTGCATCAGGACGGGAATCGCATGCAACTAAACTCAGAAGCCTATCGCCATGATCCTGCGCAAGGCCATAGCCCATCATCCCACCAATCGAAAGGCCACACCAATGCGTTTTATCGATACAAAGGTGATCCAACAACGCCAGCGCATCACCTATAATCATTGGAAAAGTATATGGACCTTTAGGAGCTGAAGATTTACCAAGGCCTCGATGATCATAACGTAAAATTCTAAATTCTTCTCCTAAGATTTCTGCCTGTTCATCCCATAAACTGAGATTATTACACAAGGCATGGGAAAATGTTATCCAAGGTTTACCCTCAGTACCCGAAATTTCATAATTCAGGGTAATACCATTTAAGTCTACTTCCACGTTATCCTCCGTTATGAATTGCTGCTTGAGATACTGGAGCCGAAGCCTAATGTCCACTGCCCTTCTTGCGTTTTATGCAACTGTCCCTTAGACAGACCCATACTTTGAACACAAATTGGAAATATCAGTAATGAGTACTGCACGTAAGGACGCTGCTCCCGGCAGCCCGACTGAAAAATTATATGACTTGCGCGGAACCCTGCAATACCTTGAAGAAGAAGGGGATCTGGTTGTGACCGACAAGGAGGTCGACCCTGATCTCGAGATTATCTCTTTACAAAAGAAATTTGATGGTGGTTGCCCAATTTTATTTAATAATATTAAAGGCAAGCCCAACAATCGTGTGGTAACAAATCTACTTAGTGATCAAAATATAATAAATAAAATGTTTGGATGGCCAGATAATGTCACGCGAACACGCATGACCGCCGACGCTATCCGTAACCCGTTACCACACATTGTAATTGACCAAAATGACGCCCCCGTTCAGGAAGTGGTGATAGAAAACCCCGAGAACGTAAATGACTATATCGTCCCCGTGCGCCACACCGAGTACGAACCAGAGCTAACTGTTGGCTCTGGAATCCGTTGTGTCACAGGGAAACATTTTGAAGGGGGCACCGACCTCGGCTATAACCGAATGAATTTTCGGTGGGGTAATATTGGTACCTTTCAAATTTCGCCGGGGTCACATATGTGGCAAGTTGTAAGTCGCTATTACAAATCTGATGAACCCGTTCCGATTACGGTTTGCTTTGGGGTACCACCCTCTTGCACCATGCTTGCTGGCGCAGGGTTTGATTATGTGATTTTACCAGAAGGATGTGACGAGATAGCAGTGGCAGGTGCTCTACAAGGCTCACCAATACGAATGGTTCAGGCTCGCACCGTGGACGCTCTCGCCCTCGCTGATGCAGAGGTAGTGTTAGAAGGTTATGTTTATCCAAGAGACCGCCGTTTTGAAACGGCAGAGTCCGAAGAATCTGGGATGCAAGGCCGCCATCATTTTCATCCTGAATGGTCTGGATATATGGGAAAAGCTTATAAGGCCCCTACCTTCCATTGTACCGCCCTAACAACCCGAGCCCTAGAAACAAAACCGATAATCTTTGCGCTTGGTGTTCACACGATGGATGAACACAATATCGACACAACTATTCGTGAGGCAGCTATTTATGAACTTTGCCAACGTATGCAACCTGGCATAGTAACAGACGTCAACATTCCTTACTGCATGACCGACTGGGGCGGGGCAATAATTCAGGTAAAAAAGAAAAGTAAGATTGACGAAGGCTGGCAAAGGAACTTTTTGTCCGCAATATTGTCTACTTCACAAGGAGCACGCGTAGCGATAGCAGTTTCTGAAGACACCGATATTTACGATATGGATGACATCATGTGGTGCCTGACAACTCGTGTTAATCCTCATACAGACATTTTGAATCCACTTCCGGGTGGACGTGGACAAACCTTTATGCCAGCGGAGCGCATGACTGCAGGTGACCGTGAATGGACGGCCTCCAATACTCGCTTCGAGGGTGGGATGGGAATAGATGCCACAGTCCCATATGGTTATGAAGAAGACTTCCTCAGACCACAATATCCTGTAGATAAAGTTGACCCGAAAAAATGGTTCACCGATGACGATATCGATAATATGACAAAACGTATGCACGGTTGGATGCATTCACTGGCAAAATATGGTCGATAATTTCTAGGCCTGTTTGATATAGAAGAATAGCGTTATCCAGCTGGGAAAATGTGCCAATAGGCAGGGGATTATTATGAACGGCGGATTTATCGAGCGCCACAACCTTTGGACCGATGAACAGAAAATCTGTGCGGCTGAACTCGACCAGCGCTTACGGGCAGACCACATAAATCTCGTCCGAATGGTCTGGTCGGACACCCATGGAAGCACCCGTGCCAAGGAAATTTCTGTACCTGCCTTTATGAAGTCGTTGACAGATGGCTACAATATAAATGTTGCTACTTTCACGCTGGACGCCACCGGAGGGCGCGTCTTCAGGTCGTTTATTCATGGCGGCGGCATGGGGTTAGAAGAAATGACAGGGTCACCAAACTTGACCATAGTCCCCGACCCCTTGACGTTTCGTGCCTTGCCATGGGCACCGGGTCTTGCCTGGGTTCTCTGCGACGAATTTTTTGATAATGGCGACCCATTTTATTTTTCTAGTAGGCAGCTTTTAACTAACCAAATCAAAGGCTTCCAAGAGAAAAATATTGATCTCATTATTGGTCTAGAGGTCGAATGGTATTTGCGCCGCATCGATAATGACAAATTAACACCCGATAACTCTGGGATTCCCGGTATTCGTGGGCGACCCTTAGACACGTCCTCCATCGAACCCGGTTATTCTTACCACCTTGAATCCAATTTCGATCTGATGCAACCGATCCTAAGTACCCTGGCTGAGACCTATGAAGAGTTAGGTCTCCCGCTACGTTCAATTGAAAATGAATATGGGCCCGGGCAGGTAGAATGTACCTTCGACCCCCTTCCTGC
>CAZCKO010000022.1:0-25706 GCA_964499275.1 uncultured Rhodospirillaceae bacterium
AAAGGCTTTCAGGAAAAAAGCTATGCAATACCATCCAGATCGTAATCGGGGGGACGCATCAGCCGAACAAAAGTTCAAAGACGTAAACGAGGCATACGATATTTTGAAGGATGATCAAAAGCGTGCGGCTTTTGATCAATTCGGACACGCTGCTTTTGATGGAAATAATAGTGGATTTGGGCAATCTGGTGGGTTTGGTGGCGGCTTTGCAGATATTTTCGACGAAATGTTTGGCGATTTTACAGGGCGTACCCGTAACAGTAGTGCCGCTGCTCAGGGTTCAGATCTTCGATATAACCTAGAAATATCTCTGGATGACGCCCATCTTGGCCGTGAGACACGTATACGTGTGCCGACGTCCGTTAGTTGTGAGTCCTGTGGTGGTTCTGGTGCGAAGAAGGGTACGCAACCTTCAACGTGTGGAACTTGCCAGGGTCACGGTAAGGTTCGCGCGAATCAGGGTTTTTTTACAATCGAACGCACGTGTCCAAATTGTCAGGGCGAAGGTCGTGTGATTGGGTCTCCATGTAATGACTGCGGCGGTGTAGGAACTAATCGAACAGAAAAAACTCTTGAGGTTACAATACCCGCCGGCGTTGAAGATGGTATGCGCATTCGTCTCTCTGGCGAGGGCGAAGCGGGTGGGCGCGGCGCGGCGCCCGGCGACCTATACATTTTTATTTCTGTAGGTGCACATCCATTATTCTTACGAGAAGAGGCCGATATTTTTTGTACCGTTCCCATTCCAATGACTACAGCAGCTTTAGGTGGGTCTGTAGAAGTTCCCTCCATCGATGGAAGTCGCGCAAAAGTTACTATTCCGTCTGGCGCACAATCTGGACATCGCCTGCGTCTGAGGGGGAAGGGGATGAATGGGCTGCATGGTAGGGGGCGTGGAAATATGTATATTGACTTACAGGTTGAAACGCCAGTTAACTTGTCTAAGGAACAAAGAGAAAAATTAGAGGAGCTACAGGCGTCTCTACAAAAAGGCAGTAAGAGTAACGGAAAATCGACTAGCCCTGAATCCGAAGGGTTTTTTTCTAAAGCTAAAGAAATTTGGAATGATCTTAAGGATTGATTTGTTATACCATTAGTTCTAAGTCACCGAAAAATCAGTAACTAATTCTACCATTTGGTTTTGCGCTGACCCGATGTATTGTTCGGGTACCTTATGAGAGGAGGGTTGCATGGCGGAAATGAGAATTGGCATTATTGGGGCTTCTGGTCGAATGGGTCGCGCTGTAATTCGGCAGGTAACCGAGACCCAAGGTTGCGTGGTTGCAGCTGCCTGTGAGGAACCTTTTAGCGGTACAATTGGGAGGGATGCGGGAGAAGTGGCGGGTTGTGGCCATCTTGATGTTAAAATCCAAAAAGAATCGCGGCCAATATTTGACCAAGTTGATGCAATGATAGAGTTTTCAGTACCTGATGCAACTGTTGTTCATTCAGGGTATGCCTCTTATGCTGGCTGCATTCACATAATTGGTACGACAGGTTTGACGGCTGATAATGAAGCCGAGTTGAGTAAAGCTGCGAAAAAAACAACCATCGTTTATGCCCCTAATATGAGCATTGGAGTTAACATTCTTTTTGCATTAACTAGTAAAGTCGCATCAATACTAAATAACGATTTCGATATCGAGATAGTGGAAATGCATCATCGCCAAAAAGTAGATGCGCCTTCTGGTACTGCCCTTGGCCTCGGTCATGCAGCTGCCGTAGGTCGAAGCACAAATCTTGAAGAGGTGGGCGTATTGTCCCGCGAGGGAATAACAGGTGTGCGAGAAACCGGCCAAATTGGTTTTGCAACGTTGAGGGGTGGGGATGTCGCCGGTGATCATACAGTTATTTTTGCTGCAGATGGAGAGCGAATAGAGCTAAGCCATAAGGCTGGATCGCGCCAAATTTTTGCGCGTGGAGCTGTTCAAGCAGCTCTATGGGCACGAGATAAGGATTGTGGGCTTTACTCCATGCAGGACGTTTTGGAAATTGGGGGGGATAGTGTTTAGCATATGTTTTAAAATCAAGGAGACTGTTTAAAAGATCAAAGGCATAAGCTGAACATGCGTCAATTTATTTTGACACCTCAATTCGGGAGCCTTGTTTGGCGGAGTGTATCAAGTTGATTCTGTAGTTGGGTGCTAAAATCTCTTTTCTCCCTTGATGTCAAAAAGCTACCGATCTCTATAACTTTTCCGTGGCTACGTAAGGTCAACTTGCCTCCCGGGAGTGTTGATGAGGAGTATTCTACTTTTAGCCAGTAGGTTTGTGATTCCCAAATTTGCTCTATTCCTGCGGGACTAAAACTTTCAACAGTGATATAATTCTTTGTCAATTTTATAGTTTCGTGGCGCTTCGCATTTCGATAATTATATTTGAAGGCTAGATAAATTATTAAGACCTCCAAACAAAAAAAACCAAATACGGGCCAAGCGCCGAGTATGACAAAGGTTAGCCCAACGAAACAGCTTAGGGTTATCAATGCTGTCATGAAAATCAAAAAACCAAATGGAGTTAAACTCGCATATGGACGCAAGATAGCATCGAAAACGATGAAAGGTCCGTCATTTGATGCTGAGTCTTGCCCAGAAGCATCTGTACTGAAATACATGCGTCCAAACTTATCGTTACCTATAAATTGTGCAACAAGCTTACTCAGAAATCTTTGATAAACTTAGACTTGGGAACCAGTTTAATGAAAATGAGTCGGAAGAATGTTCAGGAGTTTTATAGACGTTTGGAGGAGGCCGACCCGGATCCAAAGGGGGAACTTAATTATGTCAATGAGTACACTTTATTGGTAGCGGTTGTCCTATCCGCACAAGCTACTGATATTGGTGTGAACCGGGCGACACAAACGTTGTTTAAAATTATTGATACCCCTGAAGGCATGGTCGAGTTGGGAGAAGGTAAATTAATATCCTATATAAAATCGATAGGTCTTTATCGAACCAAGGCTAAAAACGTTATAGGACTTAGTAAAAAACTTATCGCAGAACACAATAGTAAAGTTCCAAGAACTCGTGATGCGTTAGTAAAGTTGCCGGGCGTAGGTCGCAAGACGGCAAACGTTGTGCTAAATATCGCTTTTGGCGAGCCTACAATAGCGGTTGATACTCATATTTTTCGTATTGGAAATCGCACCGGAATTGCGCCAGGGAAAAACGTAAAAGAAGTGGAAAACGCTCTTTTAGAACGGACGCCGAAGAAATTTATGCGCCACGCTCATCACTGGCTTATTCTGCATGGTCGCTATGTATGTAAGGCGAGAAAGCCTGTTTGTTTGGGATGCATTGTCTCCAATCTTTGCCGTTTTCAAGCAAAGACAGAGGCAAGTTAATAGAAATTTTCTTCATGAATTACTTGGCCGCGGTTACTTTTAATTTATTGCCGATAATGTTCAAACAGCGATCAATCTCAAATGGTAACCCGTTTGGTGACCGAGATTCGATAAATGCAACTGTTAAAACTTTGTAATTTTGGAAGTTTTTGTGGCTATACAAATATAAATCCAACAAGCACGATTTACCAATATAACGCCAAAGCTGTGATGGTGCGTCAAACCGTTTAAAGCTCGGCTTACCAAATACCCCTATTAAATAATTTTGATTTTTCCCAATTATGTCTGCGGTCAAAAAGGATTTACGCTGAACTTTTTTTTGATTGGTAGAAGCAGGGGCTAAGGCGGGTTGAATTAAAGAAACGTACTTTGGTTTTGGGGTTGGGCGTTTGGGCTCAGAACTCTCAAATTTTATGGGCGGCTGCTCGTTGGCCACGCAACCCACTAGAAAAATGGCAAGAAACAAAAATGAAAATATTTTTATGGTTGTGGGGCCGCCCATGAGTGCTCTACGAAAATCTCATTCTTCTTGTTCATCCACTATCATTTCGATTTGGCCAGAAATCCTACCACCGCGCTCTACTTCAATTTGTTTTGCGCGAATTGTACCTGTTACAGAGCCAGTTGAACGGATCGTCAAGAGGTTCGTGGCGAAAATGGCGCCTTCAAAGTGACCGCCTATTTCTGCTATCTCTATCTGGGCTTCACCCTTATATATTCCTCCGTCAGTTATTTCTATTTGCCGACAGTCATTAATTTTAGATGTTTCAACACAACCCTCAACAATAAGGGTTTCGCATGCACTGATTTCACCACTTAAGACAATCTCTCGTCCGATAATAAGTTTTTTATTTTCCCCGTAGGCACCAACCTGCCGATCATCTGGTGCTTTTCCGGTAAATTCGTGTGCACGACGCGGTGCAGCTGGACGGAATCCGTCGTGTCTAGGGGGCATTAACGGGGCTTTAGATCCAACTGATTCAGATTTCTCTTTCACGTCTTTTTGCGCGGCGTCTTGTTGGTTCTTTTTGAACATTAGGCAGTCCTTTATCACTTAGTTATTTTATCAATTATCAATCTAAATATTACGTGCAATAACTTTTCAACGACCCTTGATGAAGATTTCAATGCCCATGGCTGCTTGTAAATAGTATCTATACGTCAAATCCCAATAACCAAGATATTTGTCCTAGCATACCTTTGTAAATGAAGAGTTTTTAGGTTTTTATGCTTTAAAAATAAAAATACTCCTCAGAAAAAGATATCTGATAAAGAAAATGAATACAAAGCATTTACTCAAACTATCAACATAAATGGGCAACGAAAAATACGAAATCAAATAATTCTTGGTAGTATCAAAGTCCCGGTTATACTCACGAAAATAACTTTGAAAAGAAGACTTATGTCCCACCTAATCTACGATGTAATTGGTATCGGCAATGCGATTGTTGATGTGATTTCTGCAGAACCTGACGCCCGAATTGTCGAGCTCGGGCTAAATAAAGGGGCAATGACAATTGTAGACACAGAGCAGGCCGAAAAAATTTATGACCAAATGACAAAAAAAGTCGAGACGTCTGGGGGTTCAGCTGCAAACACCGTAGCAGGTATCGCCTCTTTGGGGGGCAGGGGCGCGTATATTGGGAAAGTTAAGAACGATTTATTGGGAAAAATCTTTTGTGAGGGTTTGATGAACGTGGGGGTTATTCATAAAACGTTTCCTAGTGCAGAAGGTCCACCTACAGCGCGTTGTTTGGTATTTGTTACGCCAGATGCAGAACGTACTATGCAGACATATTTGGGGATATCGGTTAATCTTGGGCCGAGAGATATTGACCGTGAGGCGATTATTGCTTCGGGCATTACTTATTTAGAGGGGTATCTTTTTGACCCCCCAAAAGCTAAGGAGGCTTTTATCAAGGCCTCTAAATTAGCTCATGGCGCTGGCCGTAACGTGGCGTTATCACTTTCGGATGCGTTTTGTGTGGATCGTCACCGTTCTGAGTTTCTAAATTTTATTTCCCTTCATACGGATATTTTGTTTGCCAATGAAGCAGAAATAATCTCCTTATTCGAAGCCAAAAGCTTAAAAGAGGCGGTAGAATTAATCCCATCATATTGTAAGCTTGCTGTAATGACCCAGGGTGATCAAGGGTGCACTATCGTTCAGAATAAGGAGATTTTTGAAGTGCCTGCAAGTCAAGTGGAAACAGTAATAGATACCACGGGTGCCGGTGATTTGTTTGCAGCCGGGTTTCTGTTTGGCCTTTCTAATGGCCATACAATACCTGATTGCGGCAAAATCGGCTCAATATCGGCAGCAGAAATCGTTACTCATTATGGTGCTCGTCCTGAGAAGTCTCTTGCAAAACTTCTTATAGAGAATGGATTTTAATGCCAAACTTTAAAGCCACTCTAGGTAAATATTTGATCAAGATGATTTCTTGAGAACCAGTCTTCGGTTCGTGGGGGCTAAGCGCGGCGATAAAGAGGCATAATATGATATGTTAGGAGGTCAAAAAGTCACTAGCTTGAAGGCGGCTCTGACTATTTATTGGGATCGGCGGCAGCTTGTGATATTTATGATGGGTCTTTCTAGTGGGTTGCCTTTGCTTTTGGGTTTTTCCACTTTGTCTTGGTGGCTGTCTGGTGAAAATATTTCAAAAACCATAATTGCTGGCTTATTAGTTGTAGCAACACCCTATTCCTTGAAGTTTCTTTGGGCGCCCCTTCTTGATCATTTCAAGCTACCCATAATTACAAAACGCCTCGGTCAACGGCGGGGTTGGCTACTTTCAATTCAAGTTTGTTTGATAATCTCGATCGTTGCCTTAGGCGCGAGTGACCCCAAAACCGGGTTAAAATATATGGCCCTGACCGCGTTTTTGGTAGCATTCTTTTCTGCAAGTCAGGACATAGTGGTAGATGCTTATAGAATCGAAATACTTAAGGAATTTGAGCAAGGGGTTGGTGCGGCAGCCTCGCAGGCGGGATATCGCGTGGGGATGTTGGTAGCGGGCGCAGCACCTTTAGCCCTATCCGACTTTATTTCTTGGTTTATGGTTTACCTATTCATGTCCTCTATAATACTGGTTGGAGTTGTTGCGACATTTTTGGCCCGAGAGCCCAATAAAGATACTGCTGTGGACTCTAGACGGACACCAATTGGAGTTTCATTTAAAAAAGCCGTTATTCAACCCTTTACAGATTTCTGTAATCGTAAGGGATGGTTTTGGGTTCTCATATTTATACTATTTTACAAGTACGGTGATGCAATAGCTGGAGCGCTTTTTAATCCTTTTTTTCGAGAGCTCGGTTTTTCCGGTAGTCAAGTTGCGTTGGTTGTTAAAACCTACGGCGTGCCGATGACGATGGCTGGGGTATTTGTTGGTGGATTGGTTGTCGCCCGCCTTGGTATTATCTCCGCGCTTTTCTTAGGTGGAATTTTTCAAGCCATTACCAACCTCTTGTTTGTTTGGCTCGCCGGGCAGGAGAATAGAGCTACGGAAACAGACTTGTTTTTTGTCATAGCGTCTGACAATTTTGCGGGCGGGGTTGGTTCAACTGCGTTCGTCGCGTTTCTTTCATCGTTATGTAATTTAAGTTTTACAGCTACGCAGTTTGCCCTTTTTACATCATTCATGGCGCTGGGCCGCACATATATGGCAGTTCCGTCCGGTTGGTTGGTTGACCAGATTGGTTGGGTAAATTTTTTCATAGCATCTACCGCCCTCGCTATCCCGGCATTGCTTCTGTTGATTTTTATTAAGAGATTCTCCATGGAAATTTTCCCATCGCGCACCTGAAAATACCATTTGGTAAAATTTTGCAAAGGTGTCTACTAAATGATCGGCACCTATCAGCCCAGACCTTATTATAATGCACATTGTTTAGCCGCGTTAGAAATAAAGGTGCTTGGTTATGCCCCGTCGGATCGAGATTTTAAAAGGTGATATTACATTATTTGACCTGGACGCAATAGTGAATGCTGCCAACGAAATCCTTTTAAGTGGTGGTGGTGTCGACGGCGCAATTCATCGGGCTGCAGGACCAAAATTACTTGGGCAGTGTCGTAAAATAGGAGGTTGCGAGACGGGAAATGCAAAATTAACGGGGGGTTATCAGGTAAAAGCTCGTTATGTAATCCATGCGGTTGGGCCTGTATGGCATAATGGAAAGTCTAAAGAAAAGGAGTTATTATCAAGTTGTTGCCGCCGGTCTTTGGAAATTGCTGCTGAGCAGCAGTTCGAGTCTGTGGCTTTTCCATCAATAAGTACCGGAACTTATAGATTTCCATTTGCTTTTGCGGCAAACATTGCTGTGTCGAGGGCAAGCGAGGCGCTAAAAAAATTTAACAAAATAAACCTAGTAACTTTTGTTTGTTTTAACATTGAGTAATTTAATGCTCATAAAGACTCTCTAGCGGTTATTTCCGACCGCAGCGTGTTGGATGATTTTGAGCTTGATGTGCAGCCAGAACTGCATCCGTGACAATATCCGATACTGTTGCATCTAATCTTACGATTTGCGCCGGTTTGCTTAGGCCAACAAGCAATGGCCCAATTACCGTCCCCCCCCCTAGTTTTTGGAGCAAGCGAGAGGAGATCGCTGCAGATGATAAGCCGGGCATAATCAGAATGTTTGCAGGGTTTTTTAGTCTACTAAACGGGTATAGTAACTTCATATCAGGATCTAATGCGACACTTACAGTCATTTCCCCTTCATATGTAAAGTCTCGCTTATCAGAGTCCAGAATTTCTACAGCGCGCTTAATTTCATTAGTTATGCTACTTGATCTTCCCCCAAAACTCGTATGAGAGAGTAAGGCTACCCGTGGTTCATGCCCTAATTCACGTGCTTTTGCAGCGGATTGAAGGGCAAAATCTGCCAGTTGCTCCGCACTTGGTTGCTCATGCACCAAAGTGTCTGCGATGAAAACGGTTCTCTCCGGAGTTGACACAATGGTAAGGCCAAAAAGTTGTTGACCTTTCTCAATGTTAATTGCGCGCGCTAAATCGTTCCAACAAGTTGGAGAATTACGTGTTAGGCCCGTGACCATCGCATCGGCGTCTCCGCATGCAACCATACAAGCCGCAAAAATATTACGATCTTGGTTAACCATTCTTTGGCAATCGCGATAAAGAGAGCCGCTCCGTGCCAGGCGCTTGTACAGGTAATCAGTATATCGTTTATTTCGCTTCGATAACCGAGCATTATGGGCTTCCATTGCCTCGTTTCCCTCAAGCCCTAAATCAACCATTTTTTCTGCTACAACCGAATCCCGGCCAATTAGGACGGGAGTGCCGTAACCGGTATTCCGGAATACTTGTGCGGCACGGATTACCTTCTCTTCTTCACCTTCAGCGAATACGACGCGTTTTGGTTGTTGTTTAACCTGTTCGAATATTTCATTAAGACTACTAACGGTTGGGTCGAGCCTCGCCTCTAATGAGGCTCGGTAATTTTCTAGGCTAGAAAGCCTTTTTCTTGCAACTCCCGATTTAATTGCAGCATCAGCTACTGCCGGGGATACTGCCGATATAAGGCGTGGATCGAATGGGGTCGGAATTAGATAGTTAGGGCCAAACTTTAATCGTTGACCCGCATAAGCACCACTTACTTCATCTGGGACATCTTCTCTAGCCAGTGCTGCTAAGGCTTTTGCAGCAGCGATCTTCATTTCATCATTAATTCTACGGGCGCGCACATCGAGGGCGCCCCTAAAAATATATGGGAACCCCAACACATTATTAATTTGATTGGGATAATCAGAGCGACCGGTGGCAATGATTGCGTCTTTTCGAACCGAACGCACGGCCTCTGGTGAGATTTCAGGGTCCGGGTTTGCTAGAGCAAATATAATTGGTTTGGGCCCCATAGATTGAACCATCATTTTTGTAACGGCGTTGGCTACGGAAACACCGAAGAAAACATCAGAATCTTTCATAGCCTCCCCTAGACTTCGAGCATCGGTATCATGGGCATAAGCCGACTTCCATTGATTCATGCCCTCTTTTCGGCCGCGAAAAACAACGCCTTTGGAATCACATAGTGTGATATTTTTTTTCTCAAATCCCATAGCTATTAATAATTCGAGACATGCAATCGCCGCTGCGCCAGCACCATTTACCACCATCTTCGTATTTTTTGGATCGCGGTCTGTGAGATCCAATGCGTTTAGAAGGCCTGCCGCTGCAATAACAGCAGTACCGTGCTGGTCGTCGTGGAATACGGGAATGTCCATGAGTTCTTTAAGTGTTTGCTCAATCACAAAACATTCTGGCGCTTTAATGTCCTCCAAATTAATACCACCAAATCCTGGTCCCAAAAATCTTACACAATTAACAAATTCCTCTACACTTCGGGTGTCTATTTCTAAATCGACAGCATCAATATCCGCGAACGTTTTGAATAATACACATTTACCTTCCATAACGGGTTTGGCCCCTGTGGCCCCGAGGTCCCCTAACCCCAATACGGCGGTTCCATTTGAGATGACAGCCACCATGTTGCCTTTATTTGTATAATCATATGCTGTCCCCTCATCTTCAAAAATTTTTAAGCATGGTGCAGCAACACCGGGAGAATACGCCAATGATAGGTCCCGCTGAGTAGTGATCTTTTTGATTGGAGAAATGGAGAGTTTTCCCGGAGGTGGGCCAGCGTGCAATGCCAAAGCCTCTCTCTCTAAGTTACTTATTCTACTTTTGCCAGTAGTATCACGCTTAGCATCGTTCTTCCTCGAAATTTTAGAAGCTCTTTTACGCGCTAATGTTTTTCCTGCTTTGCGAGCCATTATTCTCCCTTTACCCTAATAGCCTTTTTATTAAAATTATTTTTATAACGAGAAATTGTGTAGATAACAGAACGCAACTTCTTCGTTTTTGCTTAGTTTGTCTGTAGCCGCGCAAATGGTAAAGTAGTTTTATGGTAACTGTTAGTTTGACCCAGACAGATCGAAATATGTCGAAACAGACTAGAGCAGCTGATGCGGCCACGCCCATGATGGCCCAATATTTTAAGATAAAAGAAGCTCATTCTGAGTGCCTTTTGTTCTATCGTATGGGTGATTTTTATGAATTGTTCTTTGAAGATGCCGCCAAGGCCTCTACAGCGCTTGATATAACACTAACCCATCGAGGCAAACACAAAGGTAAAAAAATCCCAATGTGTGGGGTGCCGTTCCATGCTTCGGAAGCTTATCTTAATAAACTCATACAAAAGGGTTTTCGAGTCGCTGTTTGCGAACAAATAGAAACACCGGAGGAAGCAAAAAAAAGGGGAGCTAAATCTGTTGTAAGCCGGGCTGTCGTGAGGGTGGTCACACCCGGAACGATTACTGAGGAAAGTTTGCTCGATGCAAAGCAGAATAATTATCTGGCTGCTCTTGCTGATGTGAGGGGGAGGTTGGGCGTTTCCTGGCTAGATATAACAACGGGTATGTTTATGACCTGCTCCGTTAACATTGAGTCTTTGACTTCAGTTATTGCGCGAATAGAGCCGGGTGAATTACTAGTTTCCGAGCCCTTGCTCCAAAATGAATCGGTTATAGAAAAATTAAAAACCTGGGAAAATTCTCTCGTTCCGTTGAACAAGAGCCAATTTGACAGTGTAGCAGGTCGAAAACGCTTAGAAAAATTTTTCAATATTTATTCACTTGATGTTTTTGGTAATTTTACCCGGTCTGAGATAGCAGCTTCTGGCGCTTTGATAAGCTACGTTGATATCACGCAAAAGGGGCGGATGCCTCATCTCCAAAAGCTGAAGCGTGTTTTGAAAGACACCGTTTTGGAGATTGATTTTGCCACTCGACGTAATCTTGAGTTAACCCGGACTTTATCCGGAGAGGCCAAAGGGTCTGTATTTTCTGTGATGGATTATACTAAAACTGGAGCCGGATGCCGTATGCTCAACACGTGGCTTTGTTCACCCTTGACTAATGTTGATGATATTCAAGAGAGGTTAGATAGTGTTCAGTTTTTTTACGATCATGCTGATTTGCGCAGCCGCCTCTCTAAGGTTTTTAAGACTGCAGCAGATATCGAGCGGCCCCTTTCCCGTTTAACGCTGGGGCGCGGGGGGGCCAGAGATATTGTGTCTATTCGCGATGGATTAGTGGCAGCAAATTCATTGCAGACTTTGGTAAAAGACTACAAAGGTTCAGATTTGCCTCTTGTAATAGAATGCCTCGCACAAAATTTAGGCGGACATCTTAAACTTATCCAAGAAATTGGTGGTGCAATTGTAGCTGATCCCCCCCTCTTGACCCGTGATGGTGGCTTTGTCGCCGCTGGGTATTCACCAAAGTTAGATAAACTGATCGCTTTGCGCGACGATAGCCGAAAGTTGATAGTCGCGCTTCAGGCGAAATATTGTGAAATAACGAAGGTGCCATCACTCAAAATTAGGAATAATAACGTACTGGGATTTTTTATAGAAGTAAGTCCATCCAGCGCCCAAAAAATCCCTGTCGATAGTGAGTCACCTTTTATACATCTCCAGACACTCGTTAGTGCGGTCCGTTTTAGCACTGCCGAACTAAATGAGCTGGAGATTCAAATTAAAAGCTCTGTTGATCAAGCCTTAGAATTAGAATTGAAACTTTTTGAAGTACTGGTATCAGAAATTAATAAATTTGCCGAAAATATTGGATTAACAGCCCAGGCGATTGCAATGATTGATGTGATTTCGTCTTTGGCTGATCTTGCTGTGGCTAATAATTATGTGCGCCCAAACATCGATAACACTCGGGCGTTTAGTGTTTTTCGTGGTAGGCATCCAGTTGTGGAGAGAATGCTTGACGAAAGTTCTGCTAAAGAATTTGTTCCCAATGATTGTAATCTTGCTAATTCCAATAGGCTTTGGTTGCTCACTGGGCCGAATATGGCAGGGAAAAGCACGTTTCTTAGACAAAATGCGTTGATAGCCATAATGGCACAAATGGGCTCCTTTGTTCCTGCTGATTCTGCCCACATCGGTATTGTTGATCGAATTTTTAGCCGCGTTGGTGCAGCGGATGACCTGGCTCGGGGGCATTCGACCTTTATGGTTGAGATGGTGGAGACTGCTACTATTTTAAATCAGGCTGGGGAGCGATCTTTGGTAATTTTGGACGAGATTGGCCGTGGAACCGCGACGTTTGATGGTTTATCAATTGCCTGGGCGGCCTTAGAGCAGATTCATGATACAAATAAATGCCGGGCATTATTTGCTACCCACTACCATGAGCTAACGTCCCTTGAATCCCGTCTATCGGGATTGTGCTGTTATACGGTTAGAGTAAAAGAATGGCGGGATGATATAGTTTTTTTACACGAAGTTATGGCGGGTTCAGCTGATCGTTCCTACGGTATTCATGTTGGTCGGCTTGCTGGGCTTCCTAAGGCGGTAATAAAGCGGGCTGAAGAAGTACTAGAGGGGTTGCAATCGCAAGGGCACGAAACAATGACTACGCGGCTGGCGAGAGAACTACCATTGTTTCAGTCTCGTCCTTATTTTTCAGAAAGCGAAAAAACTATCAGGAATCTACTGAATGCTTTGGAAGTTACTGATCCTGACGAAATGACTCCCCTCGAGGCACTAAAGTTTATTTATGATTTAAAATTGTTATTGGAAGACTCAGAAAAACCATAATGGGTTTAACTATCCAATCGATTAGCGCCGCTTACTATGGTAGGGATAATAAAATTTCTGGAATAAATAAGACTTTTTGGATGTCTACAACATTTAAAAGCCGTGATGTCATTAATCTGAGATCTATGCAGTCTGCTTTAGGCGAAGAGCTGCCTGAGGAAGCATCCTCAAAAGTTGTTCGCACCGTTTTATTAAAAACGTCCCGCAAAGCATTAAAAAATGGCCGTCGCAAAATCCAAAAACGATTCGAGGTTAACAAACAGCTTGGTGAAGAAACTATTCGTGCCCAAGCTTTACTAATTGATCAAATACTCAAATTTGCCTTTGATGTAACCACAACCCGAATTTATCCTACCGCGGAACCCACAGAATCAGAAAAAATTTCTATTGCTGCCGTTGGAGGGTATGGAAGAGGCGAAATGGCGCCATATTCTGATATTGATTTGCTATTCCTATTACCTTATCGATTAACTCCCCGAGTTGAACAAATTGTTGAATCAATGCTCTATCTTTTATGGGACCTTGGTTTAAAAGTAGGGCATTCGACGAGGACAATAGAGGATTGCCTTCGTTTATCTCATAGCGATATTACTATTCGGACTTCTATATTGGAGGCTCGTTTTATAGTTGGAAACGGCCCTCTTTTTCAAGATCTGCGGCAGCAATTTCGTGAGAAGGTTATGAAGGATACGGCCCTCACATTTGTTGAGGCAAAGCTAAATGAACGAGACGAGCGGCATTATAGAATGGGAGATTCCCGTTATGTGCTGGAGCCAAATATCAAAGATGGAAAGGGCGGCCTCCGTGACTTGCAGACTCTTTTTTGGATAGCGAAGTACTTATACCAAGTTGATACGGTTGAGGATCTTGTTGAAGAGGGTGTTCTTACGGCTCGTGAGGCTAAAAGGTTTGCGCGGGCTCAGGTCTTTCTATGGACTGTTCGGTGTTATCTCCATTATCTAACAGGGCGCTCCGAGGAGCGTTTGACTTTTGATCTCCAAACTGAAATTTGTGAGAAGCTCGGTTATAAAGACCATGCCGGTGCGCGTGGGGTCGAGCGCTTCATGAAGCACTATTATTTAACCGCTAAAGAAGTAGGAGATTTGACGAGAATATTTTGCGCGGCGCTAGAGTCTGAAGAGCGTCGTAGCTTACCATTGGCGTTTGTTAATTTAGATTGGCTTCGACGGGATATCGAAGGTTTCCCTATCCAATCTGGGAGACTTTCCGTAGCAACCGGAAAAGACTTTGAGGCAAACCCTACGAGGATGTTGCAGTTGTTTTATGTTTCACAACAAAAAGGTATTGATATCCACCCCAAAGCACTCCGGCTACTGACAAGAAATCTGAAGAAAGTGGACACAATCCGTGACCAACCTGAAGCCAACAGATTGTTTCTGAAGATTCTCATATATCCCGACAGGGCAGAGGCTACTTTGAGGCGCATGAATGAAGCCGGAGTTTTTGGAAGGTTTGTTCCAGATTTCGGGCGAGTAGTGGCTCAAATGCAACATGACATGTATCACGTTTATACAGTTGATGAACACACCATTTTTGCAATTGGCATTCTGCATAGAATTGAGCGGGGAGACTTTCTTAAAGATATGCCGGTTGCTAGTGATGTTATTCATAAAATAAGTTCGCGACGGGCTCTTTTTGTAGCAATATTTTTGCACGATATTGCAAAGGGGCGTGGAGGAGACCATTCTTTGTTGGGCGCAGAGGTGGCAGAAAATTTATGTCCCCGCCTGGGGCTTTCTGCAGAGGAAACAGAAACAGTTGCTTGGTTGGTGCGTGAGCATTTACTGATGAGTCGGATCGCCTTTCATCGTGACCTTACTGATCCTAAAAGTATAGGGGATTTTGCCGATACCATTCAGTCTCTCGAAAGGCTAAGACTTCTTTTGCTTCTCACTGTTGCCGATATTAGGGCAGTTGGTCCAAATGTCTGGAATAATTGGAAAGCTTCTTTGTTGAGAGAACTTTACTTTGCTACTGAAGCTCAATTATCGGGGGGGCACAATGCGACAGGTCGTGAGGCGCGGATAGACCAGGCAAAAACTGCTGTCCGAGAAGGTTTAAAGGGGTGGGATGACGGATCAAGGGAAAAATTCGTCGCACTTGGTTACCCGTCATACTGGCTGTCGGTCGATACAAAGGTACATTTAAGGCATGCTGAAATTGTTCGGATAGCAGAGAGAAAAAAAGAAGCTCTCGCGCTGGATGTTCGAATTGATGAAGAAAATGACATAACTGAAATAACAATTTTCACTGCAGACCACCCCGGTTTGTTTTCTCGCATAGCGGAAGCCATGGCTTTATCAGGGGCAAATATTGTGGATGCCAAAATCTTTACGATGACTAGTGGAATGGCTCTGGATATTTTTTCAATACAAGATTCCAGGGGAAGAGCGCTGATTGAAAAATTGTCTCTAGATCGTCTGCGCACCCGTATTGAAAAAACGCTCACTGGCGAATTTAACGTCTCAGAGATGTTGGGAAAAGAACCGGGTTTTTCGGAAAGGACTAATGTATTTACAGTCCCACCAAGGGTATTAATTAATAACTCTGCTAGCAGCACCCATTCTCTTATCGAGGTTAATGCCTTAGATAGAGCAGGGCTCTTACACCGAGTTACCCGGGCGCTAACTCAACTTGGTCTACAAATTTCTAGCGCTTTGATTACAACCTATGGTGAGCGAGCAGTGGATGTTTTTTATGTCAAAGATTCCTTCGGTATGCAAGTTACACATAGTGAAAAACTTGATCAAATTCGCAGAACAGTCCTCGAAGTTATTACAGAAAATGATGAAGTTACAGAACATACAAATGCGATTGCCTCGACAAGATAAAAGTTGTTGTCGCCCATCAAAGGGACTTTCTTTTCTTGTAGAGCCGCTTCACTAAGGTCGAACAATGGTGCTATTGCGATCCATCATAACTGTCAGTAGCTATACCATGATGAGTCGGCTCCTTGGTTTCATACGGGATGTGCTTATAGCGGCATTTCTCGGCGCTGGACCAATAGCCGATGCATTTTTTGTGGCCTTCAAAATACCTAATTTTTTTCGCCGACTATTTGCGGAGGGCGCTTTTAGCGCTGCTTTCGTTCCTCTGTTTGCTGCAAAATTAACTGATGAGGGAAGGACCTCAGCCCTCCAGTTTGCTAGCTCTGTTCTGTCGATTATGGTTGTTTTTGTATTTGTTTTTGTAACCATTTTACAGGTTTTAATGCCCTGGTTAATGTATTTGTTCGCGCCGGGATTTGCGGATGAACCCATAAAATTCTCTCTAGCCGTCGAACTCACGCGTATTACATTTCCCTATTTATTGTTTATTTCACTTGTATCAATATTTGGCGGGGTCTTAAATTCTCTTGGTCGTTTTGCCGCTGCCGCGGCCACTCCCATTATTTTAAATATTACACTTATTGGAGCGTTGCTTTTGGCGACTCCTTATTTGCCATCTGCTGGTCATTCTCTTGCATGGGGGGTTTTTTTAGCAGGTATTCTCCAATTTATTTGGTTGATTTATATATGTAGGCGTGAGGGTTTCTTTTTGCGTCTACCCAAACCTTACCTGTCTCCATCCTTACGTCGATTGTTGAAACTTATGGCGCCTGGTGTTCTCGGTGCAGGTGTGTTGCAAATCAATCTGTTAGTTGACGTTGTCATAGCATCTCTCCTTCCCACTGGAGCAATTTCATTTTTATATTATGCAGACCGGATTTATCAGTTGCCGTTAGGAGTGGTTGGGGTTGCGATTGGTACGGCGTTGCTACCGGTTTTGTCCCGGCAATTACGTAATGGGGAGGATGTTGAGGCACAGACTAGCATTAATCGGGCGATAGAGATGGCGCTCCTTTTAACGATTCCCGCGACAGCGGCATTGTTGGTGATATCACAACCTATTGTAAACGTGCTTTTTGAACGCGGTGTTTTTAATTCTGTAGCAACGATCTCCACAAGTCAGGCCTTGATTGCTTATGCCACAGGGTTGCCGGCATTTGTACTTATCAAAGTTTTGACCCCTAGTTTTTTTGCTCGCCAAGATACGTCAACCCCGGTGAAAATTGCGGTAGCTTGTGTTTTTATAAATCTAGTTTTGAATCTTACGTTAATGCAAATATTAGCCCACGTTGGAATAGCCCTTGCCACGTCTATTTCTGCTTGGATCAACGTTTGTCTTCTCTTTGTTTTCTTACATATACGTGGCCAATTACAAATTGATAAAAGACTTCGCCAAAGGGCTTGTCGTATAGTTTTCGCAAGCTTAGGAATGGCATTTGCATTATGGCCCGCTTTTGTATTTTTCCGCAGTTTGCTAATTGATGGACAAGGGCTAAGGGCGGGTATACTGGCAATATTAGTGTTTGGCGGGTTAGGGGTTTATTTGTGCCTCGTAATTTTATTTCGTGCTGCAGAATTTCAAGAAATTAAAAAATTATTACGGCCAAATTCAGCTGATTAGTTAGGTGTGCTTGACCTATCAGATAATTGGCGGGATAACCACTTTCCTGAGGGAGGTATAACTATGGCAAGAGTATTTTCAGGGGTCCAGCCCACTGGTAATTTACATTTGGGAAATTATTTGGGCGCCATCCGAAATTTTGTCCGGCTGCAAGATCAAAATGATTGTCTATACTGCATAGTTGATATGCACGCAATTACAGTATGGCAGAGTCCTGAAAAGCTGAAAGAAAATACTAGGGAGGTGGCAGCGGCTTTCCTCGCATCGGGTATTAATCCCGACACACAGATAATTTTCAATCAAAGTAGTGTCCCTCAACACGCTGAGATAGCGTGGATATTTAATTGTGTCGCCCGAATTGGTTGGCTTAATAGAATGACTCAATTTAAAGAAAAAGCTGGAAAGCAAAGAGAGAATGCAAGTGTGGGATTGTATGTTTATCCAAACTTAATGGCGGCAGATATTTTACTATATAAAGCGAGCCATGTTCCCGTTGGCGAAGATCAAAAACAACACCTAGAGCTTTCGCGCGATGTGGCGAAAAAATTCAATAATGACTTTGGTATCGATTTTTTCCCAATCGTTGAGCCGATAATTTTAGAATCTGCGGCTAGAGTTATGAGTTTGCGTGATGGAAAATCTAAAATGAGCAAATCTGACCCATCTGATTACTCACGACTTAATTTAAATGATGATGCTGATACGATCGCAAAAAAAATTCGGAAAGCACGGACTGACCCCGAGCCGGTACCTGATGGATCTGCAGAAGGTGGAAGTCGTGAAACTAGGCCAGAGGCTTATAATCTTATAGAAATTTATGCCGCGATAGCGGATAAATCGTTATCGGAAGTGCAGGAAGAGTATGGTGGCAGGCTGTTTTCTGAATTTAAAAATATGCTGGTAGACCTTGCTGTAGAAAAACTTGGTCCAATTGGTCGAGAAATGCAACGTTTGGCGGGAGATCCAGGCTACATAGATGGGGTGCTCCGTAAGGGTGGTGAGCGGGCTACTTCTATTGCGGTGCCAATTCGGGATGAGATATACGATATTGTAGGGTTCATTAAAACTTAGAGCACTTTCGGTAATGTCAGAAAATAGCCTAATTCATAATAGCCTTAAGGCATACGAGCCTCGTAAAATTTGGCCGCTAAAATTACGTCGACGCGGATATCAACAGTTATTGTTAATTCAGGCCAATTTTAATCTTTATTATTTTTGGGAAAAACGTTGGTTCTTCATAGCGATGTTAGTCGGCGGTGTGCTGCTCTCTTTGCCTCGGTTCGACGGATTGACTAGAGAGGGCCAGATTGTATTAACAATGTCAATTGTGGCAATTATTCTTTTTGTCACTGAACCCATACCCCTACCAACGGTTGCTCTTTTGATCATCATCGGGCAGGTCCTTATTCTGGGTCTTGAATCTTCAACAGTCGCAAAATCTTTAATGACTGACTCTGTTTTATTTATTATGGGTTCTCTGATGCTGGCCGTCGCGGTGGTTAAACAAAAACTAGATGTAAGAATAGCTTGGTTTATTGTCAAAATGACCGGTACAAAAACAACTAGGGTATGTTTTGGTATTTCTCTTGTTTCTGGTATTTTGGCTTCTTTCGTTGGCGAACATACAGTCGCGGCTATGATGCTGCCCGTTGGGGTCACCCTTATTACCCTCACGTCAAAGGATCCTAAACAGGTGGTAGGTTTGGCTGCTGTGTTATTATTTTCAATTTCTTACGGTTGCTCTATTGCTGGAATCGGGACCCCGTCTGGAGGTGCACGTAATGCTATAATGATTGGTTATTGGAAAGAATTCTTTTTTGACCCGACCAACCCTGAAACACAAAAATATTTGATCGATTATGCTACCTGGGTTATCTACGCCTACCCGATATTTTTAATCCAATTACCCTTTGTAACGTTGATTTTACATTGGACATTTAAACCAAAACAAAAGAATTTGTCGCGGGCGGTGTCTAAACTACGTCATCAATTATCAGATCAGGGCCCCATGTCCCCGGCAGATTGGATGGCGATTTTAATATTTGTTTCAATACTTGTCGGGTGGATATTGTTTTCGGGTGAAATTGGTCTAGGAACTGTAGCTATTATGGGTGCTGCGGTGTTTTTAATTGCCGGCTTGGTAAAATGGGAGGAAATAAACTCGGGAGTCAATTGGGGCGTAGTCCTTTTATACGCCGCGGCGATCTCTTTGGGGCTCCAAATGAAAGACACCGGCGCTGCTAAATGGGTTGCGGAAACCTTCATGAATGTGCTGGCGCCCCTTGGGGCGGAATCTGGTCTCGGTTTATGGGCTTCCATATCTGCGCTGACAACACTTGTAACGAATACGATGTCCAATGGTGCAGCCGTGGCTGTACTCGGTCCTATTGTTTTGAATATGGCGACGGTAGCTGGGGAAAGCCCAATACTCATAGGGTTTATTACAGCTGTTTCCTCTGCATTTGCATATCTTACGGTAATTGGTACACCCGCATGCACAATTGTATATGCCTCTGGATACTTGAAGGCTACCGACTTTTTAAAAGTGGGTTGGCGTATGGTAGTTATGTCAACCTTATTATTGCTCGCTGTATCTGTTATTTACTGGCCTATTTTGTTGGGTTGATCTGCAATGTTTCAAAATTGGCCAAAATTTAATCGACTAGAAAGTAACCAGACGGTTGTTGAAAGATTAAGAAAAGAGAGAAGAAATAGATTTAGGATATTGGTTTGTATTGATGGTACCAAATCATCCTACGAAGGCCTCAAAATTGCATCAGAGATAAAGCCCTTTGAGCAATGTGATATAATTTTACTCTATGTGCGATCAATCGATCAAGGTTTGCGAACCGGCGGTTTGGAAATGAAAATAGCAAGAGAAAACATGCTAGAGTGGGGCCTGGAGCTGCCGGGCTTAGAATTTTTAAAAGATGGCCTCAATATGTTAGTAAGTGAAAAGGAGTTGTCGGAATCATGGAAAATTTCGTCGAGTCATACAGAAAGTTGGGGAGACCCCGTCGGTGATAATAAAGTAGAGTATAAACACGTAAGTGGTCGATCAATTGTTTTAAAATTGAAGACCGCTCCTGATCCTGCAAGTGGTATACTAGATCAATACGAGCTTGGGCCATATAACTTAATAGTTATGGGGGCTCCAGACCGATGGCGAAGTGAATTCAAAGCTTTTTTTGGGGCTCCAGTTGCACAAAAGGTCGCAACGTTGTCTCCATGCTCGGTACTCTTGGCTCGGAATAATATTAATTATAATGGCATGAGAGATAAGGGGCACCTTATTTGTGTGAGCGGGAGTCCTCATTCAATCGATGCCATGCGACGAGATGCGGTTTTGGCACATAATAGCGGATATAACATTACATTATTCACAGTTGTAGGAGGAAAAGGGGATATAATTGCTGCGGAAAAAGAGCTACAGAAGTCCGTTGACCTACTCAGCAAAATCGGAATAAAGGTGTTAGGAGCTACAGTTGGGGTCGGCAGTCCGGTTCAAGAAATAGTCAAAAAAGGTGCTGAGTTTTCAATTATTTCTGTGGCCGCGTCGTCTAAGAAATGGTACAAAAGATTTTTTACCATGGGTGTGGCCTTTAATGTGATGGCTACTTCTGATACAACAGTTTTGAACGTTCGCTAGTTATAAAATTTCATGTCGATATCTAAATATTTTGGTTTTTGGCGGATGCTTACTTTCGAGGCAGGGGCGCTATTGTTTACGGGTTTCTGCGTTTTTGCTCTTTACGCGCTGGTTTTGTCAGAACCTACCTCCGCAAATATTAAGTTCGAACGCTTTACAATAAAATCGATTGGGCAGGATGTTAAGGAGCCAACTGATTATTTAAAAAAAATCTTTGATCGCATAGGTTATAAATTGGATGCTGTTCGTACTCATCGTGAAGTGCCTAGGGTATTCTTGGCTAACGTCCCAAAAGATTTGGCTAATCTTCGTGAGCCCGCAGAGCGTAAAAATGTTTTCATTATGATGACATTACCCTTAGTTTTGAATGTAAATGAAATAATTAAACAGGATCGGGCACATCTCAAACGGCTCTTGGTAAAAAAAATATCCGGTAAATCTCTAACTATTATGGATAAAAATTTTCTTAAAAATCTATCACAAATTTATGAGTTGAGCCGTCCTAATATTAGTGAGCTTCTGAAACGTGTTGACATTATTCCACCTTCTTTGGCATTGGCCCAGTCCGCTGAAGAGAGCGGTTGGGGAACATCCCGTTTTGCTTCCGAGGGAAATGCTTTGTTTGGACAGCGTACTTGGAGGAAAGCCGAGGGTCTTGTCCCAAAAAAACGAGAAGAGGGGAAGAAATTTAAAGTGCGAGCTTTTAGCCATTTGTTAGATGGCGTTAAGGCATACGCCCTCAATCTTAATACAAATCCCTTTTATGATACTTTTCGTGAGAAGCGTGCCGTAATGAGAAAATCTGATAAAGGAAAAATAAATGGCCTGCAATTAGCCGAAACTTTATCTCGGTACTCAGAGCGTGGCTTGGACTATATTGTGACGATCCAAAAAATAATTCGAATTAATAACTTCACCGTTTTTGATGAAGCGCAGCTTTCAGTTAAAACGACGAACCCACCGCTTAGTGTCAGAAATATAGACGCGGAGCCTGACGCTTAGTTCGAAGAATAAGGGACTAGGAATTGCGTGCCCAGCCAGTGCCAACGACCGTCATGGGCCGGTAATGTGCAATTTACTCTAGTGCGGCCAGGAGGGAATGCTTTGAGTGCTCTAACCTCTACGCGCCTTTTTCCCAGAATTTCTACACGAATTCTACCCTGCCCCGTCGCATAACATGCCAATTGGGAAATGCTCTTAATCGAATTTTCCTCAACTGAAAATCCGAATGTTGGGGGATTTATGGTGCCGTCTAAATATGGATCGGCTGGGGTTATATCCCGGACTTTCAAAGGAAGAGCCCGGATTGCTATACGCAACCTTTTCATATCCCCATAGGACTCATTAAATGTAAAACGTGGTAAATACATAAAATTTGAATTTTTATAAACTACTCCCGAGTGTTGTCCGAAGCCCGTTGTAAATCCCGCCGTAATACTCACTTTTTCCACTGCTAAGCTATATTCACCATAGGGGTACGCAATCATTTTAGGAATTGTGCCAAGCTCCCTTTTAAACCGTGCGTTGGATTTCTCTAATTCAGCTAGATTTTTTTTGGCAGATGTCTCTGGCATGTGAAGGTGAGTTGCTGTTTGACTACCGATGTTGGCTCCGCCCTTTATTAGTTCACGCAATTGATCCCATGACATGTAGCCTGGGGCGCTCCGGTCGAGAGGTTCTGTTGCTACGAACAAAGTATAAGGAAAATTGGCCTTATTGAGGATAGGGCCCGCTATTTTATAGACTGATAGAAATGCATCATCGATGCTGATCCCTATAGTTCTTGGCGGAAGAGATTTTCCTCTGCGAAGCGCCGCAATAATTTCGGGTATTGGTTTTACGACATAGTTTTTGTTTTTTAACTCCGATATGTGGGCCATAAACTGATTGACTGTGGTGTTGGTCGACGGATAACGACTTTCACCGAAACGGTGATACATCAAAACAACAGCGGATCCAGCAGCAAAGACAGGAACGGCAGTTTTTACGGAAAAAAGCAAGAAGGCAGTTACAAATACGTACAGTTTACGGCTATGTAAGGTAGATAACATTTTATACAACTACCTTTATTTTGATGTATATTTATTTATGGCATATATCGTCTTAAATTTCGACAACCTTTTGTCTTTTAGGAATTATTATGTTTTGTCCATCATGCTCTTTGGAATTTCTGAATTGCTTATCAGCGGAAACTTACGTGCTTCAAAAAGTTGGTAATGCCACCATTCATTGCGATAAAAATCCCACCCAGCTAAGGTCATTATTCCCAAAAGAGTTAATCTATTTTGTTGCGCAATTTTTGAAATGGCAGTATTTCCATGGTGAGATTTGTTCGTGAAAGCATCAAAAGGTGTGCCCATTTCAAGGGGGGTGCCAGTCCGGTCAGTTAGGGTGAGGTCAATAGCAACTCCCCGGGAGTGCGGCGAGCCACGTCTTGGGTCTGCTAAAAAAGAAGGGTCGGGTGTGTGATTCCACAGGGTCCATTGTGCTTCCGAGGGCCGGAAAGCATCATAAATGCAAAGCCGGCACCCAATGTTGGCGGCGGTCCGAATCGCTTTGCAAAGCGCTATGGACGCTTCGCGATGCAAATAGCAAATAGCATTTTGATATATAGGCGCTCCAGTGAAATTTGCGCTCGTAGCATAAGCAAGCGAGATATCAACGTCAAATTCTGGAGCCATGATTTCAACAAGGTCCATTGGCATTGCCCCTTTCGGCAAATTTTTCAAAACTATATTCTTCTTTGAAAACTGACGAATCGAAAGATGAAAGTACTTGGAATAGACTCTGCACTTAGTGCGTGCTCGGCCGCTGTTTGGAACCAAACTGTCTCGGCTAGCGACTTTAAACTTATGTCCTTTGGGCACGTCGAAACATTGGCTCCAATGATCCAGGGGGTTATGGAAAAATCTGGTCTGAGTTTTTTTGAGCTCGACCTAATTGCTGTAACCGTTGGGCCAGGCTCTTTTACGGGATTACGTGCTGGTTTATCTACCGCAAAAGGATTGGGGCTTGCATTGAAAATCCCGGTACACGGTGTAACAACTTTGGAGGCTGTCGCATTTGCAGCAAAACGAGAATATTCACATAAAATAAATAGCCATATTGCGGTGGTGTTAGAAACAAGGCGGGATGACCTTTATTTTCAGCAATTTGATGAAACAGCCACTCCAGAAGGTACAGCTGTAGCGAGATCGCTAGATGAGATTGTTGATTCATTACCAAAAGGACAAATAAGTTTATGTGGTGATGGCGCTGATAAACTTTTAGCAACTTTGCCGAAATCAAGATATCGGGAAATACAAAAATTAAAAAACGTAGATAGCCCAAATGCTATAGATGTAGCGCAAATCGCTTTTAATCGTATGGAGAAACCACTTAATGCGGAGCCGTTTTATATACATCCCCCCGCAGCAAACCCTCCCGAAAATTTGAGAATTACAAGATCGTGAACCTATGTGATAATATTGAGTCATTGCGCGTCGCGGATATAGAGATTGTATCTAAGATCCATAAAACCTGTTTTTTTGACGCATGGGGTCCTTCCGTTATAGGGCAAATTCTTAACATACCCGGCACTTTTGGTATGGTTGCCCGCCGACAAAATTATAACTCCATAATTGGATTTGCGATTGCGCGATTTACAGCGGACGAGTGCGAGCTTTTGTCGCTGGGAGTTGCATGTGAATATAGAGCGAATGGCGCTGGTGGAAACCTTTTGACTGCAGTAATAGCACGCGCTACAGCTGAGCGCGTAAAATGGTTATTCCTCGAAGTTGCCGAAGATAATCATGTGGCTTTAAAACTATATCGTGCACATGGCTTAGAGAAAGTAGGGTGCCGTTTGAATTATTATGAGAATTCAGACGGCACTAAAACCAATGCTCTCACTATGCGCTGTGCACTACCTCTACTCGAATAATTTGGAACCTAATTCTTACGAATTATCAATTGATGGACCTTGTGTGGATCAGATTTCGTTTTTGCTTCTTCCCGCTCGATGCGTATCACCGCGTGACCGAGTTCTGAAATTGATGTTGGAATATTTTCAAGCGGTTCCTCTCCAGAAAGGCGAATTGTTGCAATATCACCCGGGGATAAACGTTCAATAAATAGACGTGTCTTTACGAAGGTCATAGGACAGACCTCTTGGGTGATATCAAGAAAATTGCTTTGGTTTCTTTTCATTCTTCAGCCAAGGAGAAATAAATTCTTAATCTATCGCTGCAACATAATTACCGAACAGGGAATAGCCAATCCATAATTATTTAAAACAATTTAGAGTATTTTGTCCCTTTTCGATCAGAATTTGCTATAGTAATGGCATTGTTAACAAAAGTATGACGACTTAAATGAATACTTCTATATCGAGAATTGAAAGTGTTTGTATTGAGAAGGGCATGAAAATGACTGACCAGCGCCGTGTAATAGCGCAGGTTTTATCAAATTCTACAGACCATCCAGATGTAGAGGGTGTTTATCAGCGTGCCTCTGAGATTGACCCAAAAATTAGTATTGCAACCGTATATCGAACACTGAGATTGTTTGATATCGCCAACATTATAGATAGGCATGATTTTGGTGATGGGCGGTCCCGTTATGAAGTTGCCG
>CAZCKO010000022.1:25806-30102 GCA_964499275.1 uncultured Rhodospirillaceae bacterium
GCCCCTATCAATGCCGGAAACCTTATGGTTCGGTTGGCCGAGACGCCTGAGGAAATCTCTGCCGCTCAATCTTTGCGTTATAGGGTCTTTTATGAAGAAATGGGCGCAATACCTTCCCCTAGAATGAAGGTTCTCCGTTCAGATTTTGATAGTTTTGATGAGGTTTGTGATCATTTGCTTGTGATTTGTAAGGATCGAACTGATCTACCTTGCGGCGTCGTTGGAACCTATAGAATTTTGCGCCAAAGTGTTGCCTTGTTGGGGGGAGGGTTTTATTCGGCTGATGAATTTGATCTTTCTCCTCTATTTAGGGTAGACGGCGAAATTATGGAACTGGGTCGATCTTGCGTCGATCCCGATCATAGAACGAAACCAACGATGCAGCTGCTATGGCAAGCAATCGCTGCGTATGTTCAGTATTACCAAATCAAAATTCTTTTCGGCTGTGCTAGTTTTGTTGGGACAGACCCCGATAAAGTTAAGCTGCCGTTGTCCTATCTTTATCATCAACACCTTGCTCCCGAGCAAATAAGACCTAGGGCGGTAAATTGTCGATTTGTAAAATTAAATTTGCTCCCTATCCAAGATATCGATCTTAGATCTGCTTGGAGGGTGTTACCGCCCTTAATTAAGGGTTATCTTAGACTCGGCGGTTTTGTTGGAGACGGAGCAGTAATTGATCCTCAGTTTAATACAACTGATGTTTCAATAATTGTTAAAACAAATCAAATTACTGAAAAATATTTTCGGCATTATGAACGTTCTGCAAGCTGGTCAGCCGATAGATAGTCGATTAAGCTCGCCCATTCGTGCGGCTTGCCGACTAATTGCCTATTTGTTGGTAACGGCAGCAATTTTGCCCATTCAGATATTGGCTGTTCTAACCGCGACAAAGTTAAAACAAAATATTCCCATGTTTTATCATAAACTTTGCGCGGCGATTTTTGGGTTTAATATACGGGTCCACGGTAAATCAACACCCAAAAGTCCGATTCTTTATGTTTCCAATCATGTAAGTTACATGGATATCACTATTCTAGGGTCACTTTTAGACGCATCATTTATTGCTAAAGCTGAAGTTTCTAAATGGCCCCTCTTCGGCCAACTGGCTAAACTAAGCCGCACGATATTTATTCATCGACGTAGCTCCCGTGTTGCTGAACAGCGGGACCATATAAATAGGCGCTTGGCGGGTGGCGATAACCTAATTTTGTTTCCAGAGGGAACTAGCGCAGATGGTCTACACGTTTTGCCATTTAAAAGTGCACTATTTTCTGTTGCGGAGGGGCGAGGAGATATCGAGTCCTTGGTCATACAGCCCGTATCTATTTCTTACACCTATCTTGATGGTATTCCCCTTAGTCGTTGCCTTTTGCCACATTTTGCATGGTATGGGAAGATGACAATCGTTTCCCATCTTTTCACCTTTCTCGGTCTCGGTCGTGTGACTATTGATGTGCAATTTCACGATCCGGTTTTAAGGGGCCAATTTGATGGTCGAAAAGAAATGGCGGAGTATTGCCGTCGGATCGTCTCTGCTGGGGCGAGCCGCCTTAATTATATACGCCAATAAACCCTATCGTTTTCTATGAATAATAAAGACACTAATAAATGGCACCCAGCATTTCTTGACTAATTGTAGGACATTGGTAGTGTCAAAATACGTCGCAGAAAAATTCCTAAATTTTAATTGAGATTTGTGTTGCGGCGCACATTTTCGGATAGTGTGTTGGCGAAGAAGGTTTTCATTAAAAGCTACGGCTGCCAGATGAACGTATATGACTCTTCTCGGATGGAGGATGTCATGAATCTGGCCGGCTATGTTTGTACCGCTAATGCAACTGACGCGGATCTTGTCGTTCTAAACACCTGCCATATACGAGAAAAAGCGGCCGAAAAACTTTATTCAGAGCTTGGCCGCTTGCGTGATACTAAGAGTGAGAAAGCTGTGATTGCAGTGGCAGGATGTGTGGCCCAGGCCGAACAAGAAGAGATCGCCCGCCGGGCACCATACGTTGACGTTATTGTTGGCCCGCAGGGTTATCACCGGCTCCCAAAGCTGGTTGCCACTGCTGAATCAACCAAATTAACGGGCTCCAAGAAACGTGCAATCGATACAAATTTTCCTGCCGTGTCAAAATTCGATTTCTTGCCTGACGTTCGCGGAAAAGGCCCGTCGGCATTTTTAACAATACAAGAGGGATGTGACAAGTTTTGTTCTTTTTGCGTAGTTCCTTACACTCGGGGTGCCGAATTTTCGCGCCCCATAGATTCTATTGTTAATGAAGCAAGGCAACTAATAGAGAGCGGTGTAGTGGAGATTACGTTGCTTGGCCAAAATGTGAATGCTTATCATGGCGATGAAAATGGCCTTGCGGGCTTGATCCGAA
Organism: uncultured Rhodospirillaceae bacterium; assembly: GCA_964499275.1. GTDB lineage: Bacteria > Pseudomonadota > Alphaproteobacteria > MPNO01 > UBA2964 > UBA2964. The sequence goes on from CAZCKO010000022.1 coordinate 28,197, forward strand.
AACTGGCTAAAATTGATGGCCTGGAGAGGATTAGATATACGACGTCACACCCTAAAGATATGAATAAGGAGTTAATTGCTGCCCATGGCGATCTACCTGAGCTTATGCCCTATTTACATTTGCCGATACAATCGGGATCTAACGAAATTCTTTCTATTATGAACCGTCAACATTTGGTAGATGATTATATAAAAGTGATAGAGGAGCTTCGCTCCGTGCGGCCAGACATTGCTTTGTCATCTGACTTTATTGTTGGACACCCAGGAGAAACAGAAAAAGACTTTGATTGCACATTAGCGTTAGTTGAATCTGTCCGATTTGCTCAGGCTTATTCTTTTAAATATAGCCAAAGGCCTGGCACCCCAGCATCGGATATGGGTGGACAGGTGCCGGAGGAAGTAAAGGCTCAGCGTCTCAAGATCCTTCAAAATCTACTAAATCGACAACAATTAAAATTTAACGATCAATTTACAGGGCAATTGGTCCCAGTTCTTTTTGAACGACGAGGTAAATTTCCTAAACAAATCGCTGGGCGCTCACCGTATATGCAAGCGGTGTATGTTAATTGCGAAGAAGCTGAGGAAGTTGACAATTATTTTGGAAAAATTCTACCCGTCCGTGTTACTGAGGCTTTTGGCAACTCTCTAACGGGTAGTTTAGAGACCCCTGCTTTGCAAACTGAGGAAATTTTTGAGGGGGCGTAGGCCGTTGAATTCCAAAATTTCATTTCAAAATCAAGCGAAATCCTCGAATTCTATTGTCAGGGATACCACTGTTCTATGGTTTTCCGAAAATCGATTGTTGCCTTTATTATTTGGGGAACATGATCGGCATCTTGCAAGGATAGAGGAGAGTTTTAGACTCCGTATTTCGTCGAGAGGTAATAGAGTTTCGATTGCGGGCGAAAAATCCGCTGTTGCGCTGGGAGCACAAACCCTTAACGCTTTATATCAACGGCTGGAAAAGGACCTTACGGTGGATAGTGCTGAGGTGGATGCTGCAATTCGTTTGGCAAGTGATGATAGAATCAAGGGTAGAATGAAGTCAAAGTTTAAAGACAATCTCTCCATACATACGCCGAGGGGCATTCATACCGCCCGTTCATTGGGACAGCTAGAATATATTAGGGCCCTTTCCGAAGAACAGATGGTTTTTGGTATCGGCCCCGCCGGTACAGGTAAGACCTATCTCGCAGTGGCCAAGGCTGTTTCAATGCTTATTTCGGGTGTAGTTGATCGCATAATTCTAGCACGGCCAGCAGTAGAAGCTGGAGAAAGACTTGGATTTTTGCCGGGCGATCTGCGGGAAAAGATCGACCCATATTTGGCCCCACTTTTTGACGCACTCCATGATATGTTGCCTGTGGATCAGGTTATGAATAGGCTCAATTCGGGAGAAATTGAAGTGGCGCCCCTTGCATTTATGCGTGGACGAACTCTCTCGCAGGCTTACATCATTCTCGATGAGGCTCAAAATGCAACTAGGACACAGATGAAAATGTTTCTAACGCGAATTGGAGAGGGCTCTAAAATGGTTGTAACCGGTGATCCTAGTCAGGTTGATTTACCATCAGGTGTGGTATCGGGCTTAACTCATGCGGTAAATATCTTGAGCGACATCGGGGATGTTGGTGTTGTTCGATTTGGCAGTGAGGATGTGGTGCGGCATCGGTTAGTTACCAATATCGTACAAGCTTATGAAAAAGACCAAACATCACAAAAGAGTAATCCTTTATGAGAAAAAATTGACTGAAATATTGGTTAAGTCGCTCTCTATAAATTTTGAAATCAGGTGCCAAAGTTGGGTGGATCTCGTGCCTAATTCTCAAGGGCTTTGCTACCGAGCTACGACTGCGGCTCTAAAAGCGGCGGGTGTTACTGGGGATGGGGCCGAGATCGGAGTAATC
>CAZCKO010000023.1:0-29666 GCA_964499275.1 uncultured Rhodospirillaceae bacterium
TTCAGTGCCCGGCCAATGTCTTCTATTAACGCATATTTGATCAAATCCAGTCCACCGGTCTCGATGTCTACTGAGACAAGGGCGGCGTGTGCACCGTAAGAGTAGGAGACCTTTCCGTCATTACTGAAGCTCCCGTCAGCGGATAGGGAGGTGTTGTCTCGGGCAATCGCAAATGCTGCCAGCTGAGACAGTGTAAACTGTTCGCCATCATCCCGTTTAACAGCCGCTGACCCGTATTCTAGATCGCTTGACGCTACATTCCAACGTAACGCTGCCAGCTCCAACGCCCTTACCCTTAATAACTTGGCAGCTTCCCTTACTGCATTTCCACCCATTACCGTGCAACGACTATTGAATGTACCACCGCCTGCTCCCAAAAGATTTGTGCTACCGTGTTTGACTATAATTTTATCGATATTTGTCTCGAGAAATTCAGCACAAATCTGAGCCATGCCGGTCTCCAAACCCTGGCCTACGGAAGACGCGCCGGTCCGCAATTCGATACTACCATCATGTAAGACAGTTATCCGCGCAGTCTCCGGGGGGCCGCCCGCGCTACTCTCTACAAAAACAGCCACGCCAAGACCCATCAGCTTACCGTTCTGATCAGTCCCTTGCCGCGTCTTCCAATGTTCATAATCGATTAGCTCCAATAATTTATTAAAAGCGGAACCATAATTTCCTTCATCAAAAGTTGCATCTGTATCACCCGGTATAAGTTCGCCAATCCGATACGGAAGTTCCTCTGGTTTCAATAAATTTTTTAAACGAAGAGCAGCCGGATCAATACCAAGGTCTCGGGCCATCATATCGAAAATCCGCTCTCGACAAAACGTTGCCTCAAATCGGCCTGGGCCACGCATAGTCCCGACTGGTGTTTTGTTGGTGACTAACGCCTTCATTTCAGCAACAAACGCTGGCACTCGATAAGGGCCTGGCAAAAACTGGACTGCCTTCGAGGGTATGACCCCGCCATTCGTACGAATATATGCGCCAAGATCACCAAGCACTTTACAGCGCATTCCAAGTATAGTGCCGTCGAGCGTCGCAGCAATTTCGAGATCACAGGTGATATCACGGGAATGGTTACAGGCCATGAGATTCTCCCGACGATCCTCTATCCATTTTATTGGCTTGCCGACACGTTTAGCAGCAATCAATACTAAATAATCTTCGGGGTAAAGTTCACCACGCGCACCAAAGCCACCACCAACATCCAGTTCTATCAATTCCACCTGTTCTTCTTTGAGACCAAATGCAGCAGCCAGATGACGTCTATTAAAATATGTAACCTTTGCAGCTCCGGTAAGGCGTAACGCACCGGAATGTGGAGCACATTCTCCAATCAGACCCCTAGTTTCTAAAGGACATGCTCCGTGACGATTAGTGACAAATTGTTCACGGCGCACATATGGAGCATTCTTAAAAGCCGAATCGATATTTCCGCGCTCTACCGTGTATTGTGCACCGATATTCTCGCCTGCAGCGTCGTGTAATAAATCATGACCCGCTTCTGCTTCTTTAACGCTGGTCACTGCCGGTAAGGCGATTAGATCAAGGGTTATCGCTGCGATAGCGTCCTCAGCCAAATAACGACTCTCCGCAATTACGACAGCTACAGGCTCTCCTACATAACGTACTTTATCGATCGCAAGCGGTTTTTGAAGAAATCGTTCAAAGCCTTTGAATGGTGCCAATCGAAGCGGAATATCCGGTAACGGAAAATCGATATTCGAGGCACAAAATACATCCACCACACCCGGCATCGCTCTAGCACTTTCAAGACTAATGGCTTTTATTCTCGCATGTGCCAGCGGACTACGCAGAATTGCCATATGCAATAAATCTGGCATTGTCACATCATCAACGAACTGCCCTTCGCCGGTCAAAAGCCGTCGATCTTCAATTCGCGGAACTGATTCACCAATATATCGAATTGGACTTGTCTGATTCATAAGTCAAACCTCTCACCATAATAATAAGGTACTTCAATGGTTATCGGCTGAACAACGGTTCGATCGAGAAATTTTATAAAAAAGCATTCCCCGAACAGCAAAAAAGAGACATTATCTCTTCATCAACTGGGAAACTTTATGGATGAGACAGGGCAATGGATCTTCAACTTAAGGGAAAAAAGGCAATTGTAACAGGTGGAAGTGAGGGCATTGGTAAAGCAATCGCGCTGGTTTTAGCTCAGGAAGGCGTTGATGTTGCAATATGTGCCCGACGGAAAGGGCCTCTCGAAGATACTGCTGCAGAAATTGCTAAAACTACCAGCCGAAACATTATTCCGATAACCGCGGACCTTACCGACACAGAACAAGCAAACGCTTTCATTGATGAGGCCGTTGAGTCTCTGGATGGTGTTGATATTCTTGTTAATAATGCGGGTGCAGCCACCGGTGGTGTATTAGAGTACCTTTCCGACGAACAATGGGAAGAAGCGCTACAACTAAAATTTTTTGGATATGTCCGTTGCACACGTGCGGTCCTGCCTCATTTAAAAAAGAAAGGCGGCGGGCGTGTTGTCAATTTAATTGGGAATGACGGGATTAAGCATTCATATTGGGAAATTGCGCCGGGCGCTGCAAATGCTGCAGGACAAAATTTAACAATCTCACTGGCCGGACAATATGGAAAAGACAATATAAGTTTCGTTGCTGTAAATCCGGGCCCCGTCAGAACCGAGCGTTGGACCGGGCTCGTCAAGGGTATGTCTAGAGATATGAAAATTAGTTATGAAGAAGCCGATCAGCTCGCACCACGCAGCATCCCGCTTGGCCGTATTGCAGAAACAGTGGAGGTTGCAAATCTCGTTGCGTATCTCGCCTCACCTCTAGCACATTTCGTAAACGGCACGATGATTGAGATTGACGGGGGGCAGCAAAAGCCAATGATGGATGCCTTCCGCGATGGATAAAAACATTTAGAGCCCAGCAACTTTATCCCGGGAAAAGTCATACCCTTCTTTTACAATAAATTCGAGGAGATATGGTTTGCCGCCTTTAATTGTTGTTACAGCATCTTTGATTGCTGGAATTATATCCTCGGGCCGCTCAATGCGGCGCGATTGAACATTAAGACCTTCAGCGACCTTTGTATAATTTCCGCCAACATCCATGGAATTATATTTTTCGGTCGCCAAAATAAGAACATCGCGCTCGGCAGCCATTACACCGTTATTAAAAACAATTGTAAGTGTCGCGATGCCATTACGTGAAGCAGTTTCCAAGTCCATTCCGGTCATACCAATCGCTGCATCACCCATCACATTAATGCAAATTTTATCGGGTGCCGCTAATTTCGCTCCCATATTAAGGCCGAGCCCATAGCCAAGCTGAGTTGACTTACCCCACCCAATATAAGAGCCAGGTTCTGTACTCTCCCAGCTCGACATCATTTGCTCACGGGGGCTTCCAGAGTCATGGGTTATAATAACGTTTTCCAAATCGAGGGTGTCCATCAGGTCTTGGATGACCCGATACTGGTTTATTGGCACTTCATCGGAAGTCCTGTGTTTAGCCCATTCTCCGAGCCAAGAGGATTTAACTGATTTAATTTCGTTCACCAAGGTTTGCCTCTTACCTTCTACTTCCTCGCCTCGCTGAACTTTAATTTCAGTGATTAAGGCTTCGGCGACCAACTTGGCATCACCAATTACAGCATGCTCGGCAAAATAGTCTTTATTTATGTCGGATGGATCAATCGTAGAGTGAATAATTCGTTTTCCAGGGGGTACTTTTGGTCCAAAATTGGTAATCGTCAGGCTTGATCCAATCGCAAAAATAACATCGGCTCGATCCATAAAATGTGAAACCATTCGTGGGCGAGATCTTGTGCTACTTCCCAAGGCGAGTGCATGATTTTCAGCAACCGCACTCTTACCCGGGTTCGTCATCATAACCGGCGCCGGAATGGTTTCCGCGAGTTCAGTTACCGCGGAACTGGCCTCCGCATAAAGGACCCCCTGCCCTGCCCACAAAATGGGGTTTTCGGCTTCTAGTAATATCTTTGCTGCTTCTTCAATAGCTTGGCGTTCAGGTGCTATTGGATAGGAACGAACAGGGCTGTAATCCAGCTCATCGTTATATTCCTGATCCCACACCTCCAGTGGAATCTCGACGAGAACTGGCCCTCCTTTTCCTGTCCGCATTGCATGATATGCCTGTCGCATTAATCCCGGGATCACATCCACAGAATGCGCGCGTGCCGCCCACTTTGTTACTGGAGCGAAAACATCTACTGCGCTGAAACTTGGATGTCTATATTGCCGAGCCGACCCTAGTCCACCAGGTAAAATCAATATTGGAACATTTTCCGTATAGGCTTGGGCTATCCCAGGAAAGGCGTTTTCTATACCAGGACCAGCCTGAGCGGCAAAAACACCATTGGCCTTCCCGCGCATCACCCGAGAATAACCATCGGCAATCCCTACACCAACACGTTCTTGCCTGCACAAAATCGGTCGAATTCCAACCTTCACGCATTCTTCAATAAGAGGATTCCTCGGATAGCAAGATAGAAACTCCGTTCCCTCTCTTTTTAAAATTTCCGCAACGAGAGCTGCGCCATTCATCATTAAGCCTTTCCTATTCCGAGGCGACTAACCCGTAATCGCGTTTTAACTGTTCAGTAATTGTCTCTTCGAAAGAAACATCATCAGAAAGGGTAAATCTAGTTGAACGTGCCCGATAACTCTCAGGATCAAGCCCCGGTGGTGTTTTACCATCCCTAAAATCTTTTAAGCTTTGTAACAATAATTTCCGAATTTGGATTATAGCCGTATCACTTACACCAAGATGCTCTATCGTGCGATCCGCTATTGGGCCCATAGACTCTTGAACGCTAGAATCCTGAACCCCTAGCCCAACCATGCCGGTGTATGATTTGCCGCTCGCTTGAAGCTCCCGATTAATATTGTAATCGTTATTTTTATTATGAATGGGAATATCAGTTCCAGGAATATTTTCTACATGGATACCGTTGAAATTCTTGGTCCGTGCTAGGTCCTCATCAGTTAATGGTCTATCTGGCCAATAATCAACGCTGTAAAGCATCGTATTTTGATCATCAATTGGAACCCACATATGGGCAGCCTCAGGCTTGGTTGCAAAAATTTTATGAAACGGCATACACATTAAGTTAGATGCCCATAACACTTCGCCTTTTTTCAATACGCGTCCGGTGCCCGCCATAAACCCAAAGTCAGTCGGGACCACAGCATATTGTGACGGAACAATATTTCTGTTGGGTGGCGCATCACCGGTATGTAAAAAAGCCAGATGGCTGGTATCAAAACCACCCTCCAGGCCCTGCAGCCAATTACATTCTTGAATGTGACGCGTTACATAACGATGTGAAGCTGGAACCATCGCCCACTCCAATTCAGGAAATTCGGGTTGAAATTCGGGAGGCCCCATATAGGCCCAGACTATGCCGCCCTCTTCACAGCAAGGATATGCCTTAATCCTTACTTTCCGCTGCAGAGTGCTTCCCGCGGGCTCGCTTGGCAAGTCAACACACCGGCCATTAACATCAAACTTCCAGCCATGATAGACACAACGGAGACCACAATCCTCATTGCGTCCGAAAAACATTGAAGCCGTCCTATGAGGACAACTTTCATCAAGCAGTCCCGGCGTCCCCTCGCTGTCACGGAAGGCCACGAGCTTTTCCCCCAGCAAGCCAACCCGAACCGGCGGGCAGTCCGGCTTCTCAATTTGATGAGAAAAGACTGCAGGTATCCAGTAGCGCCTCATCAAATCGCCCATTGGAGTCCCAGGACCGGTGCAAACTAATCGTTCATTGTCTTCATGGGAAAGCATCTAAAAACCTCCGCATTCTAGTCTGGGGCTCAGCCGACACCCGATCCAGATCGTTTTAACCTCGGGTCAAATATATCACGCATGCCATCACCCAAAAGATTTATCCCCAAAACAGTAAAGAAAATACACAAACCTGGAAAAAGAGCGAGCCACCAAGACGTACTAATATAGGCCCGCCCATCGGCAAGCATACTACCCCAGGTTGGAATCTCCGGGGGCACTCCAAGCCCGAGGAAGCTAAGACTTGCCTCAGAAATAATGGCGGTAGCCATAGCAAAAGTTCCGATGACCATCGCCGCCTGCATCAGGTTAGGAAGAATATGTTTAACAATGATCCGGGTGTCACGTGCACCTAGAGATCGGGCAGCATCAACAAAGTCTCGTGTCCGCAGGGATAAAGCCTGGCCACGTGAGACACGGCAGTAGGGAATCCATCGCTGTGCAACCAGTGCCGCGATTAATATCCACAACCCCTGACCGAAGAAGGCAAGAACAGCGATGGCAAGAAGAAGAGGTGGAAACGCCCATATCACTTCCACCAATTTCTGTATGAAGAAATCAGTGCGTCCGGCAAAATAACCCGAGATTGCTCCTAAACCAACGCCGATCACCCCAGAGATGATTACTACCGTTCCTGCAATAACCAATGAAATTCGCGCGCCGTAAAAAATTCGGCTTAAAATATCTCGACCAACATGATCTGTTCCAAGAAAATGGAGGCCGCCCCACCATTGGGGTGCTTTCAAGGTATTGGTCAGATTCTGCAAATTGGGATCGTAGGGTGAGATGAGCGGAGCAAAAACACCCATAAAAACCAGGAGAAACACCAGGCTACCGCCCATAATGATTTTTGGCTTTAACCAAGGCCTGATAGCCTTTCTAAGATCGGATGCCCGGGTATCCGATGAAGATTTAACAGGATATGTTGAGGGACTATTTGTCAAAGCGGATCCTCGGATCAATAAACCCATAAAGAATATCAATAATGAAATTGATCATGACAAAGGCAAAGGTATAGCAAAGCACCGTCCCAGTGATCAGAGGGTAATCTCGTGCTGTTATCGCAGAGATCAACAATGAACCACCACCTGGCCAAGAAAAGACGGTCTCGACAATTATCGAGCCAGATAGCAAAGTCCCCAACTCAAGCCCAACGACAGTTATTATTGGAATTAAAGCATTACGCACCGCGTGGTGCCATAACACCAAGCTTTCCTTGATACCCTTCGCCCGTGCTGTAGTGACATAATCCTCATGCATAACCTCCAACACCGATGAACGCGTGACGCGCATCATTATGCCCATCATATTTGTACCGAGCGCCGTAGCGGGCAAGATTATATATTTCAGTCCGTCCCAGGCAGCGGTCCAGTTGCCGTGTATTATACTGTCGATAATATAAAACCCTGTGATGGGATCGCTCGGAATACCGTAGGTCTCCCGCCCAGCAGACGGTAGCAAATTAAAGACGCCAGAAACTACAAGGATCAGCATGATACCAAACCAGAAATTCGGCATACTGATACCGAAGAAGCCCACAACCGAACCCAAATTATCAATCCAGGAATTTGGTTTAGCACCAGCCCAAACTCCAAGTGGTAATGCGACAATGATAGCAATTACGATAGAGAAGAAGGCAAGTTCGATTGTAGCTGGAAGTCGTTCAACAATGAGAAGAAGAACAGGGTCAGCATATCGGAATGACATACCGAGATCCCCCTGCAATGCAGAAACCAGGAAACGCCAATATTGAATATAAACTGGTTGGTCTAGACCCCAACGTTGCCTGGCTTCTTCAATATCTTCCTTCGATGCTTCATCAGATAGAAGAAGATCTGCCGGATCACCGGGTGCAGCCTGCACAAGCATGAACACCAGTAACGAGATCAACAGCATTACCGGCATCGTGCCAATCATCCGACGTATGATATAGCTAAACACCTTTACTGCACTCCATAGGAAAACATGCATAAGCCGGAGATAAGTGCCTTGAATGAATGATATAGAACACGTCAGCTGTCCCCGCAGGTTTGCACAAAGGCATGTATTAGCTCATTGAATTCTTTTGGGTGTTCCCTATAAGAAAAATGTCCTGCCTGATTAAGAATATGAAACTTCGCATCTGAACTATGTTTGGCTATCAAATCCCAAAGTGCCCAACCTTGTTCAATAGAGGCAGTGGGGTCGTTTTTTCCCCAAATGATTTGGATTGGCCTCTTCAATCCTTCATCTCGCAACATGGCAAACATTTTGGACTTGTCCGCAGCAAGGCCAGGGGAGAACTGCTTGAGTCTCAATCCTTGGGTTTCCATTTTCTCCCAGGCCAGGTGATATTCTGGGCGACTAGCAACCTCACAACAGACGTCAAGCCAATCGCTTGAGATATGGTGAGGGCTATAGGAATAATGTTCAAATATCCAATGGTGGCTATCACGTGATAGGCGTGGCTCCGGTGGATTACCTAGTACAATATTGTTTAGCTCAACACCGGGTGAACTAGTATTACTGTCCACAATTGTACAACTCCGAACCATCTCAGGGTAGTCGAGTGTAAGACGGCAAACCAAATATCCTCCCCGAGAATGTCCCACAAGATCCGCCGGACCCAAATTGAGAGCACGGAGTGTATTTGCTGCGTGCTCAACAACGGCTGACATGCAGTAATCTGCATCAGATTTCGGGATATCCGTAAAACCCTGACCAAGCTTATCAACGGCTATCACACGGTAGCGTTCCGCGAGAGCGTTAAAATTGGTACTCCAATCCCACGCACTATCTGCAGCCGTCGGATGGCCAAAAGCTCCACCGTGAAAAAGTACAAGCGGCTGACCCGAACCCTTTTCGTAGTAATGGGTTTTTACGGCCGAGGCATCGACAAACTTTCCATCTTCCTTAAGCATTACTGAATAACACTTTTAACAAATCCGTCGAGTACAGCATTGAAATTATCAGCCTGTTCACGCATGGAGAAGTGACCCGCACGATTAAGAATGTGCATGTAAGCCCGGCGTTCGGTTGAAGCAATCAGGTCATATAGTCTTTGTCCTTGTTCCAATAGAGCAGTTGGATCGTTATATCCCCACATAACCATTGTCGGACGCCTCATGCCGATATCGCGGATACGAGAAAAAGTATCCGCACGGTCTGCGGAAAGGCCAGGTAAAAACTGCCGCGTTTTAAGTTTTTGTTTCTCCATTTTCGAAACAGCTCTTTTATGTTTGGCCTGCTTACCAACATCGATCAAGACATCTAGCCAGTCATCATCGATGTGTTCGTGACCATATGAATATCGTTCCAACACCCATCTTTGGCATTCACGACTTAGTGGCGGGTGTGGGGGATTAGCAAGAACCACCTCATTCATTCCAACACCCGGCGCTAATGTATTACTATCTACACAAATGCAGGAAGCCACCAATTCGGGCTGTTCGAGCGTTAACCGTGCGGTCACATAACCTCCACGCGAGTGACCAACGAGATGGCAGTCCTTAAGCCCCTTTTGATTAAGAAATCCACCAAGGTGCTGGACCACGGCATGCATTGTATAGTCGGCATCGCATTTTGGGTTACCGGTATAACCCTGACCAAGTTTATCTACCGCTACGACGTGATAATTCCTGGCTAAATAATCAAAGTTGCGGCTCCACGTCCAGCTATTACCTGATGCCTCCTTTGAGCCAAAATTACCGCCATGAACCAGAACAATCGTCGGTCCTCGACCCTTTTCATAGAAGTGAGTTTTTACACCATCGACGGTGATAAATTTTCCTTTTTTTGTCATTGGCATCGGAAAACCTCAATTAGGCCAGATATAAGGGCCCACCCTAGACGGGCGGGCCCCTTATCCAACAACTCTTCTCACAACACTATTTTATACGGATATTCTCACCATAAATTCGGCCGTTGGCAGGCGGCGAGATGCTCACATTGTTCGCGACGCCATATGCTAACTTGTGACGCCACATGAACACGGCAGGCACATCCTCAACAAGTATTGCAATTGCATCATTGATTAATTTTTGCCGTTTCTTTGGATTGAATTCCCTAGCAACTTCATCAAATAATGCGTCATATTTTGGATTCGAGTACTTAATCCGTGGTGATACACCAGTCTTAAAATATTGCGCCAGTGCTGGCCCGGGATCGATGACTGAACCACGTCCTTGATAGAAGAAGGAACGCTTACCCTTTCGAACATTAGCCCACTGAGTAGACCATTCCGGAGTTAATAGTTTTGCCCGGATACCCACTTTTGCAAGCATGGGAACAATAGCCTGCGAAATGATTTTATCATTCACATAACGCCCAACCGGTGTCGACATTTCTACATCTACACCATTTGGATATCCCGCTTCTTTTACAAGTTTCTTGGCCAAAGCCGGATCATATTTAAGATCAAATTTTTCTGAACGCGCGGCATCGTATCCGATCTGACCGGGGCCAATGGCACCCTTTAGTTTTCTCGCCATTCCCTGCAAAATAGTCTTAATTATCTGATCACGGTTAATGGCGTGAGCAACGGCCTTACGCAGCTTTTTATTAGCCCAAGGTTTAAATGATGGGTTCATCAACAGCATCATAATTTCAACTGAATCCGTGTAAGACAGTTTGGTATTTTTACCGGATTCAACTCTTTTCATGAGATGTGGCGGGATAAACTGTGCAATTTGTATCTCACCATTCAACAAGGCTGTAACCCGTTGCTCAACCTCGGTCATTTTCTTCCAGATCAAGATATCCGGATTATCTTTATTGCCAAACACGCTATTCTTGGCGCGACGGGTAATAACCTGCTCACCGATAACAACGCGATCAAGTTTATAAGGACCAAATCCATCCGGATATTTTCTGTCAGCTTTTCTTGGACCATGTTTGTCAAAAACTGCCTTACGAGTAATCGCATAGATATCACAAACATGCTGAAGTAGATGCGCAGTCGGGATTTTAGTGATTAATTTGACGGTATGTTTGTCAACTGCAATCGCTTTTTTTAATGGTCGTACATTTTGTTTCTGCGAGCTTTGTTTATCCGTTTTAATACGATTAATCGTATGCACAACATCAGCCGCTGTCAGGTTGGCACCAGAATGGCTTTTTACATCCTTGCGAAGTTTAAAAGTCCACTCATTCCGATCTTTCGGGTTAATACTCCAACTTTTTGCCAACATCGGTGAATAGCCCGCCTTCTTAAAATCGTAGCGGCATAAACATCCGTAAACGTTACACCAGATCCCGTACATCTGAGCGGCGGAGTCCTGATAAGGGTTCCAACCATAAATATTACCGGTGGCCCCTATAACCACCTTCTTTTGGGCCATCGCGGTCGTCGCCATCATAGACATCACCGCGGTGACGATCGCAGCCGTAATTACAAATTTCAACTTTGATAATAAACTCATCTCTTTTTCTTCCCCTCCCTTTGTAGTTTAGTTAGCCTTTCTCTTCTTGATCAAAATAACCATTCATAATGGCCTCATGCCAAAGCTTGGTAACCACCGGGCAGACACCCATTGGAAGGCCATCCTCTGTCCGCCAGTAGGAATGCACACCTGTGCCGAGCTGGATGTAACGAAACCTGGGGGCCGGGTTGACCCTCGCATATCGTTCAGTTAAAAATTCATACGTCGGCACCGTATGGTCCCGACTAAAATCGCATATACCATGCAGCAAGTTAGGCACCCGCTTCACACCCTCACCTTCCAGCGGCACGCCATAGTCAAGATATTCTTTCACCAGGGCTTCGGTCTCCTCCTTATCAAAGCCTTGGTATTCTGCTGCTACTTCTGCCGCCTCGGTAAGACATGAGGGTGTGCGGTTATGATACCAGTTTTCAGCCTTAAACTGGGGGAAACGCTTGGAAGCATCCCACTGCTCGTAAAGTTCTTCCATAACCTGTGCCAATCGAAAAAGCGGCTTTTCTCCCTCTGCCAGGGCTAGCTCCGCACCCTTATACCGTGCTAATTCCCGCCAATCCCTTATTAATACATAGTTGAATGGAGTGGGCCAATCATGCTTGGTCATCTCATTAAAAAATTGTCCGAAAGGTGAATTTTCAATTCCAATCAAACCCCGGACATTCTCGACCCTCTGCATCGTAGTATGGACGAATGGCCCACCCGTTGAATGACCATGAACATAAATTGACCATTCATCTGGCGGAAAATGACGAGCACAAATATTCAGCATCGCATCAACAATAGCCTTTGGCCAGGCGCCCATACGAACATGAAAAAGTGTGCCTGGTTTGGATACGGCATAACGACGCGATCCATAAATCTCTCTATGGCTGGCATCAACCTTAACATCATACTGATCTGACGTGATTGTCTCGCCCTTCAACCAAACAGGCGTGCGAACAGTGTCATCTCCATGGAATGTATCGCCTGGCCAATTGTGTTCTGGATCATCAAAATAAAACCGACCGGGATATGTCATGTTGCAAACTTTATAACCTCTTTTCCCACAAAAGGTTCTAGCCAAGCGCTCGATTGAACGCCAATCTGATGCACCACCATGAAGCATTAAAATTGCCAGCTTTTTGCCGTCAGGCCCAATCGCAATTTTTGAATCATCGGTGGGCTCGTAGACAAAGTTGCCAATGTCCCAATCCAATCCGTTGGAATGAATGCGAAAGACATCCTCAGTTTCTGCATAGGGAATGTCTGGTTCGGAGAGTAGACCATCCGAAATTTGGATGAGTTCATCCTTTTCGATCCGAACAGGGGGTTCCCATCCTCCAAAGGTACTACCCATCGTTTTCACATCAGTAGCAGCCAACAGCGCCTCCCTTTGACGCCTATATTGCCCCGTTATTGGAGCTTTTCTAACTTATTTCCCGCGATGCTAGCATGGTAATTTAAGGGTGGCGAGTCTTGTGTAGAAAATTGTTAAAACTAATTGTAGTAATTACTTTCGATCAATTTAAGCCAAATTCGGCCTACGGTTTTGCAGGTGTCGTGCTGGATGTCATGGCGAAAATTCTCTAATCGGGCAACCCTGTACCTCTTACAATACCGCTCCGAAACTCGTCGAGCGGCATCAACCTTCCAAGGCTGTATCACCTGATCAAGCGTTCCGTTCATTTCAAACACCGAGACATCACGCAATTGCGCGGCAGGATAAAGAGGATCTAATATCTTTTTCAAAAATTCGGCAAATCCTCCTCGTCGGTCTTTTTCGGGTAAAAACTCCGATTGCCAGAGACGGGTGGTGTGCTCCGTTAAAGCGGCAATGTTGTAATGCATGAAAACATCTTCAATGGATTTAAAATTCGGAGCATGCATTGATTCCTGGAACCATTCCTCCCGTAACTCATCACTAATATGCGCCGTGTAGAATAAAAAATCTGGGCGCCCCCGTTCTCTGACCCTCAAACAAGAATCTTCATAAGGCCAGTCATGATTGTCGGTGCTCGCCCGACTATACAAATAAGCGGCAGGATTATTGGACATACCCCAACCGAGCGTCCCATCAGGAATAAGATGTCGACACAGCGCCCACAAAAAAGGTCCGCCCGTGGAAAATCCCCAAAAAAGTAATAAAATATTTTGGCGTGGCTCCTTGTGATTGTCGAGTACGCGTTCCGCACCTCGCCGATATCCTTCAACAATGGCATCCGGCGTTGCCGCAAGCATATGTTCGTAAAGGTCTGTTCCCTCAACCGGCAACCGATAGGTATCACTCCCGGTTGGGCTTGCCTGGCCCTTAGAGGCATGAGTTGTGTAGCTGTCTTTTGACCAATATTCTGCCTGCTTGCGATCATATACCGGCATGCGCTCTCCGAGCGGAATATTTATCCAGCTGCCACCTTCATCAAAGAAATTCCAGCGGCCAAGTCTAGGCACAATTGCTACAGTGACACCCCGGCTTGCAAGCCACGGAGCCATACCGGGCTTTTTTTCATATGTCTCAATGAAACCATTGCCGTTGTCTTTACCCCCTTCACCGCAAACCAGTATTATCTCTCGGCCGTTATGAAGTCTTGGAATATCAGGTTTGAAAGTAGTCAAGACCTGGGTGAATGATTTTCCGTAATGCTCAAAATCAATGAATTCAATCGATTCGGAAAAGCCGGTTGTTTCAGGAAACGCGTCACATTCTGTTATCGCGGTAACAACCTCTTTGGGCAAAATACAGTTATCATCCGGCAATATGACTACATCTTCTTCACTCATTATTAACTCCACGATTTAATATGAAATTCCAACAGGCCATTTTGTTTCTTCTCTAAAAACAGTAGGCTTCATGGATTAAGTATAATATGGAGGAAGCGTCATGGCACCAGATACGACCCAAGCTTTTTCAACGGGGAAGTATGATCCAAAATCTTCGGAACTAATTACTTGGCATGATGCCGTTCCGAGTTTTCTGAATGGCCTTGATACTCCACGCGCTTATCTTGAACGCTGCCTGGAGACTATTTCTTCACGTGAACCAAATGTAATGGCTTTTGTGGCAATGGACAGGGAAGTCGCACGCAAAGCTGCAGATAAAGCCACGACACGTTACCAAAATAACAAACCCCTTTCCATAGTTGATGGGATGCCATTCGTCGTTAAAGACTTATACGAGGTAAAAGGTATGACCACGGAGCTCGGTAGTCCGGCGATGCGAGGTTATGGTGGTGACAAGGATTGTGCACATGCAAGATCCTTACGGGAAGGTGGTGCAGTTATCCTAGCAAAAACAGTAACGACCGAGTTTGGATCAAGAGATGCCGGACCGACCAGAAACCCTTTCGATATTACGCGCACACCGGGCGGGTCTTCGAGCGGCACCTCTGCTGCTGTTGGCGCTGGGATGGTTCCCGCTGGCAGTGGTAGTCAGGTGCGTGGGTCAATCTTGCGACCAGCAGGATATTGTGGCAATTTTGCACTTAAACCAACCTTTGGTGCATTGAACAGGTTGGGAGGCCATTCAATGGCACCATCACAATCAGTACTTGGTGTCCATGCCGGTTCATTGGACGATGTTTGGAATACAGCATTTTATATTTCATCGACTGTTGGTGGCGACCCCGGCCACCCCGGCCTTTATGGAAAAAGCTCGTTAAGTTCCGCAAAGAAACCGCACCGCCTTGTCCGCCTCGACACCCTGGGCTGGGAGGACACAGAGGATGAAACCAAAGAAATATTTCAAAACTTTATTGGTTTGTTATCAGAAAAAGGTATTGAGATTATAACACGCAAAAATGATTCCTCAGTTGAAACGTTCGAAAAGACACTCCATACCATCCCGAAATTTTTACGTGATTTATTTTGTTGGGAGATGCAGTGGCCTGGCAAAACGCAACGCGACAAGGGTGAACATTTAATCTCATCCGGTATTTTAGATCGGATAGCACACGGAGAAACAATGAAGATCGAAGACTACAGACATTGTTTGGAATTGCGGCAAACATTGCGCGACCAATTTGAAACCTTAAGAGGATTAGGCGACGCTTTCATCCTACTGTCCGCACAGGGGCCGGCACCCAGGGCAACCACTGGTACTGGCAATCCAATCTATGGCGATGTTACTTCATGTCTGGGGGCACCAGGCTACAATTTACCCTTGCTCGAAGACCGGGGAATGCCCATGGGCATACAACTAATGGGATTTCCTCACAATGATTTTGAATTGGGTCTTATTGGTAAATGGCTAAGTAAAGAGTTTTTAGAATAGATTGACCTTTGGTTCATCTATGAAAATATTTGGAAAAAATTTTAGACCATTATTCTACCGGGACCCTCCAAGAGGACGTTGCATGCTCCTTACTTGTGACATCCAGAACAACACCATTGGGATCACGGTATTTTCTTTCGAATTCCGGACCATCTCCAACGTTTTGAATTTGCCCATGATATTTGCCACCCGCTTCTTCCACAGCTTCACTTGCTGTCGGCACGTCATCCACCAGAAAACCCATGTGATGCAAACCAATGTAATCGGGTCCGCGTTCATCGGGTGCATTATCATTTGACCGTAAATGCAAGATAGCGAGAGAAACCACACCATCAGACAACATGATCGCAACTTTTGATTGTCTCACCCTCTCCATATTAAATGCTCTTTCATAAAACTGGGCTGTGGTTTCTAAATCTCTAGCGCTGATGGCGATATGTCGCAACTTAGCCATTAAACTTCCTCCTTTTAGATAAACTACCAATCTTTTTTAATTTGGTTTTACTGTCGCACCTGGACCAAAAACGTGGCATGCCACTCCATGATCACCGTCTTGGACGAGAAGTGGTTCTTCCTCGGAACAAATCTTCTGTGCAAATGGGCAGCGCGGATGAAAACTACACCCCGACGGCGGATTTATTGGGCTCGGGACGTCACCCTGCAATACCGTGCGCTCTACCTTTTTCGTCGGATCTGGAACTGGCGCTGCAGAGAGCAATGCCCGCGTATAGGGATGTTGGCCATCAGAATAAATCTCGTCAGCAGATGCTATTTCGACAATTTTCCCCAGATACATCACAGCCACCCGATCGCTGACATGTTCTACAACACGTAAATCATGGGAAATAAAAAAATAGGTCAGCTCATACTCGTCCTGAAGATCTTGCAATAAATTCAGGATTTGTGCCTGGATGGAAACGTCCAACGCTGATACAGCTTCATCAGCCACAATGAATTTAGCATTGAGTGCGAGGGCTCGGGCGACCCCTATTCGCTGACGCTGGCCACCCGAAAATTCATGAGGATAACGATCATATTGTTCTTCCCGAAGGCCAACTTTTTCAAGCAAGCCCATCACATGGTCTTTTAGGTCCGCACCAGTAGCAAGACCGTGTATCTGCAATCCTTCCCCAATTATTTCACCGACCCGCATACGAGGGTTTAAAGAAGCATAAGGGTCTTGAAAAATTATTTGCATTTTGCGACGCATTTCCCTCATGCGTTCAAAATTCATTGTTGTGATTTCCTCACCCTCAAAAACAATTTCACCCGAGGTAGGCTCAATCAGCCGCAGGAGACATCGCCCCAAGGTTGACTTTCCACAACCCGATTCACCGACCAATCCCAGAGTTTCTCCGTCTTCCACCGAAAGAGAAACACCATCCACCGCTTTTACATCCCCGGTTTTCCGTCCAAAGAAACCAGTGGAAATTGGAAAATGCTTTACAAGGTTATTAATTTCAAGAAGTGCCATCTAAATTCTCCCTATGCCGCACTTGCTGTCAACGGCACCTTAAGGCAGGACACCCAGTGACCCGCCTCAATCTCAAGCAAGTCCGGTTGGGTGCTGCCACAAATGTCCTCTGCCTGCGAGCACCTGTCGCGAAACCTGCAGCCAGAGGGCCAATGTAAGGGGCTCGGTACAATACCTGGTATTGCCTCCAAACGTTTTTTGTTTTTATCGACCACACCTGGAACAGAGTTCATCAACCCGACCGTATAAGGGTGTGCAGGATGTGCGAAAATAATTTCAGGTTTAGCACGTTCCACTATTTTACCCGCATACATGACAGCAACCTCATCGGCCTGTTCTGCCACCACACCAAGGTCATGCGTAATCAGCAAAACAGACATACCGAGTTGCTCTTGTAACTCTTTAATCAACTCAAGAATTTGGGCTTGAATGGTAACGTCAAGTGCTGTGGTTGGTTCATCCGCCATCAAAAGGCTTGGATTACAGCTCAAGGCCATAGCAATCATGACCCGTTGACGCATACCACCACTTAGTTGATGCGGATACTCATCTATACGTTTGTCCGGCTCCGCTATCTTAACAAGTTGCAACATTTCTATTGCCCTGTCGCGGGCCTCTTTCTTGCTTACCCCCTGATGCAACCTAACAGACTCAGCTATTTGATCGCCGATACTGAATACCGGATTAAGAGAGGTCATGGGCTCCTGAAAGATCATCGAGATTTCATTACCCCTAATATCGCGCATTTGCTGGTCGGAAAATTCGGCAAGATTCTGACCGCGATAAAGTATCTCACCACCAACTACCCTACCAACCCCCTTGGACAGAAGATGCATAACCGAAAGTGCCGTCACGCTTTTACCGCACCCAGACTCGCCAACGAGCCCCATAGTTTTGCCTTCTTCGATGTCAAAGGTGACACCATCAACTGCTCGTACTTCTCCATCACTTGTAAAAAATGATGTCCTTAAATCCCGAATTTGTAATAATCCCGCCATGTCGATCCCTGTTATTGAGCATAATCAACATAATTTTTATTCTTAGGTTTGATTATTTCATCAAATGTTACCGGTTGTCACACCCTAGGTAAAATTTGTCTGGAACTTTTCTCAAAAATTTCAATCAAATGCCCCCACGACACCCAAACTAAATAATGCTAAAATGTCAGTTATTAGTAAAAACAACATTATTTATAGGGTTTTCTGATGCCAGATTCCTTGCAAAGAACCACCAACGATTTGAATCCATACTGGATGCCTTTCACAGCCAATCGGCAATTCAAGGCATCACCTCGCATGTTAGTCAGCGCCAAAGGTATGTATTACAACACAGATGATGGGCGAAAGGTCTTAGATGGAGCCGCTGGCATGTGGTGCGTCAATGCAGGTCATGGGGCTGAAACAATCACGGCTGCCATTCGCGAGCAGGCAGGTCAAATGGACTACGCAACCGCCTTTCAAATGGGGCATCCATTGGCATTTGAATTAGCAAGCCGTTTGACCGCTATTTTGCCACAAAATTTAGAACATGTGTTTTTTGCCAATTCCGGATCCGAAGCCGTCGACACTGCCTTAAAGATTGCTCTGGCTTATCACCGCGCGCGCGGTGAGGGGAGCCGTACCCGATTTATTGGACGAGAACGCGGGTATCACGGTGTAGGGTTTGGGGGCACTGCAGTTGGAGGGATCGTCAACAACAGAAAACAATTTGGTAACATGTTAGGCGGCATCGATCATTTGCCACATACTCATAATCTCGAAAAAAATGCTTTTAGTCGGGGTCAACCTAAATGGGGGGCAGAACTCGCTGAAGATCTCGAAAGGGTTATAGACCTCCACGATGCCTCTAATGTTGCTGCTGTTATAGTAGAACCAATGGCAGGGTCTACTGGCGTTCTTGTGCCGCCTGTAAATTATCTCGACCAATTGCGCACCATCTGTGATCGACATGGTATTCTATTAATTTTTGATGAAGTCATTACGGGGTTTGGACGCACAGGCGCTTCATTTGGGGCCGAGAGGTTTTCGGTTCAACCTGACCTCATGACCATGGCTAAGGGCTTAACCAATGGCGCCGTTCCTATGTCGGCAATAGCCACGACAGCCTCGATTTATAATACAATGATGGACGGGCCGTCAGACATAATTGAGCTTTTTCACGGTTATACTTACTCAGGACACCCTTTGGCATGTGCTGCAGCAATAGCGACACTTGATGTTTATAAAAATGAAGGATTGTTTGAGCGTGCTGCAGAACTAGCGCCCTATTGGGAAGAGGCCATACACTCACTCAAGAATGCAAAAAATGTCATTGATATCCGCAACATCGGCCTCGTTGCTGGGGTAGAACTGGCTCCACCGGACAATGATGCCAATCCACGCAGCTACAATTGTTTTGTAGGTTGTTTTGAGGAAGGCCTACTCTTGCGCCAGACAGGAAATACCATGGCCTTGGCCCCCCCATTAATAATTAAAGAAAAAGAAATCGACCGAATTATCGATATACTCGAAAAGGTTATCAATAATCTGGAATAAATAGATTAAAGCACCGCAAATACGGAGGAAAGAACGTCATGAGCTTAGCCGCACTGAGCCCGGATTTAATTTTGACCAACGGAACAATTCTTACGACGGACCAGAATAATACTCAGGCCGAAGCGGTTGCGGTTTGGAATGGTCGAATTGGAGCCGTGGGTTCAAAGAGTGATGTAGATTCACTTGCTGATAGTCGAACCCAGATGATAGACCTGAAGGGTCGTTGTGTTCTCCCTGGCCTTACTGACCCACATGTCCATTTTGCAGATGGGGGGGCGTCGATGATGCACCGACTCGATTGCCGTGATTTTTATTCTAATGTCCGATCCATTCCACAAATTGTTGAAAAAATTTCAGAGCAGGCCAAATCCCAAGCTCCCGGAACCTGGGTCATTGCCCATGGAAGCCCGATGCAGAATTTCAGAATGCCAGAAGGCCGGTTTCCAAATCGGCATGAACTTGATTCAGCAGCACCCAATAATCCTGTTTCCATTAATTTTGGGGCCCATATAACAATCGCAAACTCTAAAGCACTTGAACTTGCTAACATAAATAAAAGCACCGAAGCGCCAGCCGGCGGTGCGATAGAACTCGATGAAAGTGGTGAACTTACAGGAAAACTTGTAGAACGCGCTCAATATATAGTGCGATCAGTTATCCCGGAATATAGTTACGACCAGATGAAGAAGGGTATTCTTTTTGCTTCTGACCGGTGTCTTGCTCGCGGAATCACTAACATACATGACATCGTCACAAATCATGAATCCATCCGAGCCTATCAAGAACTCGCACAATCAAGAGAGTTACCCATTAGGGTAAGTTTGCTTATTCGTGTTATCGAAGCCGCTATCCAAAAGGAAAGCTTACTGAACCTCGGAATCAAGACAGGCTTTGGAGATGACTGGTTGCGTATTGGTGGGGTCAAAATGTCCATCGATGGAGGTATTACAGGCCATGTTGCTAAATTTTATGAACCCTACGTGGACGACCCCTGTCACGAAGGACTAATCAGGATCGAACAGGATGAGTTGGATGAAACGGTAAACGCGTACCACAAAGCGGGCCATCGTATCTGTATTCACGCAATTGGTGACGTTGCAATGGATATGGCGCTGCGGTCATTGGACAATGTATTAAAAAATGACCCGCGCGCAGATCATCGCCACCGCATAGAACATCTCGGCAACTGGCTGGTGAACGACGATCGCTTGGAAATAATCAAGCGTAATGGAATTTTACCCGTACCAAATATTCCATTCATGCATTATATTTGGGAATCATTACTTGCATGTATTGGCGAAGAGCGTTTAGAGGAAAGCTTTAATATCCGAACGATGCTTGACGCAGGCCTTCAGATTACTTCGGGGTCGGATGGCCCGGCCTATTGGCCCTTGGATTCCCTTCGAGATCTCGGGACAGCGGTCTCCCGACAAACTTGGACTGGGAAAACCATTGGTATTGATCAGGCGATCACGGTCAATGAAGCAATTCGAATGTTTACGATCAACGCTGCATATAATGCTTTTGAAGAAAAAATTAAGGGGTCCATTGAAGTAGGTAAAATTGCAGATTTTGCAATTTTAGCGGAAAATCCGCACGAGGTAGAGCCTACTAAAATAAAAGATATTCCTGTAGATATGACTGTTGTCGATGGGCGATTGGTATACTTTCGCGAAGGAGCGGACGGCCTCGGCGCCTAAATCACTTTGATTGAGGAAGCTCAACGGATCATTTATGAAAGTGGTAATAGAGACCTTCGATTTCTTTTGTTCAAGGGAATATTGAAAACAGTTTGTCATGAGAAATAGCCCGTTAAAAGACGCAAGAAATAGTTTAGCAACCTTTATCAATGAGGAACGTCTTTGGTCTCGGCACCTAAAAATGGCGGAGTTTGGCTCAATTCCAAAAAATGGTGTAAATCGCCAAGCTCTATCTAATGCTGATATCGCCGCCCGTGAAACGTTAATCAGCTGGGCTAAACCGCGTGGGTTCGGCGTCACTCAAGATAAAATTGGAAATCTCTTTATCCGGCGATTTGGGAGAGACGCAAAGGCCAGCCCAGTAATGACAGGCAGTCATATGGATAGTCAGCCTTGCGGAGGCCGCTTCGACGGAATTTATGGTGTCTTAGCAGGCTTGGAAGCGCTCGAAGCACTTGAGGATGCCGGAATAAGAACGTCGAGACCGATTGACGTTGTGGCATGGACCAATGAGGAGGGTAGTCGATTCGACCCTGGCTGTATGGGCTCAATGGTATATACAGGTATCGCCGAAGTTACGGATTTTGAATCCACTAAGGATGCAGAGGGGATCTTATTTTCGGATGCCCTTGCAAGAACGTTGAAGGCCACATCAGTTGATGGCGAACGCCTGCTTACCGAACCTGTAAACGCTTATATCGAAACGCATATTGAACAAGGGCCCATTCTTGAAAACACAGGAAATATTATTGGGGTCGTAAACGGGATCCAGGGATCTCGCCGGTTCAGCATAAAAATCACTGGTGAATCTGCCCATGCCGGTACCACCCCAATAGCATTGAGACGTGATGCTCTTCAATCTGCCTTGCGCTGTTTGACATCATTAAACAAGGTTATGAAAGATCCAGACGACATACTAAGGTATACGGTGGGTAAATTAGTAATTACACCCAATTCACCAAATGCCGTAGCCAGCAGTGCTATATTTTCAATTGACCTTCGGCATCCAAACGAAGATATTTTGCAGGAGAAGAGTGAACAAATTAGTGATATCTGCAATAAAGCTGCACCACCTTGTGACGTTAAAGTATTACAGACCTTTGATAAGGAACCTACAACATTTACATCCGAAATTGTGGCCGCAATTGAGCAAATAGCAAGTGACTTAGGTTATCCAAACACTATACTACCTTCTGGCGCATTTCATGACGCTGGTATAATGGCATCATACTGTCCCTCAGCCATGATCTTTGTACCCTGTGCCGGTGGTATTAGCCACAATGAAGCAGAATATGCCTCAGCGTCAGATTTAGCGGCCGGCGCAAAAGTACTCGCTGCGTGTCTCTCTGGTCTAGCAGAGTAAGAATTTAACAGGGGGGGGGAATGACATCCATAATAGAAAACGACAAAAAACATTTATTGGGGAACCCAATAGTTGTCCTAAATATTGGATTGGAAAATTTTTCGCATGAACTTGCGGAATGCAATACTCCTGTAATCCAGTTAGATTGGAAACCATCAGCGGGAGGCAATCCGGAGCTGGCTAATTTGCTATCTAAGTTGGGTATCTAAATCAAGGCTAAAACCGAATGGAACTCATCGAACAAGCAAACCAAGAAGCAATTAATCGTATTTTGAGGGCTGACCCGGTTCTCGTTGACGTTGTATATGCGAAAGACATAGTCCCAAACTTAACGGATAAAATGATCCTTCACGCCGGGCCACCCATCAGTTGGGATCGCATGTGTGGTCCCATGCAAGGTGCTATTGCGGGAATTACCGTATTCGAAGGCTGGGCCAAAAACCTAAAAGAGGCGGCTAAATCAGCCGCCGAAGGTGTAATTACATTCGATCCCAACCATCACCATGACGCGGTGGGTCCAATGACCGGGATTACCACAATCAGCCAGCCCATGCTCGTTGTTGAAAACCGTACATTTGGTAATAGAGCTTATTGTGCGATTAATGAAGGTTTGGGGAAGGTAATGCGGTTTGGAGGCAATGATGCAGAAGTACTCCATAGGCTTTCATGGATACGCGATATCCTTGGACCTTCGATGGGCAAAGCATTAAGGGAAATGGGTGGCCTGGAACTTAAACCTCTAATTGCACGAGGCCTGTCGATGGGCGATGAAATGCATCAACGGAATGTAGCCTGTTCAGGGTTGATACTTCGTGCCATTGCAGGAGTAATGGCCAAAACGGCCGATGATAATAAATCACTGTCTGACTCTCTCGAATTTATAAGTTCTAACGATCAGTTTCATCTCAATATCGCCATGGCGATGGGTAAGTCCATGATGGATCCAGTTTATGACATTGAGGGATCTTCTGTTGTTACTGCCATGGCACGTAATGGTACTGACTTTGGTATTCGCGTTAGTGGCACAGGGAGTGAATGGTTTACTGCCCCCGTAGAGATGCCGGAAGGTCTTTATTTTGCCGGATTTACCAAGGAGGATGCAAATCCCGATATGGGAGATTCCACAATAATCGAGACAATTGGACTTGGTGGTTTCGCAATGGGTGCTGCGCCAGCGGTCGCGGGCTTTGTCGGTGCGGGCGCGGCCTCCGAAGCCGAAAATTATACGCGGCTTATGGGAGAAATTTGTGTCGATGAAAACCATGAGTGGACGATACCTGGCTTAAACTATCTCGGGGTCCCAACTGGTATTGATATTCGTCTTGTGGTGGATACAGGCATCTCTCCGACCATCAACACGGGAATAGCCCACAAGGAACCAGGTGTTGGGCAAGTTGGGGCGGGTATAGTGCGCGCACCATTGACCTGTTTCGAGAATGCTCTTCGTCGTCTTGCCGAAAACCTAGGTATTTCATAATGGCCTATACCCTCAATAAGGTTTATCAGGGGTTTTACCAAGATTCCGTGGCTTTGATGCGCTTATCGCGAGAGCTGAAAGAGAGAGTGGGTGTGAGCGAGGCTGCTTTAATGATGGGCTCCCCTTCAAATAAACGAATTCTCGAAGACGCCGGTCTGCTAACAGATACTGGAAAAGCGGCAACAGGAGGCGACCTCATCCTCTCAATTCAGGCAGCTGACGTGGATACCGCAAATGCAGTTCTAACTGTCGCCGAATTAAAAATTAAGGGGAAAGAAAACTTCACCACCGCAGAAAGGGACTGGCGGCCGAAATCTATTCGTGCAGCAGCCAGGGCTGAACCCAAAGCTAATTTCGCACTTATATCGGTGCCGGGGGAATTTGCAGCGGCTGAAGCTCGTAAAGCTCTCATGCACGACCTAAACGTAATGATGTTTAGTGACAATGTTTCGTTGGAGGAAGAGGTTCAGCTAAAACAATTGGCAGGAGGAAAAGATCTTTTAATGATGGGGCCGGACTGTGGCACTGCGATACTTGATGGGATCCCCATCGCTTTTGCTAATAAAGTTAGAAATGGCAATATTGGTGTCATAGGGGCATCGGGTACAGGCATACAAGAAGTAACGTCTCTTATCTCCAATCATGGGGGAGGTATCTCGCATGCCATCGGTGTAGGGGGCAGAGACCTAAGTGACGAGATTGGAGGTCTCACAACACTTGCTGCTATCGACCGGCTGGATAACGACGAAGGAACAAAAAAAATTATTCTAATTTCCAAACCCCCGGGAGAACAAGTCCTTACCTCGATTTTGGGTCGTATTGGGCAATCAAAAAAACCTTTCACTGTGTGTTTTATTGGAGCAACTGGTCTTCAACTCCCTCCTAATGTCACCGCCGTGCGAACCCTAGAAGAAACAGCACAAACCGCACTGGGTGGAATTAAATTTAATCATTCTGAAAGTTTTGATCTAAAAGTTTGCAAAGATCGAACCCAAATCAGAGGACTTTTTTCTGGCGGCACTTTAGCAGCAGAAGCCCAGCTAATTTTGCTTGATGCAGGGGAAGCAGTGTCATCAAATGCCAAAGTTCCGGGAGCGCAAGATTTATCAGAAGGTAAAAATATTCATAAAATTATTGACTTAGGTGACGACCAGTACACTCAGGGCCGGCCGCATCCAATGATTGATCCAGAAGTCCGGTGTGAATCATTACTGCAAGCACATCAAGACAGTAATGTTGGAGTTATTTTAGTCGATGTAGTAATTGGATTTGGTGCCCACGCGGACCCCGCAGGCAACCTGGTTAATATGCTGACAGAAATTTCTGTTGATATTTCGCCAATTGTCGTCGCTTCAGTTACAGGCACAGAAGAAGACCCTCAAATTAGATCAAAACAAGTCAAAACACTGAAATCCGCAGGAGTCGTTGTGGCCGAATCGAATGCGGATGCTACTCGAACAGCATTGAAACTACTGGGTATAGATAGCTAAAAAGGAAACGCTATGCCAAAAAGCGTAACCATTCCAGAAAAACTTCTCATCGCCATCGGCGGAAATGCAACCCATCCCGAAGACATAGCGGGTACATCGGAAGAACAAAAAAACATAGCAGCAAAAACTGCTCGGGCGTTACTTCCTATTACCCAATCAGTAAGACAATTGATCATAACCCATGGTAACGGGCCTGTGGTTGGAAAGATTTTAATGCGCCAAGCCATGACGCGTGACCGTATAGCTCCGATGCCACTTGATATTTGCGTTGCACATAGTCAGGGAGGAATAGCGTATCTTTTAATGCAGGCAATGGAGAACTCACTGCGAGAGGTGAATAATGACCGACACGTTGCATGTCTTCTCACCCAAGTTGAAGTTGATGAAGACGACCCGGCGTTTAGCAACCCGACTAAACCAGTTGGCCCATTCTTTAGTCAAAAGGATGCCCAAGCTATTGAAGAAGAGCTGGGCTGGTTAATGGTTGAAGACGCAGGACGCGGATGGCGTCACGTGGTGCCCTCACCTATTCCAAGGCACGTTTGTGATATTTCTTTAGTTGAGTGCCTCGCCAAGCGCGGGACAGTTGTCATTGCAGGAGGTGGCGGTGGAATTCCGGTGATTCGGGGTGCAAAGGGTGTGCGCCGAGGAGTTTCAAGCGTCGTTGACAAAGATCTTACCTCCGCGCTAATGGCGAACGTTCTAAAGATTGATACGTTTACAATTCTGACTTCGACGCCCAAAGTTGCAATAAATTTTGGGCGACCTGACCAAGAATTCCTTGACCGCGTCACATTAACAGAAATTAAGGCTTTAAATTCGGAGGGTCATTTTCTGCCTGGAAGCATGGGGCCCAAAATTGACGCAGCTATACAATTTCTAGAAGGCGGCGGAAAACATGTCGTAATAGCTGACTTAGAAGGTGCGATGAAAGCTCTTAACGGAAAAACTGGTACCCATATTTTCCATAAGAATGCCTAACGTCACTGAGATGGAAGAATTTGAGCTTCGTGTTGCAGGGAAAATAGCTTTCGAAAACATTCAGACACCCTGCATGGGAAGGATAGCTGCCCTGTTTAAACGTAGTATTTATGTTGCGATGGGAAATAATTGGATTTGTCTTGGAACGAGTTCGTTACCACTAGGCCCACTGAATATACAGACTAATTTACCCCAAACGATGGATTGGCAAGCAAGTGGTGTTAAGGTTAATGACAAAGTGCGAATTTCTATCAATAAAATTTTGATAGGCAATCTTTTAACCTTCTCAAGTCATAACCTGAAAGTTTGGGTCCCAGAAAAACGACCATCTCTAGACCCATCGACCGTAACAGCCGGATTAGAAACTTTGGTAACTGTCTCGCAGAAATTTTTTCCAATAAACGGGCTTGCCCATTTCGTTATAAATTCTAATGAAAAGCCGACGGCGTTAAACATTGCTGAACCAGCAATAACTGACTTATTGGATATATTCACGCTTAAGAACTTAAATCCACCTGTAGACAGGCTAATTGGGCTTGGTCCAGGCTTAACGCCATCGGGAGATGATTTCCTTATTGGAATGTTGATTACCCTTGATTTATTGGGTGAAAAAAAATTGTTAAATTTATTAGCAAAAGAAATAAATAAGGTAGCATCAAAAACCAATGAAATTAGCCAAATACACCTTAAAGCTGCCGCAAGAGGAATAGGAGCGGAGCCGCTCCATGCAACCATTAATAACATTACAACCAATAACAAAGGTGACCTTCATGTTTCCTTGAAAAAATTAGACGCTATAGGTCACTGTTCGGGTTGGGATGCTCTCACTGGGGCTATTGTTGCACTCCGGGCGTGGTTAAATAATATTCCTAAGTAACCTCTGTAACAGCTGCACCATCGCAACGAGGATCTGAGGCACCTTCAACAAGTTCAGATTTATGCCGGACAATAGCGCCAGCGTGTCCCATCATTTCTTCAAAACTTCCCACTACTTCTATATCGTGACCTAAGTCACACAACTTTCTAATCACGGGTTCCGCAAAACGATTCTCGATTCTCAGTTTAGCCGTGTTCTCCCCCCAGGTTCTCCCCAATAACCAGCGCGGAGCGGCTATTGCATCTCCTAATTCGCCCCCAAATTGAACATAACGTGTAAAAATTTCTGCCTGAGTTTGTGGCTGCCCTTCACCTCCCATGGTGCCATAAACCATATATCGGCCATCATTTAATTTTGCCATTGCAGGATGAATTGTGTGGAATGGACGGCGATATGGCATTAACGAATTGTTTTGTTGACTATTTAAACTGAAACTTGTTCCGCGATTTTGCCACACCACCCCGGTACCAGGAAGTACAACACCAGACCCAAACTCCCAATAAATACTTTGGATTAAACTAACCGCGCACCCCTCCCTGTCTGAGGCACCAAGCCAAACAGTGTCGCCCGGGGGGCCAGATGCCGGCCAAGATAATGCATTTTTAGGATCAATGTGCCGAGCAATTTCATCCAGAGTGTCGCCTAATAGGTAATCCGCAGGGTTAATACTCATATACTGGGGGTCACCAACGTATTGATCCCGCACTTTAAAAGCCTGTTTAGTGGCCTCAACAATGGTGTGAACATACTCTAAACTTTCTGCCTCCAGATTTGGCACTCGATCAATCAATCCTAGGATTATCAATGAAGCAAGGCCCTGGGTCGGTGGAGGTGTAGTGTAAACGGTACCACTCTTTAATGAGATGGATAGCGGCTCAACCGTGAGCGCCCTGTGACGACCTAGATCCTCAGCAAGTATAGGACTATCAAACTTATTCAGGTCACTCGCTAGCGATTGAGCGACGTCTCCGCGATAAAAATCATCGAGGCCTGCCAAGGTTAAATGTTCAAAAGTGTTTGCGAGAGCCGGAAATTTTAAATTTTGTCCTACTCCTGGAACGATACCATCGTTTAAGAATGTATCGGAGAACCCAGGAAAATCGAGAAGTTCGCCTGATTTTTCATCTAAATTCCGGTGCAGCGTTTCGGAAACTAGCACCCCCTCTCGAGCATGATGAATTGCATCCTCAAATAAACGTGAAAGTGGCAAAATACCTCCGCGGCGCTTACTTTCTTTCAACGCCATCTGCCAACCCGACACAGCACCAGCCACTGTAAGCGCGGCCAGCGGCCCGCGGGATGGAATAGTGTCGAATCCTCGTTCACGGTAAAATTTTATGCTTGCTTGTCCGGCAGCAGGACCACAGGCATCAATAGAAATTGGCTTGCCGCCGTCACCTATTAGAATAAAATTATCACCGCCAAGCGCATTCATATGTGGATAAACAACTGTAATTGCAGCGGCAGCGGCAATCATAGCTTCAATAGCATTCCCACCCTCACTTAGGACTCGTGCCCCGGCTTCTGCAGCCAGATAATGTGGAGCTACAACCATACCGCCAGACTTTGTGCGGGCATATTTTATTTGGTTATTGATCAACGGTTATTAGCAATCGGTTCGACAAAACTTAATTCTGTATCCCACGGGAAAAATATCCACGTATCCTGACTAACTTCCGTTACAAAACTATCAACCATTAATCTACCTTCAGGCTTCGCATACACAGTGGCAAAATGTGCGTCGGGGAGCATCTCTCTAACAGACTTAGCGGTGCGCCCGGTATCAACTAAATCATCAATGAGAAGCACACCTTTCCCCGACCCCTCTATGCCTTTGATTATATCCACGCCACCTTGGCTTTGATGTTCATATGAGGAAACACACACAGTATCGATCATTCGAATTTCAAGCTCTCTCGCGATTATGGCTGACGGAACTAACCCTCCCCTCGTGATAGCAACAACAGATTGCCAGGGGCCCATATCTGCAAGACGCCATGCAAGAGCCTTTGCATCGCGATGTAGTTGTTCCCATGAAACTGGGAATGATTTTTGATAACGTTCAGCAGTATCTTCCATATCGACTTTCATTTTTCTCTGTTACGAAAATTATTCTTGATAACGGACTTTCCCTTTGTCGTTTTTAACTCAATTTTTTATAGTATCTGAATTTATTTTTCTGGCATACCAGCCGCAATCCACTGACCGATTGCTAGCCGTTCGTCCTTCGTCATCTGGGTGACATTGCCAAGCGGCATCGTGTTGGTCGCGACCGCCGTTTT
>CAZCKO010000024.1:0-29550 GCA_964499275.1 uncultured Rhodospirillaceae bacterium
TATATCGTAGGGACCCGTTGCTATTCCTGCACCCTTAGATAAAGGCGCGTAAGAAACAGTGTAACCGCCAACGTTACTGATGTTGTGCCCCTTTAATGCAAGGAATTTCCCGTATTTATCAATTGCCAGGGAAAGGGAGCTGATCAAATCTCGGCCTTGAAGGTCACTGAGCATGCATTCATTGCGGTCAGCGGTCCATTTTATTGGGCGGCTTAGTTTTTTCGCGGCATAGAGTATTAATGGGATCTCTGGGTAGACCCTATTACGGGTCCCGTAATTACCTCCTACGTCTCCACAAACAACTCGCATACGCTCCTCGGTTACCCCTGCAAGCAAAGCGAGTTCTTTGCGATGCAGAAAAGCACCTCCTCCTCCGGCATATAACGAATAACTATCCGTCTCGTCGTCGTAAATCGCCAGCCCAGAGCGGGGTTCCATAGGGACACCGGTCACGCGGCCTACGTTAACCGTTAAATCAACAACATGTTCGGCATCCGATATAATTTGGTTTACCTCATTGAGGTTGCCAAGGTCACTGTCTACACAAAGGTTTTGGTCGAGGTCTTCCCAAAGCGGTGTGGATAGCTCTGAATTTCTTGAATCAGCATTAGCTTCTAAAACTTTATATGTAATTTTAATTTTTTCCGTCGCATCACGTGCTAACTCTGCGGTTTCGGCTACTACCATTGCTATAGCTTCCCCTGCTAAACGGACACGATTTAACGGCAGGGGATACTGTTCTCGAACATGTGGCAGCCCCCCACCTGGGGCAAACAATATTGGGTCAGTTTTAGCACTCGGAATGGGATTGTTTTGTAATGGCGGCAGTCCCAAATTTTGCCAATCCTGGCCTGTCATAATTAGAAGAACACCAGGCATGGATATAGCAATGGACGTGTCAATTTTCTCAAGGTTCGCATGTGGATGTGGCGACCGAAGCATTGCAGCATAAGCCTGATGGGGAACATTATTGTCGTCGCTAAACTTACCTGAGCCAGTGACAAGGCGCATATCTTCGTTACGGATAAGCGGTTTTCCAATATTCTTGTACATGTTAGATAAAATACGTTTTGGATGGCGGTCAGGCAACTGAATGGGTTAGATTTTGGTTTAACGGTGCACCTGTAATAAACTATTCCTAAAATAAGTCTCTCAGGACCAAGGATAATAAAATGGCAAGTGAACTATTTCGTAATTCCTCACATTGGGGTGCTTTTCTTGCAGAGGTCGAAAACGGTCGTGTGAAGGCTGTACATCCTTTTGAAGAAGACCCCAACCCGTCACCGATGCTTGGGTCAATAGCACATTCCGTCCATACGGAGACGAGGGTTACTAAGCCATTCGTGCGTGAGGGCTGGCTAAGAAACGGAGTGGGAACTGGGGAGGGTCGCGGTAGAGAGCCCTTTGTGCCTATAAGTTGGGACAAAGCATTTGACCTTGTTGCCAGTGAGTTGCAGCGGGTCAAAGAGACTTATAGTAACGATTCTATTCTAGGTGGCTCATATGGGTGGTCTAGCGCGGGAACATTTCATCATGCGCGAGTACAAATACGCCGCTTTCTATTCTCGTTTGGCGGTTGTGTTGACCAGTCATCAAATTACAGTTTTGGGGCGGCCATGGCATTCGTTCCACATATTGCTGGAGATATGCGCTCGGTGACTGGTCCAATTACTTCATGGTCTGCAGTCGCCAAGAACACCAAAAACCTTGTGGTGTTTGGCGGTATCAACCCCAAAAATATGCAAGCAGCACGTGGAGGTAATGTTGCCCATGAGTTTATTCCTTCGATGAAAGAGCTCGCTGAAGCTAACGTAAAGGTTATTAATATTAGTCCGTGTCGCGATGATGCTTCCGCATTTCTTAAGCCCCAATGGCTTGCGATCCGCCCTAATACCGATACGGCATTAATGCTTGCACTCTCGCATACACTGATTGCAGAAAACCTCCACGATCCGAAGTTTCTTGAGACCTACTGCGAAGGCGCAGAACGGGTTGTTCCCTATATCATGGGTAAAACCGATGGTCAGCCAAAGGATGCGGATTGGGCAGCAGGGATCACCGAAATTGATGCGGAAGAAATACGTAACTTGGCCCGACAAATGGCATCCGGTCGGACAATGGTGTCGGCAACCTGGTCACTACAGCGAGCAGATCATGGAGAACAGCCCTATTGGGCTCTGATTTTACTCGCTTGTACTCTTGGGCATATCGGATTGCCTGGTGGTGGGTTTACATTTGGCTATGGTTCAACCGGAGGCATGGGCAATGCACCCCCTTTGTTCAACCCACCCTCACTTAGTGCGGGTCGTAATCCTACCAATTACGCTATCCCAGCGGCGCGCATCGCCGATGCTCTTCTGGAGCCAGGAAAGGTGATTGACTATAATGGTAAGAAAATTACCTACCCAGACATAAAAATGATTTATTGGGCGGGAGGCAACCCGTTTCACCATCACCAGGATATCAACCGATTGCGGCTTGGGTGGCAGCGAGCGGAAACAATCATTGTTCATGAGCCTTGGTGGACAGCGACTGCTCGACACGCCGATATTGTTCTTCCGGCGACCACTACTCTTGAGCGTAATGATTTTGGCTGTGCGGCTCGCGATCCTTATCTCGTTGTCATGGAAAAAGCGATCGAGCCTGTTGGTGAATCAAAAAATGACTTTGAAATTTTACGAGAACTTTCGTCTAGACTAGATTGTGAAAAAGAATTTACTGAAGGGCGCGATGAGGACGAATGGCTTAGGTTTCTTTATGAGAGCTGCCGTGATGGCGCTAAGACCAATGAAGCGGCTATGCCCGATTTTGATAGGTTTTGGGAAAAGGGATTTTATAAAATTCCGGATCGACAGGAAGAATATACGCTTTTTTCCGATTTTCGGGAAGATCCTGTGGTCAATCGCCTGAAAACTCCTTCGGGCAAGTTTGAGCTCTATTCTGCTAAAATTGAAAAGTTTGGTTATGACGACTGTCCTCCTCATGTGACTTGGTTTGAACCTGCAGAGTGGCTAGGGTCTAACAAGGTGGCTGACTTTCCATTACATCTTATGTCAAGCCAGCCAAAGGATCGGTTGCATAGTCAAATGGATGATGGTCCGGTGAGCGGCGCTACAAAGATCGCAGGCCGGGAGCCAATTGAAATTCACCCAGAGGATGCCAGGAAAAGGGGAATAAAATCTGGAGATGTTGTCCGGGTTTTCAATGACCGGGGCCAATGTTTGGCGGGGGCAGTGTTTAACGAAAATATAAGGCCGGAGGTAGTTCGTCTTTCTGCTGGAGCTTGGTATGATGCTAATTATGGAAAGCCTGGATCATTGGAAATTCATGGGAACCCCAACGTTTTAACTAGGGATTATGGAACTTCAAGAGTTGGCCAAGCTCCGACTTCAACTACCGCCTTGGTTGAAATAGAAAAATATCACGAAATAGTTCCGGCCATAAATGTTACCTCTTCACCAAAGGTAGTTAATTTATAGAAGGGCTAGGGGCTAAAAGACCTAAAACTAAAGCAGCGCATCCCTGTTTAAAGGGGATACGCTGCTTTTTTCTTAAACGCTATTTAAATCTCTAACGTCTTATACAGTAAATTGCGATAAAGACCGCAATTACACCGACTAATCCGGCCCCAGAGAATTGATTGATTAATCCAATCAAGTTCCCTGCAACATCAGAATTTATAAAGATTAACGCCTTGGGAAACAGGATTTGTAAAACAATTCCAAGCCCTATTAATACCAAGGCAAATTCAATTAATTGTTTTAGCCAGCCTCTTACAGTATCAATCACTAGACTATCTCCTTAGTTTGCTAGAATAAAGTAGCACTATTCCTCTTTAAAAACCGTGTCTTAATCTCCTGACTAAATTTTATATTTTCCCCGGCCTAATTAGAGACCGGAAATCCGGTTATTTAGTCGTCTTCAAATGGTCGTTGTCTCATTATCAACCACGCTGCTACGATCGCTGCGATAACCCCAACGAGGCCCTCTTTTCCAAATGCCCCGGCAATTTGTCCTATATTGCTGATGACATCTATTCCAAAAAGAGAGACAACTCCCGACCCAAATAGAACTTGGGCAACCGTTAACAACGCAATGGTTAATATCCCGAATTCTAAAAGCGCCTTTAGGCTTCTTGTTAAGTAATCCATAGTTACCTCTGCTTGTTAAAGCACGCGAATCGTATACGGAAAAATGTATATTTGAAAAGAACATTGTATAGAAAATTTTTACTTATGTTTACTTATAAATTATTTTGAATATTTATTATTTATTACTTAACAAGTCTATTTTAAAAAAAATTATAGAAAAAAAGTGTTTTTTATTTTTACGAATCAGTTAAAAGTTTTTTTTATATTTGTTATCTAAAATTGGTCTATACCGCTTCATCTAAAAAATAACATTGTTGATTATCTAATTTTAGGTGACAAACGCTCTCCCTAAGATATAAGTTGTTGTTTTTATGATATTTTTTTTATTTATTTTTTAACCTTATGTTTAAGTTGTCTTAAAATTGTCTTAAAATTGAGTGAAAAGGAGTACTTTTGTTATGCTTTACATGTGTTATGGGGTTGATGGGCCAGATGGCGCAAAAAGGCGAAAATTAGCGAGGGATAAGCATTTTACCTATCTTGAAAGACATAAGGACATACTAGTGTTGGGTGGTGCAACATTGGAAGATGAGACTGATGCCAGGGTTGGGAGTTGCTTAATTATCAATGTTCCGAGTCGTGCCGCAGCGGATGAATTTGCGGATAATGAGCCATTGAGAAACGCGGGTGTATTTGACTCCTATACGGTTGTTAGAATGCGTCGGGGGCAATGGAACCCTGATGTGGCCCCGTTGACACCGGAAGGGGACTAACGCCGATGATTTCCAACGAGACAATACACTTTGGCAATCGTTAGGCGTTGACGAAGTAAGCCCCCAATCTTTGAAAAATCACTCTTATCAATTGAAATACGATGGCCGCGTTTACCAATTTTACTGCTGTTGAGGCCAGTTTGATGGAGAATGTGTATAAGGCTTTGAGGTGTAGAAGAGTATGATCGCCCACGGCGCGGAGCACCTGCTACATGTACCCCGATAATTCTGCCATCACCATTAAGCCATGGTCCTCCACTAATGCCACCCAGATGAGTTCCCCTGTCTGGAATGCGCTCGATTTGGGTCCAAGCCACCACAGGTTCTCGCGTAGCATAACGACCTCTGACAGCCATAGTTCGCCGACCAATTACTCTCGCGTAAACATCCCCTGGTTCTCCCTTTGGAAACCCGAACGAGTAGCCGTCTTGCCCGCGAACAATGTGTGTCTCGATTCCCGGCAAAGGCTGGGCCCCGAAGTTGGTTTTCAAGATACTTATATCTGCATTTGGGTGATGCACGACGCGCCTTACTCTTATGAAACTACGACTTCCTCTTTGAAGTCCAATTTTTTCACATCCATCGGCGACATGGCGTGCCGTGACCCAAGTCCCATTTTCGTTAACAGAAAAAGCAGTTCCGGTTGATGATTTTTTGTTATCATCAAGGGTAATGGATAAAGTAGGTCCACCAATGGGCTGTTGTGGGTTGGTGATTGTTTTTGGTGGTTTGACAATCTCTATAGGCAAACGACGTCCCTCATTCGATCTTTTACTATCGGACGGGAAGTATTTTCCTAACAAAGCTATAAGGATGAGGGTAACAACAGCAAGAGTATCCCAAATACGCATGATTTTTAGGGGAATTTAGCCGGCAATGGCGGCCGCATTTATAAATGCGACGGATAACTTGACCGCGACTACAAGGATTGCGGCACCCATTTCACCCTCTTCAATTCTACGTGGAAGATCTTTGAGTAAGATATCAGCGAGGCGGAAAGCTAGGAGTTGAATCACCAATGCGACGACTCCCCATATGATAATATCTAAAATACCCACACTTGTAGCCATGCAGATTGCCAGTGGAATAGCTAATCCAAGGATAGCGCCAGCAAATGAAGTCGCAGCGGCGGTATTACCCTGCCGGATCAAGTCCATTTCATTCCATGGGGTAATTAATTGATATATCCAAACGCCTGCTCCCAGCATGGTTAAGGTAACAGAGAAGTGGAGAAGTAGTGTTGGAAAACCGTTCAAGAAGCTATGTAAAATGGGGTCCATAATTTTTGGTCCGATTTTTTAATAAAAAGAATTATAATGCCATAAATTAAAAGCGGGCTAATATTTAATTCGATGAAAGCGTCGATTTCTGCCTTTTGGTTTTTGCTTCAATAGACAAATCCAGACATTATTCTGCATCTTCCATAGCGTCCACCAAACAAGCACGTTAAATTAAATAAAATTTTGGAGAAAATGATATGGCACTCGATGGTGTTCGGTTTATTCCCTACAAAGATACTTTAAATCTTTTAAGCGTTGAAGAGGCAATGCAAATATGTGAAGACGTATATAAAATGCATGCCGCAGACACGGTTCAGTGGTCTGAACCTTCTTCTTGGAAACTTGATGCTGATGAACCGTATCACAATCATTGGCATGTTAAGGGAGTACTCCTTAAGGACATCCCGACTACCGGCGTACGTATGTATAACTATTATGATGATGGTATTCGTAATACGGTAGGTCAACTCGAATGCGCACGTTACATAATGCTAGCTGACCCCATGACGGGTCACGCAAAGGCGATTGTTGAGGAACATTGGTCTTATGCAATCCGGAGTACAGCAGCGGCGATTTTATCCTTGAAATGGATGGCACCAACTAACCCCAAGGTGCTTGGTTTGGTAGGTATTGGAACAATGGGGGTCAATTGTCTAGCATGCCTTAGGACCATGTTTGATTTTGAAAGAATCATTTGTACGTCGCGTCGTTCTGAAACACGTGAAGTATTCGCAAAAAAATGGGCGGCAGAATTGGGTATTCCGGTCGAGCCGGTGGATACAATCGAGGAGGTTGTGAGGGAAGCAGATATTGGTATTGGGGGCACAACATCAACGGATATCATTGCCCGAGAGGAGTGGGTAAAGCCAGGAGCAACCTATATTTCTTTGGCACGCCGAGAAATGGACCCGGCAGGTTGGGCCGCATTTGATAAAGTTGTCATTGATGGTTGGGATGTAAATATCGTTACTAAAGAATTTCGTGACATGATCGAATGTGGTCAGTTTTCTCGAGAAAAACTACATGGAGAAATTTGTGATGTTGTCACCGGTAAGGTCCCGGGTCGTGAACATGAGAAAGAACGAATTTTAATACACACAACCGGACTCGTTTCACAAGATGTTGCAGTTTGCCATCATATTTTCGAACGAGCGAAAGAACGGAATGTGGGTATTGTCTTGCCACCTACTGACGCATGAGTTGAACTGGGCACTCATTTAGTTTTAAACTTTTTAAGTATTTACAACACGCTCGGTAGAGAGGACAGGGTGTCCCAATGCTTCAACCCGGTCTAGCTTACGACAATAGTATTCCCAAAATACTGGAACATTCCGTTCTTGGCCCTTAATTTTTTTTGCTTGCTCATCATCGCTAGGGTAAGACCACTCGAAACGAGTACTACTAGTTTTTACAAACTCTTCACACGCGGCCTCCTGAGCGGTAGCTATTACTAGGGCGTGTTCAACAGAGGTACCACAGGCCACCACGCCGTGGTTTCGCAAAAACATACAATAGCCCTTGCCCATGACAGCAGCAGCGTCACGACCAGTCTCCAGTTTCACGATGAGTTCAGACGAGCCCTCGTAGCGTGGTGGCGGGGTCGGAAAGAAAATCTGTTGATATCCTGCTGGGCGCATTGGTTCAACACTAGAAGAAACAACGCAGCCATATAATGGATGGGTGTGAATTGCTGCGTTTATATCATCGCGGACTTCATAGATGGCAGCATGGATAGGCCATTCCCCGTGACATCTGCCCTCGCCAGATTGAATAGTTCCGTCTAACCCGATATGAAAAAAATCTCGATAGTCAAAGACTTCGCCCAGCGCAATATATGATCTCTTTATCCACATCCCATTGCCATGCGGATCGCGGACACTCGCGAACCCAAGAGTGCGATCACCATGCCCCTCGATTTCTAGGATACGGCACAACTTGATTAGCTTATCCAGCTCATTTTTTATTTCTTTAGTCAAAGCTTGGTTGGACGAAATATTACTCATTACTATTCCCCTACGGACCAATTTCAAAATTAATTAATTACTGCTAATAATGGTTAGAATGCTTTTAACATATTCGTTATTTCGGGTTCTGTCGTTAAAATGATCTACTATTGTAAATAAAGAAACAATCGAAACGATGGCAGTAGCTTCGGTGATCTTGTATTGGGATAATGTCTAAAAAAAACTAATTTTTATTAAAATAGGGAGCAAGGAATGGGAAAACTGACCCTTAGTATGGCATGCTGTAATTATGATCGCACACGGGCTCTTTTCGATGGGACTGTTGGCGTAGATGGGTGCGAAATTGTTGCTAGTGCGATGTCTCCGGAAGAGGCGTTCCACAGAGCTTTCAAGTATGAGGAATTCGATATTACCGAATTATCTATGTCGAGCTATATGAATGTGCAATCAAGAGACGGAAGTCCTTATGTTGGTATTCCTGCTTTTGTCTCACGTCTTTTTAGACATTCTTCAATTTATATCCGAAATGATCGGGGTATTGGTAAACCCGAGGATTTAGCTGGTAAGACAATAGGCGTCCCGGAATACCAAATGACAGCTGCCCTATGGGTTAGAGGCATTCTAGAGGATCAGTATGGTGTGATGGCTTCATCCATCAACTGGCGGAATGGTGGTCTTGAAGAGGGTGGTCGTGAAGAAAGGGCTCCACTGCATCTGCCTCCAGAAATTGATCTTCAGAGTATTCCGGTTAATGAAACGCTATCCGATCAACTTGATGAGGGTAAGTTAGATGCTTTAATTTCCGCTAGGGCACCTTCAAGCTACTACAAAAACGAAAAAATTGGCCGGTTGTTTCCTGATTATAAGTCGGCTGAACAGGAATATTTCTCAAAGACAGGGATGTTTCCAATCATGCACATGATTGGTATTAGACGAACAATTGTTGAAAAACATCCATGGCTGCCAGTTAACGTATATGTAGCCTTCTTAAAGGCAAAACAGCATTGCTACGAAGAAATGGAACAAGTGGGTCATTTGGCACATACAATGCCATGGCCGGTTTACGAACTTGAACAGGTTCGAAACTTGATGGGAGCGGATCATTGGAAATATGGAGCCTTAGAGAATGAAAAAGAAATCTCCGCGATGACCCGCTACTCATTTGACCAGGGAATCTCAGCGCGCAAGTTGGAGGCAGAAGATATATTTGCGGAATCTACTTTTGAGTTGTTTAAGCTTTGAAGATTTTGATGGGAGGATTATATGTCAGGTA
This sequence comes from uncultured Rhodospirillaceae bacterium, assembly GCA_964499275.1. Lineage (GTDB taxonomy): Bacteria > Pseudomonadota > Alphaproteobacteria > MPNO01 > UBA2964 > UBA2964. The sequence goes on from CAZCKO010000024.1 coordinate 9,382, forward strand.
AGGTGGATATAGCACATGTTCAACCGTGGATAAACGGCAAGCCGTTTCCCGCAAGCGGCGGGAAGACGGAGGAATTGCTTTCGCCCTGGGATGGGAGTCATGTATCTACAGTAGAAATGGCAGATGAGGCAACCATTGATGCAGCGATTGAAAGCGCTCGTGCGGCCTTTGTTGCAAATCGCAATGTTACGCCAGCTCAAAGAGCGGTATGGCTTCGAAAAGCAGCGGATGAAGTTGAGTCAGTCAAGGATAAGATTGCTGATATAACAATGAAAGCTCTGGGTAAGCCTAAACGTGCATGCGGATTTGAAGCAGGTCGAGTATCACAGTTGCTGCGCCTTTGTGCTGAAGAACTCTTGCGTATGGAAGGTGAAGTTCTACCCCTTGATGCCCTGCCTATGGGAGCTGGAAGATTCGGGTTTACACGTCACTATCCCCATGGTGTTATTGCAGCATTTACCCCCTTTAATGCTCCATCAAACCTTTTAATGCAGAAGGTTGCGCCGGCCATAGCAATGGGAAACGCGGTAGTAATAAAGCCTGCTTTTGAGGGAGTAGGAGAGGCTTCTCTTATTGCCGAAGCCTTTACAAGAGCCGGGGTTCCAGATGGTTTAGTCAATGTTGTGGCATGTCGTCGCGATGTAACAGGATACCTTGTCGGCCATAAAGAAATCGCTGTTGTTACCTTAACCGGTGGTACTGCGGCAGGCGAGGCTCTTGCAAAAGCGGCGGGTGCTAAGCCTTTTATTGGTGAGTTGGGTGGAAACTCAGCGAATATTGTTTGTGAAGATGCTGATATAAAAGATGCAGCCACTCGAATAGCGCCATCCGCTTTTGAGGCGAGTGGTCAACAATGTATTTCTGCTCAACGGATTATTGTTGAAGAGTCAGTCTTGGATGAATTTCTCGAACACTTCGTAGCTGCTGCTGAAGCCATGGACGTTGGAGACCCAACTTTAGACAGGACAGATGTGGGTCCAATGGTTAACGCCGCAGCGGCTGATCGGGTAGAGGAAATGGTCAATGACGCGCTCGAGAGTGGCGCAAGTGCTGCGCTCCCACTTAAGCGGGACCGGGCAATTATTTATCCGACTATATTGGTTAGGCCGCCGTCAGATGCACGTGTAGTCTGCGAAGAGATTTTTGGTCCTGTAGCGGTAATAATCCCGGCGTCAGACGTCGATGATGCTATTAGAATTGCTAATAACTCCGAATTCGGACTGCAGTCATCATGTTTTACATCGAGCCTCGAAACTGCTTTCAAAGTTTCAGAAGAGCTGCATGTTGGTTCTGTCTGGATTAATGAAGGCAGCAGATTCCGAATGGATACAACTCCTTTCGGCGGGGTGGGGTCTTCCGGTTATGGCCGAGAAGGTATCAAATATGCGATGCAGGAACTTTCTTATCTCAAGTTTACTGGGATCCGTTTTCCTGGAAAGGAATTGTGAGGCTAAGATATTCATCGATGGTATGCTTGCAATTTTTGCTAGTTCAAGCCAGTCTAGCGTTCCAATAAATGGGATTTGAAATGAGCCAAAAAGTATCGAAAACTGATGAAACCGTGCTCATGGAGGGTCGAAAATTCTTACCGGCCGTCTGTGCAATATTGCTTGGTATATTTCTCGTTATAGGTGTTGGATTTTCGCATTCCGACACGGTGCATGGTGCCGCCCATGATAGCCGTCATTCCTTAGCTTTTCCTTGTCATTAAGTATTAGTTCCCGATAAATGTTTCGGCGTATATTTCTGACCGCACTCCTTGCCGGTTTTCTCAGTGGATCATGCATATCAATCATTCATGAATTTACAACGACCCCTATAATATTTCATGCCGAAAAATTTGAAAGAAAGGGGGTTTCCAAAGATCGAAAAGTTGGTGTTGATAAAAGAATTCCATTTAGCCTTTCAGATAGTCATAAAAAAAAACATGAAATTAAGCGTATAGTTATAGAACCTATTCCATATGATTGGGACCGTGCGTTTTTAAGTGCAATTTCTAATATCATCACAGGAGTAGGATTTTCTCTAATTCTCGTAGCTTGTTTTTCTTTGTGTAAGGCTAAAATTGGTACCCGACAGGGTGTGGTATGGGGTATGGCGGGGTTTGGTGTAATTTCTTTGGCCCCTGCACTGGGCTTACCGCCTGAGATACCGGGGGTATTTACAGCGGATCTTGGTACCCGACAAATGTGGTGGTTTATTTGCGTGGGGGCGACAGCTTCGGGTCTTTGGATGTTGATATTTAGATCAGGTATTTTTTGGATGCCTTTCGGTATAATTTTAATTGTATTACCTCATTTGGTTGGCGCGCCGCAGCCAACCCAAATTGGCGGCCTTGTACCTCCAGAGATAGCGAGTAAGTTCGTATCTGCTTCACTTGTGACGTCAGCGATTTTTTGGTTGACCTTGGGATGGCTGTCAGGCTTCTTCTGGCAAAGGTTTGAGAATCGGGTGTGATAATTTTAGCAAAAATTTCTAGTCAATTTTATATTTATTTTTGACCTCTTCAAAAAAACCACCATCGCGTAACTCTTCATGAATTGTTTCGTCGATGTATTTCCCGATATCTTCGCTTTTATTCTTTTCTAGGACAAAATTTAAAATATTTTTCCCACCCTCAACAGTTACTTCGGCATTTAGGGGCGTGTATGTTTTGAAGTTATCATAGGTTAAATCAAGAATTTTCGGGTCCTGAATGTCAAGGACCTCAGACATTACATCTTTGGCTTTATCGGGTGCACTTACCGCTAGGTAGTTCCCCTCAATTGTTGCACGTAAAAAACGTAAAAATACCTCTTGATTTTTTGTCAGATAGTTTTTGTCAACGACTAGGCCACTATATAACCAGGGCATTTTCTCGGTCAGCAAATCACAAAGTGGTAGCATACCTTCTTCTAATGCCACGCTACGCAGAGGTTCTCCCAACATAGTTGCCTTAACAGTTCCACCTTTCAGATGAGAGAGCCTCTCCACTCCAATTTCCTTGAATTGAATATCATCACGAGCCAACCCAAGTTTTTTAAGTGCAACAATAGTCGAAACCTCACTCTCTGAACCTGCGCTACTTATGCCAACTTCCTTACCCTTAAGATCTTCGATACTGTTTATGTCCGGTGCCCCGAATAATGTGCTTCGTATAACATTGCTTAATGAACCGATGGTCGTGACATTAAAGCCTGATGAATTGGCACGGACGACGGAGGACATCCCGATATGCATAAGGTGGATGCGTTCGGATGAGAGGGCCGGCCCAGTTTCGTTTCCTCCGACCATTTTTACGATGGCAAGGTCAAGACCATGTTGCTTATACAATCCGGCAGCTTCCGCCATCCAAATGGCAAAAAATGTGTTTGCAGGTGATGCTTCACCAACTCTAAATTCTATCATATTATAAATTTACCTAAAGTTTATCGACCGATTAAGCCTCTGACCGCACGTGACAATTCGCTTTCCGGATTTAGGTATTGGTTGATCGTTGTGAAATGGTGTTTTCCTTCCATTATCCAGCAATTAACATCCATACCCTTTGAACCCCAAGCTCCCATAAGTTCTGTCGTTTGGCGAACAAATTCTGGACCTTCTATACCCCCCGCAACTCCAAGTAGCGGGCCAGGATGTTTTGGGTCCATATAAAGAGTACTAAATTCTGCGGCCTCTTTTGAATCAAATTGAAGCTCATCGTTCTGAAAGGAGAGCCTCACAGGCTCTAGATCGCTAACACCACTAATACTGCAGCCTGCCTTGATCAAATTTTTAGGCAGGTCACTGGCAAAATCGGACCAATCAGTTTGTATCATCATAGCGGTGATATGACCGCCGGCAGAATGACCAGATATAGTTATATTTTCCCTATCGCCACCGAAACTTTCTGCGTTTCTCCAAGTCCAGTCCAAAGAAGCACGGCAGCGGTCGATTAGTTTTTCCATGCGCACTGAGGGGATAAGAGGATATTCGACCACAATTGTTGTTATCCCATACGGAACAAATGGCTTTGCCACAAAACCAAAATCATTTTTTGTATTAGATTTCCAATATCCACCATGGAAAAATACATGAATGGGATTAGGACCATTTTCTTTAGCAAGGTAAATATCAAGCAGATCGGTTTCTTCGGTGCCAAAGCGGACATCTAAACGGCACTCATATTCAATTTTTGCTTCGTCAGACCCTATAACTTGAGCGGCCTTGCAATCGGCGGTGTCGGGAAATCTCCCACGATTATCATACTCATAATTTAATGTTTTTTGGTCATAATCGCGAAAAACTGCGGTATCCATGTTATTCCTCTCAAACAAAACAAATTTACCAAGAATATAAAAGCGTCTAGCTCTTTGGTCAAAGGACGAGTTCTGTTGACCATTGGGCCCAATATGAGAATATACTAACGTTCAAGATGGAGATAAATCGATGGTAGATAAAGAAGACCCTCGAAGGGGATATCACGATATTGGTGGAAAAGATTTAGGGAAAATTGATCCCGGGGTCACCGAAATGAAGCCTTGGGAACGTCTGTCTACTGCAATCAGTAATGCGTTGGGTGCCGCGGGTCGACATATTTATGTCACCGATGAATCTAGACGGGCACGGGAGCAAATGGGTGAGCCACTATATAGTGATCTGGATTATTATGAACGTTCTACGGAATCAATGAAAATGATATTCGTAGAAAAGGGACTTTTCACTGAAAAAGAGCTTGATGAGCGGATGAAGTTAATAGCTAAACGCATTGCGGAGGTACGAAATTGAGTGGTATTTTTGCACCCGGTGACAGCGTTAAAGTCCGACAAACCCACCCACCGGGTCATCGTCGGACACCGTATTATATTCGTGGAAAAATGGGAGAAATTGAAAGAGTTTGTGGAGATTTTCCAAATCCTGAAGAGTTGGCCTATGGGTTTGACGGGTTGCCAAAAAAAACACTCTATCGAGTACGCTTTAGACAAAAAGATGTGTGGGAAAATTACTCAGGTGCTGAAACAGATACAGTTGATGTCGATATTTACGAACATTGGTTATTGCCCGCCTAAGGCGGACGGATAGGAGATAATATGGCTGAAGAACGCGGGGCACATGAACACAACCATGATCATGACCATGACCTTACCTTTCAACCGAATATCGAAGACTCAGAGCCGGGGCAGTATGAGTTGATGACTTATGCAATTCGTGAGTTATTAATAGAAAAGGATCATTTAACCCCCGAAGAATTACGCGTTGCCCAAGAAAAAGTAGAATCGCTTGAGAGATCAGATGGGTCAAAAGTTATTGCCAAGGCATGGACTGATCCCGATTACAAACAGAGACTGCTAGACGACGGCAATGCGGCATTAGCGGAACTTGGTATAGACGCCGGCGCAGCTAAGATGACTGTCGTCGAAAATACCCAAGAGGTTCAAAACGTTGTTGTTTGTACTCTTTGCTCATGTTATCCGCGGGCCGTACTCGGAATGCCACCGGACTGGTACCGCAGTAAGAGTTACCGTTCCCGGGTTGTTATAGAACCTCGCGAGGTTCTTAAGGAATTCGGTACCGTGCTACCTGAGGGCAAGACTGTACGTGTACACGATAGTCTCGCTGATTTAAGGTATCTGGTAATACCCCAGCGTCCAGAAGGGACTGACGATTGGAATGAAGAACAATTGGCTGCAATTGTAACACGGGACACGATGGTCGGTGTTACAAACCCCTCAGTTTCTTGATTTGTTTTTAAACTAAAAGAAAAACGCAGGAGTATATTCTATGCCCGACACTTTCGTCGGTCAAAAAATTACGCGCTTAGAAGATGATATCCTGTTGGCAGGGGAAGCGAGCTTTATCGACGACATTAAGCTTGATCGGATGTTGCAGCTCGCGCTCGTAAGGAGTCAGCTTGCGCATGCGCGAATTAAATCAATAGATTTATCTGCCGCCAAAGAGTTGCCGGGCGTCGCGGCCGTTTTTGTTATTGACGATTTGTTACAGGTATTATCCCAGGAGAGGATCCCAGAAAATTTTCCGACGCCAGGCGAAAGAGTCGATGTTGGTCCTTACATACTTGCTCGGGATGAGGTTTGCTATGTGGGCGAACCCATTGTTGCAGTCCTTGCAGAGAACCGTTATATCGCCGAGGATGCTGCTCAGCTTGTCGTTGTCGACTACGAACCTCTTCCAGTTTTACCTGATCCGCGTACTTCCGCTCAGCCCGGTGCCCCGCTAGTTAATTCACGCCAGAAGGAACCAGGAAATATTGTGCATGACTTAACCTTTGGACACGGTGATGTTGGGAAGGCGTTCGGTGACGCTGCACACGTTGTATCATCAGAGTTTTACCAACATCGTGGTGTTTCTAACTCAATGGAATGTCGAGGTAGTATCGCGCGATATGATGATGTCAGAGGTACAATGACGATGTGGAGTTCCTGTCAGGCCCCACATTCTCATCGCAGCATCCTTGTATATCTATTTGGCCTCAATGAGTCACAGGTCCGGGTCATCGTACCCAACGTGGGGGGGGGCTTTGGACCCAAACTCCTATTCTACCCAGAAGATGCAATTATAAGTGCGTCAGCAATCTTGCTAGAGCGGCCCATCAAATGGGTTGAAGATCGGCGTGAACATTTAGTGACTACAACGCAGGAGCGCGACCAAATTTGGGAAGTCGAAATGGCTGCTGATACTGAGGGTAAAATCCTAGGGCTGCGCGGTAAAATGTATCACGATCAGGGTGCATACACCGCAAGAGGCTTCAATATTCCCTTTAGCGCGGCCACTACTATTCTGGGCCCCTACGTAATTCCAAGCTACGAACTTAATGTTGTGACCGCTCATACTAATAAGGTTCCAGCAACCTCAATGCGGGGTGCAGGCCATCCGCAAGGTTGTTTTACGATGGAAAGGATGATTGACCGTATGGCAGATGCGGTGGGGTTAGAGCGCACACTGGTACGTGAAAGAAATATGATCCAGTTGGAGGATATGCCCTACGCTCACCCCTTAAAAACACAGGCAGGCCAACAAATAGTCTATGACAGTGGGAACTATTTAAAATGTCAACGGGATTTGCTGGAAGCCATGGAGTTTAGTGAGTTTCCTGCAAGAAGAGATAAGGCACGTTCAGATGGTCGTTATATCGGTTTTGGAATGGCTAACTATGTAAAGCCGACCGGTCGAGGTCCCTTTGAGACAGGCATCGTACGAATTGGGACATCAGGAAAAATTTCAGTTTATACCGGCGGAATTGCTATGGGACAGGGGTTCCAGACGGCAATGTCCCAGCTGGTGGCTGACCAATTGGGTGTAAGGCCAAACGAAGTAACGGTGATTCACGGAGACACCCAGAATGTCACGCAGGGCTTTGGGGGTTTTGCCAGTCGACAAACTGTTTGCGCTGGTTCATCGATCCATTTAGCCGCAGGCAATGTAAGGAAAAAGGTTTTAGCAATTGCGGCCCATTTATTGGAGGCATCGGTTGAAGACCTAGAACTGACAGATGGTCGAGTACTCGTAAAAGGTGTGCCTGATATGGCGGTTACCTTCCGAGAAATTGCTGGTGCTGTCGCTGGTGTCCCGGGTTATGCTCTTCCGGAGGGAATTACCCCTGGACTTGAGGCAGAATCTAGCTTTATGCCAGATAATGTTGTTTATGCGAACGGTGCCCATGGTGTGGAGGTTGAGGTTGACGCAGGAACCGGCCACGTAAAGTTAAGGCGATACGTAATTGTTCATGATAGCGGGAGGCTAATTAACCCCTTTATTGTCGATGGGCAGGTGCAGGGAGGAGTGACGCTTGGACTAGGACATGCCTTATTTGAAAACATGATATATGATGATCAGGCGATGCCTCAATCAACTAATTTAGCAGAATATTTGATCCCTACGGCCACAGAAGTGCCAATTTTTGAAATTATTCATCAAGAGTCATCTACAGATCGTAATCCTCTCGGCGTTAAGGGCGTTGGCGAGTGTGGTGTGATGACGGCAGCGCCAGCAATTTTGTCAGCAATCGAGAATGCCTTAGGAACTTTCAATATCAAATTAAACAAATACCCGGTAACCCCCTCAGAATTAGTTTCGCAAATGACAAAAAGTAGATAGGGAAAGTTATGGCACGTTCTCCAGAAATTTCACTGGATCAGATGAATGTTAAACAAATGAAAGTTTTTGAAGAAATTACCTCGGGCCCAAGAGGCAGTGTCAGAGGCCCCTTCATTCCGCTTTTAAATAGCCCGGAGCTAGCAGATAAGGTCCAGAAACTGGGGCAATTTGTACGATACGAATGTTCAATTCCATGGGAATTGAGAGAAATTGCGATTTTGGTCACCGCATATCACTGGAAAGCGCAGTATGAATGGTTTGCACACGACGCTGAGGCTCGTAGAGCCGGAGTTTCTGAAAGTATAATTGAAGCGATACGTATTGGCGAAAGACCAGACTTTAAATCCACTGACGAAGAAGAAATTTATGACTTCTGTAAAGAGTTGTATGAAACTAAAGGGGTGTCAGACCCCACCTTTGAAAAAATTATAAAAAAACATGGGTTACAGGGTGCAACTGATCTTTCCGGTTTACTGGGACACTACAATCTTATCGCTATAACTCTAAATATTTTTGATATTGAAGTTCCGGGAGGGGAAAAACCTCTTTCCACTTAGAAGGTTGCGTCCGATACAAGCCAGGCATCCACTATTTCTTCAGCCGTAGCAAACCAAACCCCGTCATAACTTTGTATATAGTCGAGTGCAGACTTCAGCACTCCTATTCGATGAGAAACCCCTATTACAAACGGGTGTAAACAAATTGCCATTACACGGGCAGAATTCTCTCCTTCTTCGTAGAGGGTATCAAATTGGCTCCGTATCATCTTTTCAAACTCTTCGTTAGACCGCCCAGCACGAAACTGCGGAAGGTCATTGATTTCCGTAGAGTAAGGTAAAGAAACAAGTTTTTTATCACCGACGGTCATCAAATATGGCTGATCGTCATTGGTCCAGTCACACACATAATCCAGGCCTTCTTCAGTTAGGTAATCCAAAGTATCCCATGTTTCTTGCAGACCAGAGCCCAACCAACCACGCGGTTTTATTCCCGTAGATCTCTCGATACGGGACAAGACATTTTTGATCAACTGTTGATCATCTTCGGGGGGAGTGGAATGAAAGGGGCGCGAATTACTTTGATTGTGACCCATAAAATTCCACCCAAGGGCAACAGCATCTTCTATCATTTCTGGGTATGCGTCGCACACTTCTGAATTTAACGTGCAGGTCGCGCGAATATTTCGTTGTGAAAGGACGTCCATAATCCTAAAGATTCCAATTCGGGCGCCATAATCGCGTTGTGACCAAGATGATACTTCTGGCGTATAGCTGTACCTTGACCCTGGGACAGGTTCATTTAATGGAAAGAATTCAAGATTAGGTGCTATCCACACTGCAACACGGGCACCGTTAGGCCACCTAAGGTTTGGGCGCCGATTGATTGGCGTATAGGGAAAGGGTCCGTACCGGCTAGGCTTCATTGGCTGTCTTCTTTCAAACCTGCTCCGGCATACAAGTCGGTGACGACTTCATCCACATGCATGACGTCGGCGTATTTATGATGCAGATCAAATAAATTTACCTTGTGAGAAAGTATATGGCGGTCGAAAACACATTCTTCTGCAATGGTTACGTGGATACCATTGGAATAACCATCAACAACGCTTGCCCTCACACAACCACTGGTGCTTTCACCGCAAACGATAAGACTTTCAACTCCTAACTGGTTTAACTGTGAGACTAACGGCGTCCCCGCAAAGGCGCTAGCTCTCTGTTTGTATATGATAAGGTCTCCTTCTTGTGCGGCAAATTCTTCTTTAATATCCCAGACATCAGGCGCAACTTGTACCCTTTGGCGATTAGTAGCGTGGGCATGGGTAATATTGGCCTCCACTCGGTTTTCCGTCGTTGAGTAAATGATTGGAATTCCGGCAGCACGGGCAGCCTTGAATAACCTCTCAGTTGGCGGAATAGCATTCCAGGCATTTTCACCACAAGAACTGGGGTAAGTGTCGATTATTTCTTCAACTGGTTTGGCCCCACCTTGGTATGCTAAATTGTAAAGGTCGATTGCTAAAAGGGCGGGCTTGGAACCCACATAGGTTTTTCTTTCATAGTGGCTATAGATCTTTAGCGCACTTCCAGAAACGACATCTTGCCAGCAGTGGTTCTCGAAATCTGATACCATTTTTATCCTCCCCTAAATTTTTTTCCAATCTATTACAGCGCAGGATTAGCAGCAACGGCCAGGTTAATAAAATAGATTTTTGAGATTGTGGTGCTTAATTTAAAGTAACTACTAAGGTCGATATTTATTTTTATCTATTCGATCAGGTACATGCAGAAAATCTTTCATTACGTGCCATAAACGAGACCGGTTTGCACCTAGGAACGTTACATGTGCCAGACCAGGAATAATGACAAATTGTTTGTCGTGTGTCTGCAACTTATTAAAATAATTTAATAAATCTTCCTCAGTTGCAATACCATCATGTTCGCCTCGAATTATTAGGACAGGGCATTTGATCTTTGTCGGATCACAAATCGGGAGTAGAGAGCACATATCAACATATGTCCCAGTCGGGACGGATTTACATATAGCTAGTTCACGTTCAGCCAACGCTTCCGCTACACCTTCTTCAGAGGTGCCTGGTTTATCTCTGGTAAAGATAGATAGAAAGAAGTCTCGATCTACCGAACGAAAATTGCTTGAGGTCCATTGGTCCATTTTTTTTGTGCGTTCGATCAAAGTTGGGGAACCTTCTCCGGTCCATACAAATGCATCTAGGATGAGCTTATTAACAGAATTTGGGAAAGCCTCAGCGAATGCTGCGGCCCGCAGAGCTCCAGAAGAGGAGCCATAAAATGCGGCAGACGTTGTATCGGTTTCACGTCTAATGAGTTCCATCCCCGCGGCAATATCATTTATTCCTTCTAGAATTCCGGAATTGCCAGAGGTTTTTTCAGACCGACCATAGCCTTCGTGATCGAGAGTCCAAACATCAAACCCATAAGATGCAAACTTTTCCATCAAAGAGTAGTTTTGTTTTCCAGGAACTTGAAGATCGAACCCAGTTGGGCCACTAAATGATGACCCATGAACTAGGAATAGCACTGGTTTTGGTGCAAGGCATTTAGATGGATCTTCTAATCTCTTCCGCCACATAAAAAGGGAGATATCCCCTTTCTGAGTAAAATATTCATGGCTCCAAATTGTCGCCTCCATTTCCTAAAGGTCAACACGTTTAGGCATGCTTAAAAAACTATCCAGTGAATGCCAAAATCGTGCCCTGTTAATGCCGATAGTCGTATTATGTGCTTGACCAGAGACCATAACCAATTGTTTGTCTTTGTTGGGCAGGTTAATAAAGAAGCTAAGAACATCATCATCCGTCGCTATGCCGTCATGGTCACCGCGGAATATCATCACGGGGCATTTCACCTGTTTTGGGTCAACAACGGGCAAATTTATACACATATCAATATAGGTCCCATTTGGAACACTGCCGCCACCATTTTTTATCTCAGCTGCTGCAGCGGCTGACGGTAGTTCTGGTATAGTAAGTCCTTCCACATCACGGGTAAATATTGCTTTATAAGCCGCCTCATCTACAGTGCGCCGGTTTGTTTCCCGCCATTCATCAATTTTTTCAGCACGTTTTAATAACGTGGGCGACCCATCACCAGTCCAGACTAAAGCTGCGAGGGCAAGTTTTTTGACCCTTTCAGGGTGGCTGTTAGCAAAGGCGCCAGCACGTAGGGCTCCCGAAGAGGAGCCAAAAAAACAAAAAGAGCTTTTACCCGTTTCGTTTTCAATAATTGGAGTAGCAGCTTTTATATCTTCAACCCCATCAGCAATGTAGGAAAACCCATCTGTATGGCTAGATCTTCCATAACCCTCATGATCCATCGTCCAAACATCATAACCAAGGCCGGCAAAGGTTTTCATCAACGAGTAATCCCCCTGACCTGGAATATCTAAATCGTATGCCGTACGGGCGGAGAACGATGAGCCGTGTACAAGAAAGAGAACAGGTTTTTGTGGATTTGCAGCACGCGCGGCTGGGGAATAACGACGAAATAGGAATAAATTTATTTTCCCGCGCTTGGCCCAATATTCTTCACCTATTATGTCACCGGGGTCTTTGGGCATGTTAGTGATAGGATTTGTCATAAACCTTTACTCCAATGGATGGTTATCTTCTATTACTCGATAAAGTTGAAAATTAAATTTTAATTCTTTTGTTTGCGCCGCCGGTCCAAAATTACCGGAACAAACAAAGAGACGATAAGCATAACCCACATTATATTCCCAAGGGTGGATGAGAAAATAACCATAATGTCTCCCTGTGAAATACGGAGAGCCCGAAGAAAATAGTTTTCCAATAACGGACCCAGAATAACGCCAATTAAAATCGCCGCGACGTGGTAACCGGTCTTTCGAGCGACATAACCAATTACACCAAAAGCTAAGGCAAGATACATATCGAAGACGTATGCACGGGGTACGAACGAACCAACTAGTGTAAATGAAATTATTATGGGAGCCATATACACCGTTGAAACGACTGTAATTCGAGACATGTATCGGGCAAGAGGTAAAATTGTGAATATCATGATTGCGTATGTGACAGCCATTGCAGTGAAAGCGCCGTATGCTAATTCTGGCTGGCTGTCGAACAGATCCGGACCAACGGTCACCCCATGATATTGAAGAACAACCGCCATAATTGCTGCAGTCGCTCCTCCCGGAACACCAATTACGAGTAGAGGAATTAGTGTGCCGGATGTTACACCATTATTAGCTGATTCAGGGGCGACGAGGCCGTCCAGGTGGCCAGTTCCGTACAGTTCCGGTGTTTTTGAAAATGTTTTGGATTGTTGATAGGCAACAAAAGATGCAATCGCCGCACCTGCACCCGGAACAACACCAATTATTAAACCGATAATACTTGTCCAAATAATGTGCCACCACCGACTTACAGCTTGTTTCATCCCTTCCCAGGTTTCTTTCCAACCCGCTTTTTGCATGGCTTCCAATCCACGCTTGGTGAGGATTGATTCACCCTCGATAACAGCGAAGGCTTCGGATACAGCAAATAACCCTACTAATGCTGGAATTAATGGTACCTTGTCATAGAGCTCGAGGAAGCCGAACGTACCGCGTGGTGTTTCGTAAACAACATCAGCTCCTATATAGCCAATCATAAGGCCAAAGAACCCTGCTATCAGGCCCTTGAGCGTATCCTTTGCCGCAATAGTCGCTATAAGTGATATACCAAAAAGCATAATCACGATCATCTCTACGCTATGGAGATGGTATGCAACCTGTGAAAGCCATGGCATGGCCAGTAAAGCTAAGATTGTTGTCAAAAGCCCCCCCGACACAGAGGAAACGAATGATATTGAAAGTGCTTGTTGTGCACGCCCCTGCTTGGTCATTGGGTATCCATCAAGGGGTGTTGCTGCTGCGCCTGCTGTCCCCGGTATGTTCACTAAAATCGCTGGGATACCAGCACCCATTCGGGAGGAGGCATAGAGTGCGACCATAAAGATGAGACCAATCTCTGGTTCCATGGCAAGCGTCATTGGAAGTAAAATAATAATAGTGTTCGCGGCACTAAATCCGGGAATAGCACCTACAATAAGCCCTAACAAGATAGCCGGCAGAATTACCCACCAGAACGTAAACGTTCGGCCAAATAACTCCGAAAATAGTCCCCAGTCGACTTCCATTTCAGAAAACCCCGTGTAGCAATGTTTCAACGGGACCCCTAGGAAATCTGGTGTTGAAGGCAACTATAAACAGGAAATAGCCTCCTACAGATAATGTAAAGGACAGCGCTAAGATAAGACTTTTTTTCTTTCCATTACTAAGGAGCAGCATTGCCAAAAGTAAAAAAAAGAATGTTGTGATCGTAAAACCGCCCCACTGAATAAGGAATACGTAGGAGAGTGTTAGGCCAAACAACGCTAACCTTTTGGGAACATAATTTTTGGGAGCAAAGAGTGGCCCCATGCTTAATGTTGCTTCTCCGCGCTGAACCTTAATCAGTACACGTGTAATTAGCGCTATAATCAGGCCAATGAGGATGGTCCCGACAAAAAAAGCGCTTACCTGGGCTGTCCAGGGAACATTAATAATTGTGGTAAAATAATATATCGTGAATAACAGTGCTGCCACAGGTAAGACCAGTTCTGCGCCCGCAGCAGGCTTTGCAGGCTTGCCGGATTTTTGCCCGTTCTCATCACTCATATTATGGCCTTTAGAATTAAATCGTAATTACTCTTGTGATAGCTGGCGTAAAACTAGAGCCCACGCCAGCTATCTTGTCTGTAACTTAAGATTTACCAGTTAGAAGTGATTTATACTGCTCTCCTATTGCGGTGATATACTGAACGTATTTTTCACAATCTGAAGGTGATCCATATCGGATATACTTCCATGGAGCCTTGGTTTTCTTGACTGCTTTCTTGTATGCGGGGTCTGTATAAACCTTTTTCAATGTGTCAGAGAGTACCTTGTAACGGTCAGGGTGTTTCTCTATCGCCTCGCGTTTAATGCCAAAAGCACGAGCGCCCGCATAAAGTGGTGGAAGTTTCATACCGAAATGGTCATTGACGACAACAGCTTTTTTCATTCGTTTCGGTAATGGGTTTTCTTTGTCAAAGACAGCAACAATATCGAATTGTTTCTGTTTACGCACGACACTACCAGAAGGCAGAGCTCCTAGGTCCATTTCCCCTGTACCAACACCAGCACGGGTATTGCGCCCTCCGGAAAGTGGTACTAAATTAAATTTGGCACCGGTATGACGACCGAGTGCAAGGACTCCTAAAGAAGCCGGATGTGCGAGGCGACTAACGCCAACGTTCAGCGTGCGCTTTTTACCCTCTTTAACAATGTCATCAATTGTTTTTAGTTTTTTATTTTTCTTGCTAACAAATACTATTCCAGGATCTTGATCGACCTGTGCAATATAGAGAAAGCTTTTGAGATCAAAGGTTGGTTTTTTGACCACCCAGTTTAAAACCTCTGGGCCCATGTTGCCAAATATCAGGTTGTAACAATCGGCTTTTGCCTTTCCCATGTAGGTTTCATAGCCAACCCGACCTGCAGCGCCAGGGTAAAATCCAGCTTCAAAATTTGTTTTGAGGTAATTTTTCCAGACACTAGTGAAAGCACGCATATTTCTGTCCGCACCACCCCCAGCGCGGGTTGGTACAAAAATTTGAATATTACGTTCAGGGAATGCTGCTGCAAACGCCATCTGAATAGGGAGCATATTTAGAGCGGCCGCCCCTGCTGTCGCACTTGCGCCCTTTAAGAAAAGGCGACGCGACAAATCATTTTTATCATTAGTCATTAAAATCTCCGTTATACTTAATCTCTACTCTTCCAGTAGGATTTCTTGAGTCCATCGTCAGAGATTTAGTTATACAGGTCAAGCTACTGTATTTAATATTTTCCATAATTTATTTATTTTTATTCTCAGAAAATTTGTAATTTCAATTAATGATAAATTTCCCACAATTTTATTGTGATTCGTTTAGGATAGAATCATTCAAGTTAACTGGGGAGAAACTTATGAGCGAAGTTCCCGGTGTTGATGAAAAGAAATTGGAAAAAGTTCTCCTCGCACGACAAAGCGAGCTGTTAACCTTAATCTCAGTCGGTGAAGGGACGAAGACAGAGACTGAATTGGACCAACAACGTGTCGGTCGACTGTCTCGTATGGACGCAATCCAACAGCAGGCAATGGAGGAAGAAACCGGTCGTCGGCGAGCAATGGAGTTGCAACGGATAACGTCTGCTTTACAAAGAATTGCTAATAAAGATTACGGGTATTGCACAGCATGCGATGAACCAATTGCCGCTAAGCGTATAATAAACGATCCTGCAACACCCCTTTGTATCAAATGTGCTGAAGTTGCCAGTTGAATTCATTTACTAAACTTATAACTCCTTTAACGAAGATTGATTGAAATATAAATCGAAATCCCTAGTGTTTTGCCGTTACACGGCGTGTTTCTCGTTTGCGATCATTTGGATCTAAGAATTTTTTCCTGAGCCTGATGGATTGGGGGGTGACCTCCACTAATTCATCGTCAGCGATATAGGCAATTGCTCGTTCAAGAGTTAATTTAATTGGAGGGGTCAGCATGATGGCGTCGTCTGATCCCGATGCCCTAACATTTGTAAGTTGTTTGGTCTTTAAAGGGTTTGCCTCGATATCTTGGCCCTTGTTATGCTCGCCAATCAACATACCGCAATATACTTTTTCACCGGGTTCAACGAATAGGGGTCCCCTCTCTTCTAGGTTCCATAAAGCATACGCGACGGCATTTCCTTTTGATGTTGAAATAATAACACCTTGGCGACGTCCGGCTATGGGGCCTCGATCGACTTCATACCTATGGAAAACTCGGTGCATAACCCCGGTGCCACGGGTGTCCGTCAGAAACTCTCCATGATATCCGATGAGAGCACGCGAGGGCGCATAAAACAAAAGTCTCTGTTTTCCACCACCAGAAGGGCGCATTTCAACTAATTCACTTCGCCGCGCCGATAGTTTTTCTACAACTATACCAGAATAATCTTCATCAACATCAATAACGACCTCCTCTATGGGTTCTATTAGGTCTCCGGTATCGGGGTCCTCACGGTAAACGACCCGTGGTCTACTGATAGACACCTCATATCCTTCACGTCTCATTGTTTCTATCAGTACACCTAGTTGAAGTTCTCCTCGCCCAGCCACTTCATAGCCGCTTCCATCTGTTGTTTCGGTTACTTGAATGGCTACATTACCTTCTGCTTCGCGTGTTAATCGATCACGGATCATACGGGACGTCACTTTGTCGCCCTCCTGTCCGGCATAGGGCGAGTCATTGACTGAAAATGTTACCGCTAAAGTAGGAGGATCAATTGGTTTAGCTGAAAGCCCTGCTGCGACCTCCAAATCGCAGATGGTATTTGCAACCGTTGCTTTCTCAAACCCTGCGAGGGCAACAATATCGCCGGCCTCTGCCCTGTCGAGTGGTAAGCGCTCTAAACCCCGATAGGCTAAAATCTTTGTAATACGGGTTTGTTCAATCAGTTTCCCGTCGTAAGTTATGGCTTTTGCAGTTCCATTCGAGACAATCGAGCCGGATAAAATTCGACCAGACAATATGGGCCCAAGGTAAGGGTTT
Organism: uncultured Rhodospirillaceae bacterium; assembly: GCA_964499275.1. GTDB lineage: Bacteria > Pseudomonadota > Alphaproteobacteria > MPNO01 > UBA2964 > UBA2964. The sequence continues at coordinate 26,592 of CAZCKO010000024.1, forward strand.
GCTTCAAGAGTTGTAACAAGCATACGGAATGGTCCCGTGGGCTCGACTGCGGGTGAGGCAACATGTTTAAAAATCAGTTTGAATAGAGGTTCTAGGGAGTTTTTTGGGCCTTGGGGTTCTTCCGCAAGCCAGCCTTCTTTTGATGAACCGTAGAGGATTGGAAAATCGAGTTGATTTTCGTCAGCGTCTAATGCCGCGAATAAATCAAACACTTCGTCTAGAACTTCCTCGGGACGAGAGTCTGAACGGTCTACCTTGTTGATGATTACGATTGGCCGGAGCCCCTGGGCGAGGACCTTTGACAGAACAAATTTCGTTTGTGGCATCGGTCCTTCAGCTGCATCAACTAGTAATAAGCAACCATCGACCATTGATAGGATCCGTTCAACTTCACCACCAAAATCTGCATGGCCGGGGGTATCGACAATATTGATACGCTTAGATTTCCATTCCACCGAGGTGCATTTTGCCAGTATCGTTATACCGCGTTCACGCTCCAGGTCGCCTGTATCAAGAGCTTGTTCCTGAACAGCCTGATTTTCCCGATAAACACCGGTTTGATGAAGCATGCAATCGACCATGGTGGTCTTCCCGTGGTCAACGTGAGCAACTATCGCGATGTTACGGAGATTTTCAATTTTAATATCCATAATCTACGCCACTTGTTCCTTGGTGGCTAAAAACTCAATATCCGGCCAATCTTCGCCGGTGCGTTCAAGGTGCCAAGCATTACGAGCAAGGAAAACCGGGTCACCTCTATGATCATCGGCCAATGCTGCTTCATTTGAGCGGACAAAGTTTTTCATAAGGTTGTCATCTGAGGAATTTACCCAGCGGGCAGTAATAAGGCTGGTTGGCTCAAATCTTACGGGTACGTCATATTCGGTTCTTATACGGTCGGCCAAGACCTCAAATTGAAGCATGCCTACAACACCGACAATCCAATCTGCTCCCACTCTTGGCTTGAAGACGGATGCGGCTCCCTCCTCAGCAAGTTGCTGTAAGGCTCGGCCAAGATGCTTAGCTCTCATTGGGTCGGCCGGTCGCGCTGCCTGAAGGTGCTCAGGTGCAAAGCTCGGAATACCCTTGAAGTTGAGTGTTTCTCCTTCGGTGAGGGCATCACCAATATGCAAGTTTCCGTGATTAGGTATCCCTATAATATCTCCGGCCCAGGCTTCTTCCGCAAGTTCCCGATCACGAGCAAGAAAAAGTACGGCATTGTTTAATGCCAATTGTTTGTCAGTCCGAACGTGGCGCAATTTCATTCCACGTTTAAAATGACCAGAACAAAGGCGAAGAAAAGCAATCCGGTCCCGGTGTTTAGGGTCCATATTTGCCTGTATTTTAAATACAAACCCTGAAACTTTTTCTTCGTTCGGCGCAATTTCACGCTGAACCGAAGGTTGTGAACGTGGGGCTGGTGCCTGGTTCACTAAGCCTTGTAATAATTCGCTTACACCAAAGGAATTAATGGCGCTACCAAAGAAGACTGGCGTCAAATTTCCTTCTAAAAAGGCATCAGGATCAAACACAGGACAAAGTCCACGGATCATTTCGACTTGTTCACGTAATTCAGTGACAGCTTGTTTCGGAAGTAAGTCGTCTAATTTACGGTCAAGAAGACCATTGCATGTCTCTGTTTGATGAGGTTTTTTTCCACGCCCTACTTTGTCCATCAACACAAGTTGGTCGCTTAAAAGGTCATAACAGCCAAGAAATTGTGATCCCATTCCTATTGGCCATGTTGCGGGTGTCACCTCAATTTGGAGGGTCTGTTCAATTTCATCTAAAAGTTCGAAAGGGTCACGGGCTTCGCGATCCATTTTGTTGATGAAAGTTGTGATTGGCATATCCCTTAATCGACAGACTTCAAATAATTTTCGGGTCTGGGCCTGGATACCGCGCGCTGCGTCAATCACCATTACAGCAGAGTCAACCGCTGTTAGTACCCTGTAGGTATCCTCTGAAAAATCTTCATGTCCTGGGGTGTCCAGTAAATTGAAGGTTTTCTCTTCATATTCAAAGGTCATTACTGAGGCAGTGACAGATATGCCCCGTTCTCTCTCCACCTTCATCCAATCCGAATGGGCTCTTCGTTGCTCTCCACGCGATTTAACCGCCCCTGCAAGCTGAATTGCACCGCCAAATAACAACAGTTTTTCAGTTAAGGTCGTCTTGCCGGCGTCGGGATGCGAAATTATAGCGAAAGTACGCCGACGGGCGACTGGGGAATGTAACGTCGTCATTGTAACTTTAAATCCAAAATGCGTCGGGCTATGTCGCATCGCAAAGCATGAAGGTCAAGCAAGAAGAGAGCGTTTCACTATAAATGTTTAAAGATTAATCTAATAAAAATTTTACCAATTAAACTAAATTTGAAACTCTTCGCCTCTTTTACGACCCTGACTTACATCAATAAACAAGTTCTCAATCGTTGGCTTATTTTTAACCAAACCCTGCTCATAGCTATAGTTAGCCATATTTTCGAGCGTTTTCCTGTTTTGCTCTCCCAGTCCATATTCCCATGGGTCATCTCCCAAGAGTTGTTCTTGTTCTTCCCAAGCTTCTCGATACCATGCCAACGGAACGATACGTGGATTAACCATCTGCTCCATTGCGATGGCTTTGGCCTTCTTGAATGCCTGGTACATATTGACCGGTACCCAAGGGTATTTCTCGACAACTTCTTTTTTGATACCGGTAATATGCATGATTGGAAACATTCCGGTTTTATTGAAGAAGTTGACCTCCTCCCGCTTAAAATCAGGAAATAGACGTGCTACCCGCGGGTCACCATTGATAAAGGGTCTTATAAGGGAGGAATGAATACAAGCATCCAACTCACCCTCAGCAACCATTGTCTCCACCGATTTGTTATTCGGCAAGGTTTGTAGCTTTATATCATCTGGTAAATCGACAGGGATGTCTTGGTCTAGCTCCTGGTACCAATCAATAGATC
>CAZCKO010000025.1:0-9519 GCA_964499275.1 uncultured Rhodospirillaceae bacterium
GAGAGGCCGTGGATCGAACGTGATCATGCGCTCTTTGTAGCTTTTGGGCCCGTTAAGAACCCTCGCTATTCAGTATCTGTAGTCGTCGAACACGGTGGGCGGGGGTCCGCTGTAGCTGCCCCAATTGCTAGGGATATTTTATATGAAACTTTTAAGCGAGAAACATTAGATAAAAACAAGCGCCCAAGAGCTACTGGGAATCTTAAGTCTGGGCGAAAGATATGAAGTTTGGGACGACCGGTAACCGGCCAATGACAATTGGCCAAAAACTTTGGCAGGTGAACTGGTCGCTGATACTTTTTCTTATCGGTTTGGCTATTATTGGTTGTGCGATGTTGTATTCCGCAGGTGATGCGAGTTGGGACCCGTGGGCTAAACGCCAATTAATCCGGTTTGGTATTGGTCTTTTACTAATGATTATGGTTGCTATTACAGATATTAGAATCTGGTTGCGTTACGCATACGCGCTTTATTTTCTTGTCCTAGGTCTTCTAATAGCAGTTGATGTTATCGGGGTGGTCGGTGGGGGAGCCCAACGCTGGATAAATCTTGGAATTATTCAATTACAGCCCTCAGAAATAATGAAGATTACTCTGGTCTTAGCTTTGGCAAAAATTTTTCATAGCACATCACTCGAGGAAATTGGACGCCTAAAAAGTCTTATTATTCCGTTGCTCCTGGTAGCAGCACCGGTTTTCTTGGTATTAAGACAACCAGATCTCGGGACAGCAATTATACTAACAATGACAGCTGGAGTGATTTTTTTTCTTTCTGGGGTACGAGCTTGGAAGTTTGGATTAATAATTGGAACTATTTTGGTTTCACTCCCCATAGCTTGGACGATGCTTCACCCTTATCAAAAAAATCGGATTTTCATTTTTCTTGACCCGGAGAGTGACCCTTTAGGCGCCGGCTATCATATTATGCAGTCAAAAATTGCTCTAGGATCCGGTGGAGTTTTTGGGAAGGGTTATCTGAGTGGGACACAAAGTCACTTAAATTTTTTACCTGAGAAGCAAACTGATTTTATATTTACAATGTTAGCAGAAGAATTTGGGATGGTTGGTGGGCTTTTGTTGTTGGCGGTTTATATAATCATACTCATTTATAGTTTTGCGTTTTCTTTACGAATACATAATCAATTTGGTCGCCTTGTCACTCTGGGTATTTCCGGGACCTTCTTTTTTTATATTTTTATAAATATTGCAATGGTTATGGGATTGCTGCCCGTGGTGGGCATCCCTTTACCAATGGTTTCTTATGGTGGCACAGCGATGTTATCTATCATGATTGGATTTGGCTTCATAATTTGTTCCCATGTTCATAGAGACATAAGAATAGGGCGGCATGGTAGTGAATCCTACGACTAGGAGGGTGGGGAGGTTTAAAAATTCCAAAAACATTTACTTGTTAAGATTTTAAGGAGGCACCCGGTACTTCAACATCTGATACATGGGCACCCTTAGCACGTAATTCCTCCACCAATTCGGGTGGCCAAAATAACTTGGCGCCGCCATGACCAGCATTGATGGTCATTAACCAGCCAGTTTCTTCTCCGATTACCTCAGCACCGTGCATTTCATTGGATGGAACAGAAATTATATCGAAAGGCTTCAATATTGTTTCCTGTTCAGCTTTATCACCCATTGTGATACGCCATAAACCCCTCATAACAACAAATGCTTCTGGTGTAGGGTGGCCGTGGGTAGCAAGTCCTTTGCCTGGCTCCACTTTTAGATAAGTAATGTTGAATGCTTCTACTTCATCAAGGGGAGTGACCTCACCGCTTTGCTCTGCTGGTCGGCCCAAAACGGCGTAGCGCTTACGTTCGAACCGTTCCAACATCATATCTATTGGTCGGTAGGGTGATTCTCGTTCTTTGATATCTTTAAATCTACACACATAGTTTTCAATATCAGAAACGTTTGGTGTTTTGTCCATGATCCATTTCCTTATTAATCTTTTGGGTAGGAACTTTCAAATGATGAAGGTTAGGTTAGGTATAGGGATATGTCGATTAAGAGGAACCATGCGTTTTAATACAATTTTCCAGTTTGTATCATGAAGTCTGAGACGGTGCTCGGCCCGATCTGCTCTATTAGCGTGGTCATAATTAATAAGAGTCTTGTTTGTTGTTTTTGCCGATAAATTTAGTACTGATAGTAGTAATCATTTAGATTGGAGAAAACACGGTATCAGAGAGCATAATAATATAAAGGTTAATATTTAATAATTTTTATTATAAAACTCAGAGTAATAGCCAGTTTATCCCATACGCGATATAATTTTTCCGCTTTCTATATCGACGCTTGATGGCTTTCGCTAATACACACGAAACATTTGGTTGTTCGGAGGCATTCGCTTATGAGTAAAAGAACCATGCGGCTCAACTATCATGGTAATTACGCTGGGAGCCACCGACAGGCTTGGGTAAACAGTTCAACTGCACCAGGCGAGTTTAATTTAGATTATTATGTGAAGTTTGCCAAATTAGCGGAGCGGGGTTTATTTGACGGGATATTCTACGCTGCAGACCTTGCCGCGCAAGGTCCAAACCGTTCTACTTTTGTAGGCTTGGACCCGGTAGTCCTCGCTGCAGCTCTCGCGGCCCATACTGAACAAATTGGACTTGCCACGACAATATCTACAACTTTCAACGAACCTTTTAACGTGGCTAAAACCATGGCTACGCTTGATCATATTAGTGGTGGTCGCGCAGCTTGGAATATAGTCACCTCCTACGACCCGATGGCTGCACCAAACTTTGGTATGTCCAAGTTACCACCAAAAAATAAACGTTACGAACGTGCAGAAGAATTTGTGGAAGTCGTTCTTAAGCTTTGGGATAGTTGGGGAGAAAATGCATTAACTAGATATGGCATTGCTGAATCAAGAAATGTTCCTTACAGCGAGATTGCGCCAATAAATCATGAGGGGCGCTATTTTAAAGTGCGAGGACCAGGTCAGACACCTCGTTCGTCTCAAGGACGTCCTATTCTTTTCCAAGCGGGCGCCTCAAACGAGGGTAAGTTATTCGCTTCTCGTTTCGCTGATGGTATTTTTTGTGTAGCTTTGGAGCTAGAGGTCGCAAAGAATTTCTATAAGGAAATGAAACGTCTTATTAGAAATGCAAATCGTGACCCTGAGAGGGTTCATATATTACCCGGAATATATCTTTATTTAGGTAGTACAGAAGAGGAGGCGAAGCGTGCTTTGGAAGCCCAGAGTGACACTGAAGCCGCCTTAGAGAATCTTTCTGTGAAACTTGGTACCACGGTGGACAGACTAGAAATAGATGAAACTGTACCCAAAGAAATTCTTGATAGCGCGCTGATCAACCCACAGTCGGACGGCCACACACAATCCCTGGTTGCCCTTCTTAAGCGTGAGCGGTTAACGGTGAGAGAATTTCTCGAAAGGCAGCCTCTCCGGGGGCCACACCGTGTCCTCGTCGGCGTACCTGAAAAGGTCGTAGACTGGCTAGAAGCGTGGTTTCTAGAAAGGGCCGCGGATGGCTTTAATATCGGCAATCTCACCCACGATACACTCACGATTTTTGTGGATGAGGTGGTGCCCAGATTACAGGCCCGTAATTTATTCCGACGTGAATATGAAGGCAAGACATTGCGAGAAAACTTTTGCGGTGATGCTTGATAACTCGTCGTTTATACCATAATTGATTTGAAAACTTTGGAGTAATCTCGATGGCACATAAACGTACTAACCCAAATTCTGTCACCTCCCCTCTAAATTATTACCAGTCAGTTGAAGTGGAAGAGGGTTCAAAATTTCTTTTTATAGCTGGACAAACAGGCGTTGCTATTGATGGAACTGTTCCAGATGGAATAGAGGGCCAGGCCAAACAGGTGTTTACGAATTTGATTAATATTTTATCAGAGTCGGGTTACGGGTTGGAAGATGTAGTTTTCATGAAGACTTTTCTGACCCGTCGCGAAGATCGTGATAGCTATCAAAAAGTCCGTGCTAGTTTTTGGGGAGATAATAAACCTGCTTCGACCTTTCTTATCGTATCAGGCCTTGCCAGGCCCGATTATCTTGTCGAAGTTGAATGTGTGGCTGCGAAAAAGTTTTAAAATGCAATTGACACCATCTGATATCCCTCAAACCCCAAGTGGTGATGAGATATTCCTTGACCATGTCGGCTGGTTTTCCCGGAATATGGAGGGCGTTGAATCGGCAATGGAGCGTTTAGGATTTGTTCTGACCCCCTTTGTTGCTCAGCATAATGCAGATCCAGGTGGAGGGGCACCAGTGCCTACTGGAACCGGTAATCGTTGTGTAATGTTAAAGCGTGGTTATTTGGAATTTCTTTTTGCCATACCAGAAGTGAATACAACGCTTTCACGACAACTTAATGTGGCCCTAGATCGCTATCAGGGTCTGCATTTATTAGCATTCACTATCAATGACAGTGAGAGCGCATACCAACGTCTAAACTTGGAAAACTTTTCGCCTTTGGATCCAGTAAATCTTCGTCGCCCGCTGACCCTTAACGATGGAAGCCAGGCTGAAGTCGCTTTTACAGTTATTAGAGTACCACCAGATAAAATGCCAGAAGGCCGTATTCAGATGTTGCGGCAAGAAACTCCAGAACTTGTTTGGCAAGACCATTTAATTACAAGTAATAATGGTATTGTAGCATTGGGCGGTGTAATCCTCTGCGTTGACGGGGTTGAAGAGGTATCGGACCGTTTTAGTAAGTTTACGGGTAGAGATTGTACGGGTGGAGAAAATTACCGTTTATTGGATCTTGATAGGGGGCGGATAGGATTTGCAAATAGGTCTAACGTTCAAGACCTATTTCCAAATTTGGCGGTGCCAACCACCCCATTTATGGCCGCGGTCACCCTAGAATCAGAAGACTTAGATCAAACACGTTCATTCCTTAATGGAGTTGGCATTTCTGTTTTATCGTTAAGTGATAATGCAATTTTAATTGGGGCAGATGATGCTTGTGGTGTCTCTATAATTATCTTTGACCATAATGATACTTGGCCCCGGAAGGTTTAATCTTCATCAAGTGTGTAATTGGTGATATTCATCTCTGTATCAAATTCTAATAAACCGTCTTGAACCCATTTCGAGGGTACGACTTGTGCTCCACGTCTGAGTTTTGGAAATATTGCAGCATCCTCCTTCGTCTGCGTAGGCCAAACGTTGTCGGCAACAGCAGCTTGTCGTACGATGATATCATCTGCTGTGACATTCCAGACAACCATATCCTCTGCAAGAGTTAATGGTCCATCATATGTTGTCCTTATTTCTTCCAGAACCTCATACTTTGTATCGAGGTCGTTGAAAAAATGATAAGCGACTGCTAGACGCGGCTTTACAATGCTAAAAACCTTACCAGCTTGGGCTGGTGAAGTATGATATTTTGTCGCAACCATTTCTGCGACTTTTGGTTCAAAGCCTCGTCGACGTATCAAAGTATTTGCAGTCATAAAGGACTCGTGAATTACTAGGTCTGCATTTCGTGCATATTTCAGAAACCACTTATTGGGATTGGTATCTGACGAATAAACAACCGTAAGGTTATTCCATTCCAATCGAAAGCTTACCGCACCATCAGAAATATGTATTGCAGGAAATGCGGTTATCTTGACCCCATTTTCTTCGTAAACAACGCTTGGATTAGAAAAGTCGAATTCATGCGCTATAATCTCCCCGCCGGTCTCTGGAACGCTCCCAGTTCTAGTCCGATAATCCCAGGCGAGGGTTTTCTTAAGATTTTTGACAAAAGATGAGGTTCCATATTCTGGAGTGTCACCCGATGGACCCCAAATTTCTAAAGGTTTAGTGCGTGCTCCGAGCCAGCCACAGATCCATAACTCTCCAATATCTCCGACGTGGTCTATATGTAGGTGACCGAGAAAAACCTTGGTTAGTTGATTGAAAGGAATTTCAAGGGATGCCAGATTGGCGGCAGCATGTGAACCCATATCAAAAATAAAATTCTCTCCATTGCCTAATTGTATAAGAAAAGAGGCGGAGGCTTGGCTCCGTCTTACTAGTGGCATTCCCGTTCCAAGGGCTACGACCCGTAACTCATCGGAGCCTAAATCTTCTGTACCTGGAAAATAATGATCTCGAAATTCACGTGGTGTCACGGGCGAACTTTTGTTAATTGTCATGCCAAATGTCTCTCCTATTTCTTTAGGCAGAGTAACATGCCGGGTTTATGCAGTCTTGTGGGAATACGATAGGAAAATTATGGGTAAGGAGATTTGGATTTTCGGTTATGGGTCTCTAATTTGGCGTCCAGATTTTGATTTTTTGGAGAAACGCCCTGCTGTTGTAAATGGATGGGTCCGCCGTTTTTGGCAGGGCTCAACAGATCACCGAGGAACTCCTGAGAGGGCAGGACGCGTTGTTACGCTGGATGAGCAACCAAACGGTAATTGTTGGGGGGTCGCTTATAGAATCTCGTCTGCGAACAGTGAGAAAGTACTGAGCTCTTTAGATATCCGTGAAAAAGGAGGTTACAGCCTAGAGAAAGTCAAAATTTATTTCTCTAATTCGTCAAAGGACTGGGTGAAGGGGTTGGTATATATTGGAAAACCAAACAACCCAAATTATCTTGGTCCTGAAATATCAAAACGAATAGCTGAGCAGGTAATAAATTCAAGTGGCCCAAGTGGTCCAAATTACGAGTATGTTTATCGCCTAACCGAGGCTCTGCATGCGATGGGTGCTAATGATCCGCATGTATTTGAAATTGAAAAATTAGTCAGAGAATTTTCAGAAGGTTAAAAAAATCTTTTACAAATTATATCTTTTACCAAATAAATATTCCCCATTTGATATTTACTAAAAATTTTTTCCCATTTAATGTGCCTTTCTAAGAAATTTCGGTTATTTCGAGATATTTAGGGTGGGGTCTTTAAAATGCCTGAATTCGTCGACTTTAGTGCTCTTTCTTCAAAGCTTGTTCCTAGTTCCCCAAACCTGTTAACTGAATTCTGTGAAACAATTTCTCAGTTGATATCTGAACACCCGTCCAACAAAATTGCGCCCAAAATTTCTGAGTATTTACCCCCGCTGTTATCTATGCCAAATCTCTTATCCTCTGAACAAAGATTACTTATTGGTGAGTACTATGAGAAATATGATATCTTTTTATGCCCTAATGATGATTTTTCGGTGCTGGCTATAGTCTGGCCAGCTGGAATTTATTCACCGATCCATGACCACCAGACGTGGTGTGCCTTTGGAGTTCTAGAAGGCGTCATGCAGGAAAACCATTACCAAGCAGTTGACAATGAAGGGGATTGCCACAAGGCAGACTTGATCGACAGTATTCGGTACCCTCAGGGTTCAGTTACATTTATGTGTTCAGAAAAAAATATACATTGCATGCATAATCCTGGGTCAAGTCCGGCTATTTCTATTCATGTATACGGAGGAAATTCCACAAAGCTTGGGGCGAATGTAGATAAAATCTATAATACATAGGCTTGACGTAGCCTTTTTGATAAGGATTATCAAAATTTTACGACCGAGCGATAGCTATCCTTAATATTTTTAATAGGAGAGACTGATGCGCGCAGTATGCTTGCATGAACAAGGTGGAATTGGGAATCTCACTCTGGATGAAAACTATGCAGATCCAAAGGCAGAGAATGGTCAAGTTGTCATTCGGGTAAAGGCAACATCTTTAAATTACCATGATGTTTTTACGTGCCGGGGTATGCCTGGTATAAAAATACCAATGCCAATGATCATCGGTCTCGATGTTGCAGGAGTGATTGCGGAGTTAGGACAATGGGTCGAAGGCTGGGAAGTTGGAGACCACGTATTGGTTAATCCACTTGACCCGGCAGATCCGAGTAAAGGACTTATGGGTGAAATGCTTCCTGGCGGAACCGCTGAGTATTGCTTGGTAGATGCCACACGTCTAATAGCCATTCCGGAAGGTTGTTCTTTTGAACAAGCGGCGGCCCTGCCGGTCGCATATGGTACTGCTCATCGAATGATGATCGCTAATGGCGGACTCGAAGGTGGCGAAAGGGTACTGATTCTCGGCGCAAGCGGTGGGGTAGGATCTTGCTGTGTTCTACTGGCGAAAGCCATGGGCTGCGAGGTTGTAGCCTGCGGTAGCACAGTGGAAAAATTAAATGCGTTGACTGATTGGGGCGCTGACCACGTCATTAACTATAAGGAAGAAGATTTTGTTAAAAAGATTTGGTCAGAGTTTGGAAAGCCGCATCGCCGAAGGTTTGAAGGTGGCGTAGATGTTGTAATAAACTTTACGGGCGGTGACACTTGGGTGCCTTCCTTCAAGGTCACTCGACGCGGCGGAAAAATTTTGACGTGTGGCGCTACAGCTGGTTTTGATCCAAAAACTGACTTGAGGTATGTTTGGACATTCGAGTTAAAAATTTTAGGCTCGAATAGTTGGTTGCCCGAAGACCTCGAAACCCTCATGAAAATGATATCGGAAGGTAAGTTAAGTCCAATAATTGACACAGTTCTGCCACTTGAGAAAACGGCGGATGGTGTAAAATTATTAGAGGATCGTGAAGTGATAGGCAAAATTATTATTACCCCTTGAGAGTAGATGATGCGCCCAGATACAGGAAATCTTGGGGATGTATTTGTTGCCCACAGTAATAGTGATGAAATTGCTGTAATTGATCTGCGGTTACCAAAACAACCCAAAAAAATCTCTCACCGCAAGTTAAATAATTCAGTTGATGCCCTAGCTCGTGGGTTGGTAAAGGCTGGGCTCAAAACCGGTGACCGGGTGGGTATTCTATCACTAAATCGTATCGAGTATCTTGAGGTTTTATTTGGCGCGATGAGAGCTGGTTGTGTACCAGTGATGATCAACACGAAGCTACCTACTGATCAGGTTAGATACATAGCTAAAGATGCTGAAGTCCAGATAGTATTTTGTGAAGCTAACCTCAGAGACCTATGTACCCGGCAGACCCGGTGTATAGTTTTTGGTGAAGACGGAGAAAATGGTTATTTAGATTTTAAAGACGCAGGAGCATTTGAATCTTTTGTTCCGTTTGCCCAAGATATTGCTGAACAACCCTATACATCAGGGTCCACAGGGCGTCCTAAAGGGGTTTTGCTTCATCATTTGGGGCAACGCTGGATGATAGACCAGCTGATAAAAAGTCGCGAAATTACTGCAGATGACTGCGGCGTTGTTGCGGCACCCCTCTACCATAAAAATGCTTTGCTAGCCATTAAGTCTGCTTTAGGGGCAGGCGGACGGGTGGTACTCTTAGCAAAGTTTGATGTCGGAGATTATATTCGCTGCATAGGAGAATATGGTTTAACGATGTTAACTGGGGTGCCGACCATGTACGCATTGTTATTACAACAGGGAGAGCTACTTAAAAATACCGATGTTAGTTCAGTCCGAGCTTTGAGTCTTGGGTCAGCCCCCGCTTCTGAAGTTCTTCTAGATGATCTTCAAGGCAGCTTCCCCAAGGCACGTATAAATCTTAATTATGGTATTACTGAAGGCGGTCCAGTTTTGTT
>CAZCKO010000025.1:9529-28760 GCA_964499275.1 uncultured Rhodospirillaceae bacterium
CTGGAAACACGCCGCAGGGCTTGAGAAACCGCGTACGAGTGTTGGCTACCCTCTACCTGATTGTAAAATCAGGTTGGTTGGAGGGCCAAGTGAAAATGAAGGTATTCTGCACACCAAAAACCCTGGTGTTATGATTGGATACCATAATTTGCCTGAGGAAACTGCGAAGGTACTTAAAAATGGTTGGTTAAATACTGGCGACATATTACGTCGAGACGCTGACGGCTGGTTTTATTTTGTTGGTCGCGCAGACGATATGTTTGTAACAGGTGGTGAAAATATATACCCGGGTGATGTTGAAACAGTATTGGAACGGCATGATCAGGTAATGCAAGCTGTAGTAGTACCAGCTCCAAACTCACTAAAGGCACATGTTCCCCATGCTTTTGTAGTTCTGAGGCCCAAAAGCAAATTAACAGAGGATGAGTTGAAACAATATGCGCTTCAACATGCTCCCGCCTATGCCCACCCGCGCCGCGTCTTTTTTGTTAAAGAATTACCGCTTGCTGGGACTAATAAAATCGATCTCAAAGTTTTAAAGGAACGTGCCGCAGAAGCGGCGAAAGAAGATGGCACTAGTTAAATTCTGTTTGTTTATTCCACCTGTTATTGGAATATCTTTTGCACTTATGCTGGTTAAACCTACCCTAGCAGACGATCATGTCTCCATCGGTCCGGTCCTTGCGATAATTAATAAATTTAGGGCGGCAAATGGATTGCCGACATTAATTTTTCATAAAAATCTTAGTATTGCTGCGGGTTTACATGCTAGGGACATGGCGACACGAAGGGTCTTAAGTCATTTTAGTGTAAAGGGATGGCCTGTAGGGCAACGCGTTGAAAATGCAGGCTATAAGTGGCGCCTGATAGCAGAAAATATCGCTGCTGGTATGTCTGATGGTGTCGAAGCAGTAGCTGCTTGGATCAAAAACCGTGCACACCGACGCAATATGCTTATCGATGGTGTTGTTCATGCCGGTATTGGTTATGCGCGTCCCCTCTCCAATAAAAATGGTGGTTTTAAACACTACTGGGTTTTAGTGATAGGGGCTCCCAAATAATATAAGTAAACCAATTCTAGTTGTTCTATAAATGTTTGGTTTAGAGTGAGATTTTGAATATAAAATTCATAATCAAATAGGCAAGGGAGAAAGTTTACCATGCTTCGCAGTACAGAGAGAATTCGAGTAACTCATGTTGGGAGTTTGCCGCGTCCGCAAAGACTTATGGAAGTTATGGTGGCGGAAGATCAAGGTAAGATGATAGACAAAAATATGCAAGATGAGATCCTTCGTGAAGCTGTTAGCGGAGTTGTTGCTAAACAGGTGGAGCTTGGAATCGACTGCGTTGATGATGGTGAATTTTCCAAACGAGGTTTTGCGGTTTATGCCCATGAACGTTTAGGTGGTTTAACGCCAACTGGTATAAAACGTCCATCGCCGTGGGCAAATTCACGGGAATCAAACGATTTTCCAGAGTTTTATGGGCCAATTACCCAAGAAAATGAAGAGCCTCCAACTCCGAGCAATATGCAGATGGCTTGTACTGAACCCCTAACCTATAGTGGGACTGACCTTCTCAAACGTGATCTTGATAATCTTGCGAAAGCAGTGGCAGCTAATCAAGTTGACGAAGCCTTTGTACCGGCTATTTCGCCCTGTGATATTGCTGGCAATGTTATTAATGAACATTATCCAAACGATGAAGAATTTCTCATCGCGATTGCTGATGCAATGAATGTTGAGTATGCGGCTATTGTTGATGCTGGCTTCTTACTACAAATTGACGACCCACGTCTAATTAACTACTACGTTAAAAATCCTGATAAGTCTTTAGAAGAATGCCGTTCTTGGGCTGAAAAACAGGTTGAAGGTATCAATTATGCCCTCAAAGGTATATCCGCCGACCGAGTGCGGTATCACACCTGCTACGGCATCAATATGGGACCCCGAGTGCATGACATGGAGATGAAAGACTTCATAGATATCATCTTAAAAATAGATGCTGATGCAGTATCATTTGAAGCGGCAAACCCTCGTCATGAACATGAGTGGAAACTTTGGGAAGATATCGATCTTGCTGAAGGAAAAACTATTATCCCTGGGGTGATAACCCACTCATCTTTACTGGTTGAACATCCTGAATTGGTTGCAGAAAGATTAAAGAGATATGCATCGGCTGTTGGTAAAGAAAATGTGATGGCCGGTGGGGACTGCGGATTTGGAACGCAGGCAATGGCAGAACCGGAGGTTCACCCGACAATAGTTTGGGCGAAATTCGCGGCGATGGTTCAAGGGGCACGGATTGCCTCCGGCCAACTTTGGTCTTAATTTTTTAATGGAAAACTTAGACCTAAATTTTTAAAGCTTCAATATAACCGGGTAGCGTGAAGCTAGCGGTATGCAATGCAGGGGAGTAATACTTGAGCTTGAGGCCAAGTTCTTTAAATCGGCGATCGATTTCCAACATGGATGTCGCGCGTGGCAGAAGGCTGTGACTTCCCCATCCAAATGTCATAAAACCGGCACCGTAAGTTGGTACTTGAGTTATGAAGAGAGAGGGGTCCACAAAGAGTTTCTTCATTCGCTGAAAAGTCTGTCTGGCTTCGAGATTTTGCATGTAAGTAACACCGCTTTGTGTTACTAAAACTCCGGTCGAGGTTAAACACCGGGCACAATCCCTGTAAAATTCTTCTGTAAATAAGACCTCTCCAGGGCCGATTGGATCAGTAGAGTCTACGATGATTATATCAAATTGTTCGCTGGCTTCTTTTACAAATTTTACACCATCCAAAAATTGAATATCTGCGCGTTTATTGTCAAACGCCCCATCACTAAGGCTTGGTAAAAACCTACTACAAATTTCTACTATCGACTGATCTAGCTCTACCATTGTTGGTTGGGTATTGGGGTGTTTTAAGACTTCGCGTAGAATACCACCATCACCTCCGCCAATTATTAAAACCTTGTTTGGATTTCCGTGACAAATGAGGGGCACATGGACCATCATTTCATGATAGCAAAATTCATCATTTTCAGTAGTTTGAATTACGCCATCAAGCGTGAGTACACGGCCAAATCGTGGGTTATAAAAAATTAATACCTCTTGAAATGAGCTCCGACCTTCAAAGAGAACTTTCTCAACCAAAAGTGATTGACGAAAATCATCGTACAGCGTTTCAGAGAACCATTGTCCCATTAAGCAACAATACCCCGCATTTGAATGTTGGTTTTTATTTTTTCAGGTTTGAGAAATTTCTGAAAAACTGGCAGTGCAAGTTCCGGCATACAATCACCGCACATGAATATGTCGAAGGCTGCAAATTGCCGTTCGGGCCATGTGTGAACACTTATGTGTGATTCAGCAAGAACTGCGACCCCCGAAATACCAAGACCCTCTCCAAATTGATGTAAGTGAATGTGGAGCAAGCTAGCACCACACACTCTAATTGCCTCCCGCAACGTTTTTTCAATAAGCAGTTTGTCATTCAGGCTTTTTGCACCCCAGAGATCTGCTAAAATATGAGTGCCTGCAAAAACTTTTCCATCCCGTTCAACAAAATAATCTTTAGAGGAATTTTTTATCGTAGGTCTTTCCATTACGGCTGTAACTTGTTCAGGTGTTGCCAACTTTTCCGAATATGGCGAACTCTGGTCCATCTTTATGTTCCTTCGATGGGTGGTAAAAACTAAAAATTGCGGCGTTCTTTTATCTATTCTTTCACTGAATGCAAGGGATAATTTTATGAAAACTATACATAAACCTTAAAATCAATTTGATGCTTAATAGTACTCTGGCTGCATGTGCGTAACCGTTGCTGCGCCGCCTGTTACCGCTAAGGCTAAGGAGGTAGCTTCAGGTAGTATATTTTCAGCATAAAATAATGCGGTTATTAGTTTCGAACGGTAAAAATCAATTTCGGTAGTATTTTCTATAATGTTTCTCTCGGCAATCAGCGCCGATCGAGCCATGTAATATCCTCCGATTACTGTGCCAGCGAGTTTTAAATAAGGTGTGGCTGCAGCCTCTGCCGTATCTGGATCGCTTTTGATTACATCTGTTATTGAATGTGTTGTCCGCGCGAGAGCTGCCCCGGCCTTTGCAAACTGTCCTCGTATTGCGGCAATTGCCCGGTCATTCGATGTTGATAGAGCTCCGTCAAATTGTCTCATTTCCTCAATAAATGCGTTCATTGCGAAGCCGTCATCACCGCCAATCTTACGTTTTACTAAATCTAGTGCTTGAATTCCATTAGTGCCTTCATAAATTGGCGTAATTCGGGCGTCACGGTAAAGTTGAGGTGCACCAGTCTGCTCAATATATCCTGCACCCCCATGAATTTGAATATTTGTAGAAGTGATTTCAACTGCACCATCGGTACACCAGGCTTTGACTATTGGGGTTAAAAGAGCAACTCGTCCGTGATGCAAAGCTTTAATCTTTTGATCAGAATGATGTCGAGAGAGATCGACTGATAAAGCTGCATCATAACAGAGGGCTCGCATTGCTTCGACACGAGCCTTTATAGAGAGGAGCATTCTCTGAACATCAGGGTAGTCAATTATTTTAAGAGGCCTGTTTTTTTTGTCTTTGCCTTGAACGCGCGACTTTGCATAACTGCTTGCTTGTTGGTAAGCACGTTCTGCGATACCTAGCCCTTCATTTCCTATGGCTAAGCGAGCCATATTCATCATGGTGAACATCGTGTTAAGTCCTCGGTTTGGTTCTCCAACCAGCCAACCCAAAGCACCTTCTTTAGGACCAAATTCCATTACACAGGTTGGGCTTGCGTGAAGGCCCAGCTTGGTCTCTATATTAATACATTGAACGTCGTTACGCTGATTAATTCCGCCTTTTCCGTCGGGTAAAAATTTAGGAACAATAAACAAGGAAATACCATTTGAACCAGTTGGTGAATCTGGCAATCGGGCAAGCACTAGATAGATAATATTTTCGGCGAGGTCGTGATCACCCCAACTGATAAAAATTTTTTGTCCCTTAAGACGGTAAGCATTTTTTTCAGGGATTGCTGAACACAAAATTGAGCCGACGTCTGATCCGGCTTGAGGCTCTGTCATGGCCATCGCGCCAGTCCACGCACCGCTGATTAGTTTTGGAAGATAAGTGGTACGCTGTTTTGTAGTGCCGTGTTGGCTTATAAGTTGGGCAGCACTTTCGGTAAGTGTGTTGCACAAACTAAATGATAGGTTTGCTGCGTTCCACCCGTCAAATAATGCTGTATTTATTAATTGCGGTAAGCCCTGCCCTCCATAAGTTGGGTCTGCGGAACAACTAGTCCAACCTGCATCACAATATGCTTGATATGCTTCTGGAAACCCGGGGGTAGATTGAACGTTACCGTTCTTTAACATCGCCCCTTGGAGGTCACCACAACGATTAAGCGGGGCTAACCTTTCCGATGCAAACTTTCCTGCTGTATCCAAAATTGCAAATAAATCACCCTTTGTTATTGCAGTTAAGCTGGTTAATTTGTTAAGAGCGTCTATTCCAATCAGCTCTATAAGTACAAACATAATATCTTTAAGGGGTAGCCGGTAATCCGACATAATATCCTATAGAACTTTTCCGGGGTTCATAATATTTTTGGGATCTATTGCAGATTTTATGCTTCGCATAACGTCGAGTGCAACCGGGGATTTGTAATGAACTAATTCTTCTCTCTTTAATCGTCCGATGCCGTGTTCTGCACTAATACTACCTCTTAAATCAGTTGCAATATCATGGACAATTCGATTGAGATCTTCTTTATGCTCCAAAAAAGATTCTCCGTTAATATTAGTAGGCTGGTTTAGGTTATAATGGGCATTTCCGTCACCAATATGCCCAAAGGCACAAATCTGGACACCTTCTACCGCTTTAGTCACTTCCGCATTTGCCAGTTGTAAAAATTCGGGCATACTTGATACCGGTACAGAAATATCGTGTTTGATGCCGGCTCCATCGATGGCCTGTGCTTCCGGAATAGTCTCTCTTAATTTCCAAAAATCTTTAGCTTGCTGGCGGCTCTCTGCAATCGTCGCGTCGAGAATTTCACCTCGTTCCATTGCGTCACTCAAGATTTGCTCCAGGGTATCACGAAGACCACCTTCATCATGACCGGAGGTCAGTTCTATTAGGAGGTATTCAGGATATGGCTGCGATAGGGGGTCACGGACGCCCGGTATATGCTTGAACACCATATCCAAACCCTTACGCGCCATCCATTCAAAAGCAGTTACACGGTCATCGCTGGCAGCACGAGCACGCGCCAGTATTTCGATAGCTGCTGTGACATCACGGACAGCGGCGAAACCAGTTTGCATATCCCGAGGTCTTGGGAACAGTTTAAGAACTGTGGCCGTAATAACACCGAGCGTGCCCTCTGACCCTACGAAGAGTTGTTTTAGGTCGTAGCCAGTATTGTCTTTACGCAAAGCAGACAATCCATCCCAGATTTTTCCGTCTGGCAGGACAACCTCAATACCAACCACTAACTCACGAGCATTGCCATAACGCAAAACGCCAGTGCCACCTGCATTGGTGGCAAGGTTACCACCTATTCTCGCTGTACCTTCGGCTCCAAGACTAAGTGGAAAGAGCCTGTCATGTTTTTCAGCTGTTTCTTGTATATCTGCTAAAATGACACCAGCTTCGGCTGTTAACGTATAATTCAGTGGATCTACTGATCGAACTTTGTTCATACGAGTTAAGCTAAGTAATAGCTGGTCACCTTGTTCACTTGGGGTAGCTCCTCCACAAAGTCCAGTATTTCCACCTTGAGGTACAATAGGTATGCCATTTTCGGCACATAAGGTTACAACCGTAGCAACTTCCTTGGTTGACGCCGGACGTACAACCATGGGAGTGGAACCCCTATAGGCTTTGCGTTGATCAATGACATACGGGGCTATATCTTCTGGTTTACGAATGAGACCGTTTTCGCCAACGATATCTATTAAGCTTCGTTGAAAAGCAGGAGACAAAGGGTTTGTGACAGAATCCAAATTTCTTCCTTTGATTTAAATATTACTAACACCTTTAGCTGATCGTTTAATTACGGGCAAGTTGGTGTTAATGACAAGCGCGTTGTAGGCGGTCATTTATTGCCACCCCCAAACCAATTTTAGGTACCTTCATAACCGCGATTCCTTTATATTCTGGTTTATCAAGTCGCCTCATCATATCAAATAAATTAGCAGCCGCTTCATTTACATCTCCCGCCCTACTTAAGTTGGCAACGGCGACTGCTGGCCCCAATGTCCTTCCGCCAAATGCGAGTAAAGCTTCCCCGTCGTAGACCTCTTCAGCATTCATTCTTAGCGGTATCGTTGTCGCATAGTGATGTGAAAGCATACCTGGCGCCTTTGGAGGATGGTCATCTCCTTTTACTATCTGGATATTTTCGAGTTGTCTTACAAGGTTTTCTATGGGAACGCCTCCGGTTCTTAGAACACACGGGTTGTTGGTAGACAGGTCAATAATGGTGGACTCTATTCCAACCTGGCAGGCACCACCATCGAGTATTAGATCAATAGAGTCTCCAAGTGAGTCTAGAACATGCTCCGCTTTTGTGGGGCTTACAGATCCAGATTTATTGGCACTTGGTGCAGCGATTGGTAATTCCACGGTTTGCAAAAATTTAAGAGCAATTTCATTCTTTGGAATGCGTACAGCTAATGTTTCCAGTCCTGATCCGGCAAGAAAGGAAACGGGACAATCCTTGCGGCGCGGCAGGACTAGTGTCAATGCTCCTGGCCAAAAATTTTCAGCAAGAGACCTCGCCACCCCGTTAAAAATTACTAGCTTTTCCGCTTCTGCTAACGAACAGACATGAATAATTAATGGGTTGAAAGATGGTCGCCCTTTAATTCTGAAAATAGCCGCGACGGCGTCAGAATTTGTCGCATCACCGGCAAGTCCGTAAACTGTCTCTGTAGGAAATGCTACTAGTCTACCGGATCGTATTAAATCCACCGCCTCATTTATTTTTTGAATTGATATCGAATTTCCCATCTAAATTTTTTGACTTAACTCTCCGTTTTATTTCCGTAGGCAATAAACTCAGGGTTTTTGAATTTATCTTTGCCGTAAGTCAATTCATCATTATGTATTGTTTTAACGCTTCCTCCGGCTGCAGCTAGGATAGCATGACCGGCGGCTGTATCCCATTCGTTAGTTGGGCCGTAACGTGGATATATATCCGCTTCTCCGCTGGCGATTAGGCAAAATTTGATTGAACTTCCGCTCACTAAGACTTTAGAAGAGATATAATTTTTTAAAAGTTTACTCATTTCCCTCGGGTCGCTATGAGACCGACTTGTAGTAACAATAAGTCCGGATTTAGGTAGTTCCCGGGCATTTATTGGCTGTGGTTCTGAGCTTTCGACACACTTTATAGCCGTTCCGGGGCCATCTGCTGAGAAGCATTGATCTAGCGCAGGTGCGAAGACAACGCCCATTGTTGGCTTAGTGTTTTCGATGAGACCAATGTTAACTGTATATTCATTTCGATTTGCGATAAATTCTTTTGTCCCATCTAGCGGGTCAACAAGCCAAAATGGATTATCACCAACGTCTATAAGATTTCCTTTGGATACTTCTTCTTCTGCAACCACAGGGATGTTGGGCGTAAGCCTTCTTAATCCTGCTAAAATTATTTTTTCAGCGGCTTCATCTGCTTCTGTGACAGGTGAATTGTCAGATTTTTTTCGAACCTTTAAGTCACGGTGGTAAATACTGAGAATCTCCTTCCCGGCAAAGATTGCGAGATCGTTAATTTCGGCAAGTAATTTACCCCGGTCGATATTTTTCATACCGGTTTGAAAGCTTTCTTACCAACATCCGGCCATGCGCATGGTCCGCCAGAGTTTTTGACCGCTTCATCAATTGAATTTTCAGAATTCCAAGATCTGGCAACAAATCGCATATCTGTTATGCCATCCGAAAGATTAGACGCTAACCAGCAGGCAGGTGCTTGCATTACTTCTGGTTGTGTGAGTTGGCTACGGTCGAAAGGCGCATTCTCAGGAATAAAGTCTGTATTTACAGGTCCGCCGGGGACCAAAACATTGGCTGTGACACCGGTATTTTCTAGGTCTTTAGCCCAAATAGATGTCGCGGCTTCTAAAGCTGCCTTAGATGGCCCGTAGGGTGTATAGCCCCGAGTGGTCATTGTATCTAGGCTGGTAGTGACGTTAACGATACGGCCCCATCCCTCTCTTATCATATGGGGTACAACAGATTTTGTTAATAAAAATGGTCCATTCCAATTTACATTCATTAACGTATTAAAGCGGTCTATATCGGCATCCCAGAATTTCAGGTTATCATTCCAATAGTCATTTTTGAGAGTGGACATACCTAGCCCAGCGGCATTAATCAAAATATTAACCGAATTAAACGCATCAATTGTTTCCTGTACACCAGAGAGACAATCCTCAAGCTTGGTAATATCTTTCACAAGCGGAATACAACTTTTCAAACCACCGATGGTCTCTGCTTCTTTGATTACCTCACCAACATTCTTTTCTCGAATATCGAAAATTGCGACTTTAGCGCCTTTTTCAATTAGAGCTAGGGCAATAGATCGTCCCATGCCACCGCCACCACCTGCTACGATAGCAACCTTGTTTGTAAGGTTAATATTTTTATCTTTCATTAAATAATATTTTAAAACCTCATCTTAACGCGGGATGTCTTTTCCGTGCACTGTTGCCGGTTGGCCAACTGATGCTGCATCAGCGAGGTCTGGCCATGCGGCTGGTGACCCCGCACTTTCTATATTATCTGCGTCTGAGATATCTGGATTCCAGTTGCGGGCAAGAAATCTCATAGAATTTATCCCATTAGAGTCGTCGGAGGCTAACCAGCATGCGGGTGGCCCCATCACCACCGGTTGAACTAAATTTTCACGCTCGTAAGGTGATTCATGGGGAACCATTGGTGTATCAGCGGCGCCCCCGGGAACTAAGACGTTGCACGTTACTCCGGTATCTTTAAGGTCATCTGCCCATGCATTACTCGCAGCTTCAAGTGAAGCTTTTGATTGGCCATAAGGCATATTACCACCCCTGATCATAGTATTCATGCTGGTAGTGACATTAACGATACGGCCCCACTTCTGCTCGATCAAATATGGAGCTGCCGCACGTGCCATCAAAAAAGCACCGCGTACGTTCACGTCCATTAAACGTTGCCATTTGTCTGGATCAGCCTCCCAAAAATAAAGTCGATTATTCCAGTAATCAACTCTTAGGGTTGGCATGCCAAGACCCGCACAGTTTATCAGAACATGAAGCCCGCCCATATCTTTGATGGTAGTTGAAATGGCATTATCCGCATCAGAAACACTGGTGATATCAGTTTTAATAGGTGTAAAACTACCACTTACTAAATCACTCGTTTCTCTCATCCCGTCAATGTTCACATCCACACCGGCAACTTTTGCACCAGATTTTGCAAGGGCGAGTGTCATTGCTCGCCCCAAGCCGCTCCCAGCGCCGGTGACGATAACGACTTTATTACTTAGGTCTCTGTTTGCCATAATTTTACTCCCAGTTTTGATTTTCATATTAGAATAATCGGCACTTGCGGCGGCCACAACCCGTGGCAGAATACCTTATGGTGAAATTATTGGGACATCACTCATAATGTGCGGAAGATTTTCTATAACCACGCCACCAGAAGCGATGCGGGAGATTTTCAATTATGAAAATATTCCCAACCTAGAGCCTCGTTTTAACGTAGCACCCACGCAGCCAATAATCACAATTCGAAGGCTTGAGAATAATAAACGGGCTTTGCTCATGAATAGATGGGGTCTTATCCCGTCATGGTCAAAAGATGGCAGGTCGGCAACTCGTATGATTAATGCCAGAGCCGAGACGTTACTTGAGAAGCCAAGTTTCAGCGAAGCTTTCAGAAAACAGCGTTGTTTAATCCCTGCCGATAGTTTCTATGAATGGCGAGTAGAAGGCCAAGAAAAACAACCTTTTCGTATTGGTTTGAAAGGTGGAACATTATTTGCCTTTGCTGGTTTGTGGGAGAGCTGGCAAGCAAAGCAAAAGGGTAATGGCTATGAAGAAGGTGATATAATTGAGACCGCCGTTATTGTGACGACTAAAGCAAACGATAAATTGCGTTCAATTCATCATAGGATGCCCGCAATCATTCCAACAGAACTATATAGTTTGTGGTTGGATCCCGAGAATGATGTTTCTAGTTGCCTTGATTATCTGAAACCGTATCCGTCGGAACCAATGGCGTTTTACCGTGTTAGCACATTTGTTAATAACGTGAAAAATGATGACCCCCGTTGTGTTGAGCCATTAAACCGTGTGAGGGGTGCTTGAAGTATAAAACGGTATAAAGTGCTATCAAAAAGCTAGTTTTCCACATAAACGATGAATTTTGGTTAAAATTCGGTTTGCAATGCTTAATTGACTATATATAGTGTACCTGCTGTCAATAAGACACGATATATAGCAATAGAAGGACGGCAGAAAATGCAATGGACGCCAGAAAGAGTCGAAGTACTAACGCGCCTGTGGGCAGAGGGTCTGTCAGCACGCCAAATTGCTGCAAAGCTGGGGGGTGTTACCCGGAATGCGGTTATTGGTAAAGCACATCGACTTAATTTACAACGTGGAGCACCGGTCCCAGAGCCGCCGCCGGCAGCCGAACCCAAAATACCTGAGGTACCCCCAATGGCTCTTGGGCCCGATGTTAAGTCGTGGATGTGCCGATGGCAGACGGATGAACCAGGACGTCTAGGGTTGTATATCTGTGGTAAAACTGCGCAGCCTGGTCGTCCATATTGCGCAGAACATATTACTGCCTCTTACTTACAACGAAAACGCACAGCAGCCTGAGTATCAAGTAGAAAGCGAAGAGAGCGGCGATGTTGTCCACCGCCTTTTCTTTCCTTCAATGACTTAATATATAACAAAACGAACCATTGTTATAAATGTTCTCGTAAAACCCTCTAATGAACACTCCAAAAAAAGATTTGGAGGAGAGTAATAAGTTGATAGAACTGTTTTGGAAACGGGTAATATTAAATCCTTATCTCGCGGTTACCTTTACGATGTTTTGTTGGGCAACTACTACTGTTCTAGTGCGGTATATCCGCGATGATGCGCCGCCAATGGCATTATCTTTTTGGCGATTGGTGTTTGCATTTCTCATCCTAATTCCTTTCACCTATCCACGGATTAAGTCACAAATTGTTATAATTCGCGAGCATTGGAAAATGCTAGCGCTTCTATCAATTTTACTCTGGTTTGGTGGCAATGCGCTTTTGTTTTTATCTTTACAATTTACTATAGCCATTAACGCTGCTGTAATAAATTCTGTTGAACCAGTGATAATTGTTATCCTCGCTTGGATATTGTTTCGTGACGAGTTTACTAAACGACAGGCTATTGGAGCAATTTTGTCTCTTGGTGGTGTTCTTATACTTATTTCATCAGGGTCATTAGACCGATTATTAGGTCTGAATTTTAACCTCGGTGATATTATCGTTTTTTGCGCATATATTTCTTGGGGGCTCTACGCCGTTCTGTTACGTAAGTTACCGAAACAGCTAGACCCTATCGTTGTGGTGACATTGATGCTTGGATTCGGCATTCCTATTTTGTTTCCATCCTATTTAATAGAAAGTTTTTATTTCCGGCCTATTCAATTGAATTGGCTGACGTTAGGCACAATTGCATATCTGGGATTGTTTTCTGGTGCAATTTCAATGATTGGTTGGGTGTACGGTATCAAGACACTGGGCCCGATCAGAGCAGGTCAGTTCTTGCATTTAATACCCGCATTTACAATTGTGATGGCAATCGCCCTGCTTGGAGAGTCATTAAAACATTACCATTTTTTGGGTATAATTCTAATTGCGGCTGGTATTTATCTAGCTTCCGTCAAGAAAAATAAACGTTAATTTATGTAATATATACCATAAGCTGTTAATGGGGTGACCCGTCAGTGTGGTTAAGTTACAAACATACCATTCGATAAAAAGTTTAGTAGTAGGGAGCAGTATGAGAAATGAATAAAGAGGCTCGCTTTCGCCTTGGTGTTGATGTCGGAGGCACACACACAGAACTTGTTTTATTGGATGTAAACACCGGGGAAATAGCTGTCGAAAAGGTATCCAGTACTCCGCATAATCCGGCTATTGGTGTTCTTGAAGGAGTAAGCAACTTTGTAGCAAAGGGTACACCACCCGACGAGATTGAATTTTTTTCACATGGTACAACAATAACTACAAATGCTTTGTTAGAGATGCGCGGCGCAAATGTAGGTTTATTGATCACAAACGGTTTTAGAGCGGTACAGGAAATCCAGAGCCAAGGTCGCGATGGAAATCCCTTTGATTATTTTTACGATAAGCCCCCGCATCTTGCACCACAAAGTATGACCTACGAAATATCCGGTCGTGTCGATTGGGAGGGATCAGAGCTTCAACCATTAAATGAAGATGAAATACGGTTAGCTACAAAATCACTGATGGAATCGGGAGCCAACTCCATAGCGGTTTGTTATCTATTTTCTTATGCTAACCCGTTACACGAAGAACGAACCCGAGAATTAATTCTCGAAGAATTTCCGACCGCACATGTATCACTGTCGTCAGAGGTTTTGCCCCGTATCCGAGAGTGGCCACGTCTTTCGACCACATTACTAAACGCATACCTTGGTCCTGTGTTGGTTGATTATATTGGACACCTTAATAATGGTCTCGATGAAGGTGGAGTAGTTACACAACAACGTTTTTTAATGCAGTCGAACGGCGGAGTGATGCCCTTCTCCGCCGCGGTTCAGGGTGGTAAAACGGTGTACACCTTATTCTCCGGCCCTGCTGCTGGAGCTCAGGCTGGAGCGTACCTTTCTGGAGAACATTCTCAGAAAGGCATTGTCACCCTCGATATGGGTGGCACATCGGCGGACATAGCCTTTATTGAGGGCGGAGAGCCACTTGAGGTTACGGAAGTGGTTGTTGCTCGTCGTCCACTTGGGGTACCAGCCCTTGATTTGACAACTATATCGGCTGGCGGTGGTTCGATTTCTTGGATTGATCGAGGCGGTTTTCTTTGTGTCGGGCCACAGAGCGCTGGGGCGGACCCTGGTCCAGCCTGCTATGGTAAAGGTGGTGACAGTCCTACCGTAACCGATGCTGATATTGTATTGGGTTACTTAAATCCCAACTATTTTTTAGGTGGATCTCAAAACCTGGATATTGTTGCTTCCGAAGTAGCATTAGAAGAAAAGATTGCAAAACCTTTAGGGATGAATGTCCGCGAAGCTGCTGCAGGAATACGCCGAATTGTTGACTTACGGATGGCCGATGAGGTTAAAGTTTTTGGAGCAAAGAGGGGTGTTGATCCTCAAGACTTTTGTCTTTTACCTTTTGGCGGTGCGGGCGCTGTTCACGCAGCGTCTGTTGCCGAGGAACTTGGTATTATCCGTATATTTGTTCCACCGCGGCCTGGTGCTTTTTCAGCATTAGGTTTGCTTTGTACTGACATAGTTCACGATTATGTGAGGTCAGAATTACGTCCCATGGAGTTGGTAACACCGGACCATGCGGAAGAAGTTTTTAAAGCATTAGAGGCTCGTGGAATTACAGAACTCGAAAAGGAGGGTATCCCCCCAGATGGCGCGCTCTTTGATCGTGAGCTAGATGTTCGCTACACGGGACAAGGTTACGAGCTTAGGGTATCACTAGATGGACTGGGTCATACGGGGGGCCTTAATAGCGAAGATATGGTTAAGGCGCGCGAAAGGTTCGATGATCGGCATGAGAAAATACATGGTCATGCAGCCAAAGACCGGGCAGTAGAAATTGTTAGCTACCGTGTCCGCCTACGCGTTGCAGTGCCTAAATATGAGCCAATAGTTTCAAGTGAAGTAATAGAAAATTCAGCACCTTCAGGGTCAGTCAAGGGAACACGGATGGTGTATTTCAATTCAGTTGAATCGACTGAAACAACTCTGTATGAGCGCGATCAATTACCTATTGGAGTGAAGATTGAAGGTCCGGCAATCGTTGAGCAATTTGATTCAACGATTGTGGTACCCCCAAGCTGGATCGGACAGATTGATGGTTACGGCAATTTAATTCTTAGCAGAGGGAAATGAAATGGATCCCGTTACCGTACAAATCCTTCGAAATAAAGTTTCCAGTCTGGTAGACGAAATGCATTACCATTTCTATCGGTCGGGTTACTCGACAATAATTCGGGAGTCACGTGACTTTAGCTGCGTAATCCTCGACCCTTTGGGGAGGCTAATAGTGCCACCTCCTATGTTTTTCCATGGGATTGCCTATCGCACATTCATCGAAAATTTATTTAAAAATTACGATAAGAGTGAAATTAATGATGGTGATGTTTTTGTCTCTAATCACCCCTATGAGGCTGGAATGCCACACGTTTCTGATATGGGGTTTGTGGCGCCAATAATTTCAGATGGCAAATTAATAGGATTTTCGGCGTCTATCGCGCACAAGGCTGATATTGGTGGCACTAATCCAGGAAGTACCTCTGCAAACTCTACCGAACTTTATCATGAGGGATTGTTATTACCCCCAATAAAGTTTCATCGTTCTGGTGATCCGGATCCTGACATAGAACGAGTAATACTTAGTAATAGTCGACATCCAGACTTAGTTCGCGGTGATATTCATGCGCAAGTGGCTGCTACTAACATAGGTGTCGATAGGATGAAGGAAAATGCGGCTCGATTTGGGGCTGAAACTGTCATTGGCGCATTTAACGCAATTCTAGATGGGGCTGCCGACGAACTTCGTAAAGCTATCGCTGAATTACCGGACGGAGTATCTTCCGCTGTCGGGTACATGGATGACGATGGGGTGGATAGGGATACACCGGTTAAATTTGCCGTTACCATTACCATTAAAGGCGATAAAGCGATTTTCGATTACTCGGACAGTGGTCCGCAAGCTCGCGGTCCAGTAAATTTACGGCCCGCGATGGTCGAGGCTTGCACTTTTTATTGCCTTGTTGGCGCACTCGGTCCGCATGAACTCCATTATAACGGTGGTATGGGAGATGTTGTAGAGCTTAGGTTTGCGCCTAAAACGGTT
Organism: uncultured Rhodospirillaceae bacterium; assembly: GCA_964499275.1. Taxonomy (GTDB): domain Bacteria; phylum Pseudomonadota; class Alphaproteobacteria; order MPNO01; family UBA2964; genus UBA2964. Next base: position 25,635 of record CAZCKO010000025.1, read on the forward strand.
ACTAATGCCAGCCCACCAGCCCCTGTTTCTTCCTATCAAAAAGCGAACCTCAGGTTGGTGGACGTGATTCTCGATGCTATGTCTAAATTTACGCCGACCCGCGCTATAGCTGGTTCCGGTTCCTCTGGTTCTTTATTAATTTCATGGCAAGGCGGAGGACGTCCAGGTCATTCTACAATGCAATACGAAATTATGGGCTCCGCTTATGGAGGGGGATACAATCACGACGGTTGTTCAATGACAGCCACTCACCTGTCCAACCTTCACATTACCCCGATAGAAATACTTGAATCTGAATATCCGTGTCGTGTGACGGAGATGTCTGTAATTCCAGATTCGGGTGGTGCTGGCGAGTTTAGGGGTGGCGTTGTATTTCGACGCCGATATGAGTTGCTTCAGGATGCAATTGTTGTGCGGCGTTACGAGCGCGCAAAGTTCCCAGCTAGTGGCGTAGCAGGAGGCCGTGATGGGCAGGCCAGTAAATTTATAAAAATTAATCATAACGGTTCAGAGACAGAGTTGGAGGCGGCTGGAAAATTTGAAATGAAAGCCGGGGAAGGTTTTTATATGGAAAAGGCCGGCGGCGGCGGTTTTGGTGACCCTGCTAAGAGAGATCCCCAATTAATTAAACGCGATATAGAGGAGGGGTATGTTACGGTAGAAGGAGCAAAGAGAGATTACGCTTTTAGTGAAAAATGACTTTAATCAGGTATAAAAAAGGGCCGGTTATTATACTCCGGCCCTTTTAGGTTGTTTTAAACTTGGGTTTATTTTTTTCCAAAGATTAGACCACGCGCGCGTTTCACGGTCGCGGGTGACGTATCCATTAAATTATTAACCATTTTCTGAATGTCTTTACCTGATATTGGGTTTACCTCTAGACCACGCTTGTATGCATCTTTGATAAATCTTTTATTCTTTGTAATTTTTGCAAATGCAGCGCGTAAAGGTTTGACCAATTTTTTGGGTGCTCCTGGAGGTAAGACTAGCCCTCTACCTAGGACGGATGCTGATCCAAGCATCATGGCAACCTGTTGGTCTTCTTTATTCGGTAAAAAATCACGAATGAGTGGCACGTGCTCTATGCCTTTTTGTTTTGTGTATCCACTCTGAACTAATGGAATTGCATAGTTATTTTTGTTTTTCTTCATACCTTTGAACCAATGCGGTTTTGCTGATATCCAAGCCGTCCAGCCGAGGGCTATACCGTGGACTTCGCCCTGTTCCATGGCGAGTTGCATTCTCCGGGACCCTTTGTAACCCTTAATAATTCTCATTTTTGTTCCTAGTAAAGCATTTAGGGTTGCCGGAATAAGAAATGTAGGGGAGCCTTTACCGCTCGAAGCCATTGTAATTTTTTTATTCTTAAGATCTGCCATTGAAGTGACGCCAGAGTCTCTTCTGACGGCTATCGTGCTGTTCTGGCCGAACACCCTGCCGAGCCATGTCATTTGCTTACATCTATATTTGACTTTCTTGGGACGTAACAGTTCGGAAACGATAGACATTTCAGGAGGCATTAAGAGAGTTCTACCATTTTTTGGTGCTACATTGTAAAAGAAGTTCGCAGCTTTAATGCCACCGGCGCCAGGCATATGCTGGACAACCATATTTGGTTTGCCGGGGATTACTTCATCCATGTGTTCGCCAAGTAGTAGAGAGGTTCGGCCGTATGTACCGCCAGAACCGTAACCAACAAGAATTGTAACCGTTCTACCTTTATACATATTAGAGATATCTGCAGCGGATACTGGTGCCGTTACAGTCGCTAAGCTAAGGGCTGTAACAGCCGCGAGCCCCCCCCAAATTTTGTTAACCATTTAATCCTCCAATAAAATTTATTACTTTTAGTTTAATAACAGTAAGATAATCAAAGTTTGATTTATTTAGCCAGATTAAAATTTACTTTAATAAAAAGATTATTAAAAGATAAGATCTCTGACTTAGCTATTTCAATTTTAACTTAGACCATAAAGACGCTTTGCGTTTTCATCCAGAATTTTATCCGCGGACTTTTCTGGAACTTTTCCATCACTTCTTAGTTTACGCAATGCTTCTATTTCAGTTGATGTATCACTGTGTCCATAATCTGTACCAACGACGATATTATCATCTCCAACAGTATTCAGTATATAATCCAAGTCGTCAGTAACTTGGCATGCTATGAACATATTATTATCGCCGAGGGGGTCAGAAGATAATTCGCGTCCTAGACGATTTATCCGTAGTTCCAAGTCATTCAGTGCGTAGGGAACCCACTGGGCACTGAGCTCTACAAAGCCCCAGCGAACCTTTGGAAACTTGCTTGGTATTTGGTTAAAGAGCAAATCATGAAATGTACCTACACCAGTAAGCTTAAATCGGTTAAACCCTGGATCGGTGCGATAAGCCTCGTGGATCGCAAAACTTGCAATACCAGAATGTAAGCATATTGGTAGATCAAACTCTTCTGCCATTTCGTATAAGGGGTAAAAATATGCGTTTGACAAGAGACGGTCTGTTTCCATTGCCCGCATAAAGATACCACAGGCGCCGTTGTCCTTCCCGAATTTTAATTCATCGCGAACCTTATCCATCGCGTAAAGTGGTGGACAGACAACCCAGCGTAGTTCCTGAGGCGCAGCTTTATTAATTTCAGCGAGCCAGCGGTTATATCCCTTGCAAATGGCATAGTCTATTTCGCCGTTAGTTGTGAGCGGTCTCAGGAATAGTGTTGGGTAAAGGACCTGAACATCAATTTCTAGCTCGCGCATATGATCAACACGGGCCTGAACGTCACGCATTTCTCGAGATTCTTCAGAAGTATCTAGACCAACATTCACCTGTTTATTATGAATTCGGCCATCAACCACCCAGAACTCCTTAACTAAATTACCGCTAGAGCCATGTAATTGTTCCCCAGTGGACTGAGTGACAACCATTGGTGCAAACCTTTTGTGTTCTGGGTCCATATGCTCCCAGGTCATTGGGGTCTCAAGCACGTGGGCATCAGCATCAATTGTCGCCATATTTAACTCCCTGCTTAGTTCATTACTGGTTGGTTTTATATTTCTGCGCAAGCATAAGCATTTTTGTTTAATATCCAAGCCTGATGTCTTAGCAATCAAAAAATATTAGACAAATAAA
>CAZCKO010000026.1:0-28199 GCA_964499275.1 uncultured Rhodospirillaceae bacterium
AATTATCTTTAGTTATCCAAATGGGATGTCTTGAAGGGTCACCCTCTTAATTAGTCCCATGCGGTAAAAATGATGCAGAATCAATAGTCCAAAGAGCCCCATTCAGAAATTCCACCCGTTCTTCGGAAGAAGTTCTCACTACGGCCCGTTTGTCCGCCTTCAACACTTTTTCTAGGAGCCTCAATAATGCTTGATCAAGAGGAGTTTTTGTAAGGTGATAAAACCCAACCTCAGTCATCATATTAACCGTTTATTTACGTTCATAATTATCTTCTATTAATCTATTAAGCAGCCTAACACCAAAACCAGTCCCACCTTTTGGCACTATTGCAGAATCTGAATTCGACCAAGTTACACCTGCAATATCCAAATGTGCCCACATAACATTTTTCTGGATAAATCTTTGTAGTATCTGTGCTGCTGTTATACTCCCTGCATCGCGGCCACCAACGTTTTTCATATCTGCAATTTGCGAACGAACCTGTTTATCGTATGGCTCTCCGAGTGGCATACGCCAAACACCTTCGTCAGTCGCTTCACCAGCGGCGATCAGTTTATTTCCTAGCGTATCATCATTGGTGAACATACCTGCATAATGATGGCCGAGTGAAATAATTATTGCTCCGGTCAAGGTTGCAAGATCAATTACGGTATGTGGATTAAATTTTTTCTGACACCACCACAAAGCATCCGCCAAAACTAACCTACCCTCAGCATCAGTATTAATAACTTCGATCGTTTGGCCTGACATAGTTGTAACCACATCTCCCGGACGTTGCGCCTTACCTGAGGGCATATTTTCAACCAAGCCGACAATTCCGACAGCATTCACTTTTGCTTTTCGTGCCGCTAATGCGTGCATAACGCCTGAGACAACTCCCGCCCCCCCCATGTCCCACTTCATGTCTTCCATTCCACCTGCTGGCTTAATTGAAATACCACCAGTATCAAATGTTACTCCTTTGCCAACCAAAGCTATAGGACGTTTATCTTTTGAATTTGGGGATCCATCCCATCGCATTGCAACTAGTCTAGGGGCATTTGCACTTCCTTGCGCAACACCAAGCAAAGCCCCCATACCAAGTTTCTTCATTTGTATTTCATCAAGAATCTGTAACTTAATACCAAGTTTTTTCAATGACCTTAAACGACCCACAAAGCTTATAGGAAAAATTACATTTGCTGGCTCCGACACAAGATCACGAGTAAAAAAAACACCATCGAGGATGCTACGCAGAGGTGAAAATTTTCGACGGGCACTTGACACTTCATTCAACATCAAAATTATCGATGTCAAAAGAGGTTTTTCCTCTTCTTTTTCTTTTGTTTTGTACTTATCAAATCGATAACTTCGGAGCCTACACCCATATGCAACATGAGCCGCAAATTCTGCATTACCAAGTTTTAAACCCCTAAGTGGGGCCAAAAGGATGAAGCCTGTTTTAGAACGCAAACTGGAGAGAGCTTGAAATATAGTTCCACCAAATTTCTCCGCTACTAGTTCATCGATCTTTTCAGGTTTGCCTGTTCCAACAATGATTATAGTACTGATATTGTTACTAGGTGGGGCTAATACCTTTAATACCTCCCCTTGTTCCCCTTTAAATTGACTTACTTTTAAAGCCCTTTTTAGAGCACCTTTAGTTTCTCTATCTAACTTCAAAGCACTATTAGATAGATTTTTTGCATCACTACAAAAAACCACATAGGCCCCTACACGATTAGAGTTGGGATTAGCAAAAGACACGCGCATAATTTTTCACTCCAAATTTTAGAAACCACAATAAATTATTAAATTTTAAGTTCAATGCACTAAAGCAAATGCCAAAGAACGCCAAATTTAATTATATTTCGAATAATTTGTTATATTAACATTGTATACAGTCAGGATTTTCATGATAAATATCGGTTGTACGTTTTTTCGACATCTGGCTTATTGCGTACATTCCAAAAATCACGAAAATTTTTTATATATTATGGTTCTATGGCGGCGCTTATAGATGCCTGTAACATTTCAACAGATAAAGGTCTACTATGCGTTTTTGTGACAAGACGATAAAGACAAGGTAATAACAAAAAAGTGAAAAGAATTAATTTGTATATATTTCGACAGCTTCTAGTAGCAACAATTTTAGTTGCCACAACCCTTACATGTATGGTCTGGCTTACACAGTCTCTAAGATTTGTTGAAATGATAGTAAACCGTGGTTTATCAATTTCGCTTTTCATCAATTTTACAATATTACTCCTACCTACCTTTCTAGCGTTTATTTTACCAATTGCTGTCTTTACAGCGGTAATTTTTACCTACAACCGGTTAATCATTGATAGCGAACTCGTTGTTATGCGCGCAAGCGGCTACAGTCATTTCATGATCGCTAGACCAGCTATCATATTGGCAACCTTCGTTACCTTGATTTGTTATTCAATCACACTTTATTTTTTGCCTACTTCTTACCGAGAGTTTAAAGACTTACAGTTCTCATTTAGAAATTCATTACCAACTATTCTTCTACAAGAGGGAGTATTCAATACCGTTATGGAAGGGGTCACGGTCTATATACGGAGTAAAAAATCTACTGGAGAGCTATTCGGGATTGTTATCCATGATGCACGGTCACCAAAACGACCGATTACAATGATGGCAGAACGCGGGGTTATTTCATCAAGTAAAAAAGGGCCTCGCGTCGTCATGTTTAGCGGCAATCGACAACAAGTCGATTCTCAAGATGGAAGACTATCTTTGTTATATTTTGATAAATACACATTTGATATTGGCACAAAAACCAAAAATCCAATAACACGTTGGAGAGAACCCCGTGAACGATACCTACAAACCCTGATAAATCCAGACCCTAGCGTTAAACAAGATGTGCAATGGTATAATAAACTCGTTACTGAAGGACACCATCGTCTTTCTGCACCTCTACTCCCTTTGGCGTTTACATTTTTGGGGTTAGCATTGCTTCTGAGTGGCAGTTTTAACCGTCGAGGTCAACTTTGGCGGATTCTCTTAGCAATTGGATTTATACTAATATTAGAAACAAGTCATTTAGGTGTTAAAAATCTTGGAGAAAAAGCCATTCATCTTGTTTTTCTGATGTACCTTATTCCAATAACAACAATAGTTGTTAGCGCTTATTTTTTAAGTCATTTCAGATACAAAGCCGTTTCTGGAACCAACAAAAATACATCCGAAACGAGCAAAATATAATGCGACTTCGCCCTACATTAGCAAGATACATTTGCCGCCAATTCTTGATCTATTGGGTTGGATTTTTAATTGGTTTGGTAATTCTTATAGGCATGTTCGACACAATAGAAATTTTACGTCGTACCTCGCGATTTGGTAATGTAACTTTTACAGATGTTCTAGCATTAGTACTCTTTAAACTGCCTCATTTAGCACAAAGAGCTATTCCATTTACCGTTCTTTTCGGGGGCATGATGGCCTATTGGCGCCTCAATCGCCACCATGAGCTTATCATAACTCGTTCTTCTGGAATTTCTGCATGGGAATTTCTGACACCAGTGTTAATTATTGCGACTATTATAGGAATCATCAAAATCACAATTTATAGTCCTTTTGCTTCAGCCATGATGTTTCGCTACGAGCAACTACAAGCACAAATTTTTAATAATCGTAGTCTCGCAAAAATTTCCGGAAAAGGTCTATGGATTCGTCAACAGATTAAGGAAGGCAATTATATTTTACATGCCTCTAATATCCGGGCTCCTGCCATGTCTCTAGAAAATGTAATTATTTTTAAGTTCAAAGGAACCGAAAAATTTTCTTCACGTATAGACGCCGATCATGCGGAATTAGGGGTCAAAAATTGGCACCTAAAAAATGTACGAATTACGGCACCTGAAAAGCCTTTAATAACCTTACCGAAATTATCAATACCCACAAACCTAACTCAAGAAAACATTCAGGATAGTTTTGGGAAACCTGAAACAATATCTTTCTGGGCTCTTCCGGGTTTTATAAACATACTAGAAACCGCGGGGTTTTCAGGATTGAGACATCGCTTGTATTGGCACTCCCAGCTCGCTGACCCTGTCCTACTCTGTGCTATGGTTTTATTTGCAGCAGCGTTCACTTTAAGGCCAACGCGTCAGGGGGGTGTAACAATTACGATTATTACTGGGGTAATTTCAGGTGTCTTGATTTACTTTTCGACGGATGTTGCCTATGCGCTGGGTCTCTCTTCACGCCTTCCTGTCTTTCTGGCTGCCTGGAGCCCAGCGACTGTGGGAATTTTGTTAGGATCAGGTTTGTTGTTTTACCTAGAAGACGGTTAACCAGGTGCCGAAATTTTATAACTATGTGGTGTATTGTCTGGTATTGATATGCATTAGCTCGCCCTCACCTTCAAAGCCATTTAAGTTTCCAACAAAAGCCGATGATGCTGCAGAAACGTTTTTTAAAGCAGATCACTTAAGACACGAACGCGAACTCGGACTAGTGATAGCGTCTGGATCTGTTGAAATGATAAAGGGAAAACGCATTTTAAGAGCAGACACAGTTAGCTATGACCAAAAACAAGACATAGTAACAGCAACAGGGAATGTAGTTTTAATGGATGCGGATGGGAATATTTCATTTGCTGACTATGCGGAGTTAACGGACGATCTTAAAAACGGTATTGTAAAAAATTTAAGAATTTTAATGTCTGACCAATCACGCTTAGCGGCGGTTAGTGGACGTCGCATAAAAGGAAAAAAATTAGAGCTACGTAAGGCCGTCTATTCCCCGTGCCGAGGGTGTAATTCAAACCCGAAGGTGCCTTTATGGCAAATCAAGGCATTCGATGTTGTACATAACAAATCGAAACAAAATATTGAATACCGAAATGCATTTATGGAATTTTTTGGAGTTCCTGTCATCTACACACCGTATTTTTCTCACCCAGACCCAACAGTGAAGCGCAGATCCGGGTTTTTAGTCCCTAAATATAGCTCCAATAATATTCTTGGTTTCCGGATAGAGACGCCATACTACATCAATATCACACCGGATAAAGATGCTACACTTCAACCTATTTTGACAACAAAGGAAGGAATCATACTGGCAGGAGAATATCGCCAAAGATTCAGAAATGGGGAACTCCTTTTAAGGGGTAGCGGTACCGAAGGCACCAAAGCGTCAAATGAACAGGGTTTTCGTGGACACCTTTTCTCAGACATTCGAGCCAATCTAGACAAGACTTGGCGGGCCGGTGCTAATTTAAAATATACTTCTGATGACACCTATCTGCAGAGGTATGACTTCATGCCCTTGGATACACTAAAAAACCATGTCTTTGTTGAAGGGTTTCGTGGTCAAAACTACGCATCTGCTGAAGGTTATTTTTGGAGGGGCTTAAGGGATACAGATGCCCCTGCCAAAATGCCTTTAATAATGCCAATGTTAGATGCAAATTGGATAACCCCCGTAGGAAGCGGGAATGCCCTTTGGAAACTTGATGCCAATATGTTATCTTTGACTCGAGGTGAAGGAGTGGATAGTAGGCGCTTTTCACTAAAAAACTCCCTAGAGTTACCTTACATAGCTCCAGCCGGTGACGTTTATCATTTATACGCTTCTCTTCAAACAGACGCTTATCACAACAACAACTACCAAAACTCTTCTGTATTCTCTGGACGTATTTTTCCGAGAATCGGGGTTGACTGGCGACTACCACTTTCTCGTGAAACCAAATTTGGCACACAGGTTGTAGAACCTGTAATGGGCCTCCAGCTTGCTCCAAATGGTGGAAATTCGGAAAAAATTTCTAACGAAGACAGTCAAGATATTGAGTTCGACGAAACCAATTTATTTAGCCGAAGTCGGTTCACAGGGATCGACCGTGTGGATGGTGGACAAAGACTTTATTACGGGTTACGGCTAGGAAATATAAATTCAAATGGTTACTCCGATGGATTCATCGGCCAAAGCTATCGTATCAAGCGTAATGATGATTTCGCAGCAAACTCAGGCTTATCGGATAATTTTTCAGACATCGTAGGAAAACTTACCCTGCAACCCTCGGACAGATTAAAACTTCAATATCGTTTTCGACTAGATAAGGACAACTTTTCAGCTCGTAGAAATGAATTAACGGCACGCGCAGGACCTTCAAATTTGAACTTTAATTTGAATTATAGTTTTTTCGATGAGGGCTCAGGCTCTGGTGAGTTTACTGATCGGGAGGAACTTAGCTACGGTTTTTCTTCCAAACTCTTTAAACAATGGTCATTACATGCCGCAACAACCCGTGATTTGCAACTAGGAAGTACACTAAATCAAGGGGTTGGTATAACATATCACTGCGATTGTTTTACGATGAATGTTAACTTAACGAGAACCTTTACTCAGGATCGTGATGTAAAGCCTACAGATACAATTTTTTTACAAATGACGTTTAAGAATCTTGGAACAATTTACACCGGTACCTCTGCTATTAATTAAATGCTTACTGATGCTAAACGTTTAAACAAAGAATAGAACTAATTGAAATTTGTTCCAAATTGACCTGAAGAGAAATGGTAAAAGAATTAAATCAAATTTCTAAACAAGGGAAACGACATTCATTCCTTTGTATGTTTCTATGTTTAGCGCTTGTATACCCAAATGCAGTTACCTATGGACAGAGTGTTGAGAGAATTGCAGCCATTGTAAACGATGATGTCATTTCTATGTTTGATTTACGGAGCCGATTGACATTAGTAATCACTTCTTCGGGTCTCAGTCCTTCACGTCAGACAAAACGACGACTAAGACAACAAATTTTGCGGACACTGATAGACGAGAAACTACAGATACAAGAAGCAAAAAAACGTAATATTTCAGTCTTGCACATGAACATCCGAGCTGCCACAGCTGTGCTGGAAAAACAAAACAATATCAAACCAGGAGAATTTATTACGTTTTTGAAAAAAAGAGGGCTGCCACGATCAGCTATCTTTGATCGTATGCGCGCACAAATTGCCTGGACCAAATTAATAAGACGTCGCCTGATACCAAGAATATCAATTGGAGACGATGAAGTAGATGAGATTCTAAAACGTCTAAAAGAACAAAAAGGACAATCTGAGTTCAGAATTTCAGAAATATTATTTGCTGTAAACGATGAAAAACAAGTGCCTGAGGTTCAACATACTGCACAACGTTTAATCGAGGAAATAAAAGCCGGAGCTAGTTTTAAAGCAATAGCCAGACAATTTTCTGCCGCGCCCACAGCGTCTACTGGTGGAGACTTAGGATGGTTGCATGAAAAGGTTTTAAATGCTGACCTAGCTCGCATCGTCCCAAAGATGAAGAAAGGTGCTATTTATGGTCCCTTTCGTACAAATTCTGGTTATCAGGTATATCGTTTGGTATCAAAAAGAAAAATTCTTGAGACAAACCCGGACGAAGCAGTCGTTGATCTACACCGAATTACTCTGCCACTGCCTAAAAATAATTTAAAAAAAGATCAGCTGGATCAAATGAAGCTTGCAAAACTTATTAGTAAAAACGTTTCAAGTTGCGAAGAAATGGTAAGAATGGGCAAATTGGCAAAAGCAAGAGGAAAAATCATACTCGGAAAAATATCCCTGAAAAAGCTAAGAAACCCATTACGGGGTATAATTCAAAATCTCGAGATAAACAAATCCAGTAAACCTGTAAAAACGCCAAATGGTATTTCGATATTTATGGTTTGCCAAAAGTTTCTCCCGGCAACCAACTTTCCCAGCGCCAAAGTTATAAGAAACCGTTTAAAACAACAAAAATTATCAGTGCTTATCCGCCGATATATGCGTGATTTACGAAGTGCAGCCGTAATCAATATCAGAATATAGTAAAACCATGGTCAGTGAATTACCTCCAATCGCTATTACAATGGGTGATCCAGCAGGGATTAGTGGCGAAATTACGATCAAAGCTTGGGCTGAACAACATAAGTTATCTAGATACCCATTTTTCTTGATTGATGATCCAAACCGAATATTAAAAATTGCAAATGACTTAGAAATCCATTTACCTATACATTTAATTGACCGGCCAGGGCTCGCAAACAATATGTTTAAACAAGCCCTACCGATTTTAGTAGAAAGATTAAACTTTGATGTAAAGCCCGGATCACCAAACCCTTCAAATGCTTCTACGGTTATCCGTTCAATAGATATAGCTACAAAGGCGGTTCTTTCCGGAGCGGCTAGCGCAATGGTTACTAACCCTATCCATAAATCAACACTTTATGAATCAGGATTCTCATATCCAGGGCATACGGAATACCTTGCAAAACTGACAAATGTGGAAAATCCGCCAGTAATGATGTTGGTATCTAAGGGCCTCCGGGTTATCCCAGTAACGATTCATTTATCGTTAAAAGAGGCCATTGATGCATTATCGACAGATAAACTTGTAGATTGTATCCTTATAGCCGACAAAGCCCTTAAAATGGACTTTGGGATAAAAGACCCTCGGATTGCAGTTGCTGGATTGAATCCTCATGCAGGCGAAAACGGACATCTCGGTCGTGAAGAAATTGAAATTATTACTCCCGCCCTAAATCAACTAAAAGTAGCAGACATTAATGTAAAAGGACCTTTTCCACCTGATTCACTATTTCACAAAGAATCAAGAGAAAATTACGATTTAATAATTTGTATGTATCATGACCAAGCCTTAATACCCTCAAAACTCCTTGATTTCAGATGCGGGGTTAACGTGACTTTAGGGTTACCAATAATTCGAACCTCACCAGATCATGGAACGGCATTGGATATTGCAGGGAACGGCAAAGCCGACCCGAGCAGCCTGATTGAGGCAATAAAATTCGCTGGAAAACTTGCAGAAAATAGAAAAAATTCTACCAATGGGGTATCCTTTGCCTAATTTAGACGTTTCCAAACAACTACCTCATCTAAGAGAGGTAATAGCTAAACATGAATTAGGAGCAAAGCGATCACTTGGCCAACATTATCTTTTGGATACAAATTTAACACGACGTATTGTTAGAGAGGTTGGCGATATAAAGAATAAAATCTTATTTGAAGTAGGGGCCGGACCAGGTGGCTTGACGCGCGCACTTCTAGAGACAGATGCTGAACGGTTAATTGCCTTAGAACGCGATAGTAGATGTATCGTTGCTTTATCTGATTTAACTAAATGCTATTCAAACCGATTGACTGTGATTGAAGCGGATGCTCTAAAATTTGAACTCAAAGAGATAGCAAAAAATAATAAAATTACGATTGTTGCTAACCTTCCATATAATATTTCCATTCCACTTTTAATCAGCTGGCTTCGTCAACTTAACTTAATAAATAGTATGACATTAATGTTTCAAAAGGAGGTAGCAGAAAGACTAATAGCGAAACCTGGTTCAAAGAACTATGGACGTATAAGCGTTATAACCCAATGGCTTTGCTACGTAGAAAAAAAATTTTCCATACCCCCGACGGCGTTTGTCCCACCACCAAAAGTAACTTCCGCTCTAGTAAAATTTATACCAAGGCCCCAACCTATCAGTACGATATCTTTTGAGATTATGGAAAAAGTCACGGCTGCCGCATTTGGTCAAAGGCGAAAAATGTTAAAAAGCTCTTTAAGGTCTATATTTTCTGACCCACTAAGGATATTAAAATTATTAAATATTAATCCTGACGCCCGAGCCGAAACACTAGAGGTGTATGAATTTTGTAGAATTTCTGAGTATTATTTAGATTTGAATAAGAATAAAATTCAATAACCTTCTTGTAACCTCTTAACGAATTCTGACAAACCTGACAGCCTTTGCCGACGCAAACGCTCCCCTACTAATATTGCTTGAACTTGCGCGACGCTTTCTTCTACATCCTCATTTATAATTATAAAGTCATATTCTGCCCAATGACTCATTTCATCTGCTGCCCGCGCCATCCTTGAGTCTACAACCTCATCTGAGTCCTGTGCTCGTTGACTTAATCGACGATAAAGTTCCTCAGTTGATGGCGGAAGGATGAAAACCCTTACCAAATCCTCACCGGCAACTTGACCCAACTGTTGGGCGCCTTGCCAATCAATATCGAAAATAACATCTAAACCCGAGACCAGAGCTTCCTCAACCGCTTCTCGAGAAGTCCCATAATAATTTCCAAATACTTTTGCATGTTCAAGGAACTCCTGCCTATTAACCATTAGATTAAATTCGGTTGGATCAACAAAATGGTAATCACAGCCATCTTCTTCGCCAGGACGCATTGGACGCGTTGTTGTAGAAATGGACATTGACAAGTTAGGGTCGCGTTCGAGCAGTAGTCGAGAAATAGTTGTTTTACCTGCACCAGACGGAGAAGAAAGGACCAGCATCAAACCCCTGCGCACAATTCGAAAAGCTGACATTTGATACCCTATCTATTCTAAGTTTTGGATTTGTTCGCGCATTTGCTCTGTTGAAGTCTTCAAATCTAAGCCCACTCGGGTCAAATCCAAATTAGAAGATTTAGAACAAATTGTATTAGCTTCCCTATTAAACTCCTGGCATAGAAAATCTAATTTTCGGCCTAAGGGTGAACCATTCAAGATCAGTTCGCGGGCACCCTGAATGTGTGCTGATAAACGATCTAGCTCTTCCTTAATATCAGCCTTAACAGCAAGGAGTGTTACCTCTTGCGCCAAGCGTTCTTCTGTTAAAGCAGGAACTTCATCAGATAAAGATCTGACCTGCCGAAGAAGACGTTCGGTAAAAAAAGATTGTTGCGTCGAAACAATATTGCAAGCTTTCTCAACATATTGCTCAATACAATCAAGATGATGTTCCACGCTGACTTTTAGGCTTTCTCCTTCATCATATCTACTTTTAACGAGCTCATCCAACGCTCTCTCTAAGCCCACTAAAATAATTTTTTCTGACTCGTTTATTTGCTGTTTTGTTTCTTCCTCTTCTTTAACCTCTATTACTCCACGAATAGATAGAAAACCGTCAAATCCCAATAATGGAACATTATGGGTTTTTGACAATTGTTTTGCAATTTCTATTAACTTTTCAAGAACCTCAGTGTTAATTGAGATTTCATGGCCATTAGAGGTTTTGTTCAAAGTCAGATTAGCAAAAATGTTACCGCGCACCAGACGCTTAGGCACTAGGCTTCTTAATTCAGCCTCAATACTGTCCATTCCAGTCGGTAAACGGACCCTGATATCTAAAGAGCGTGCATTTACACTTTTGAGTTCCCATGCCCAACTGAAGCCACTTTCTGCACCTTCAACACGAGCAAAACCTGTCATACTAGAAACGGACACTAATACCTCTTAAATTAAAACGAAATTTTGAGACACTATAGGTGGGCAATTAATTCACAACAAGACTATGAGATAGGGTTTAAATGGAACCGAAGACTATACTTATTACTGGTGCATCTAGCGGGATCGGTGCCGCCCTTGCGTTAGAATATGCGAACGTCGGTATCTTTCTGGCAATTTCGGGAAGGAACGGGGATAGACTAAGTCAAATTGCAAAAGCCTGCCGTTGTAAAGGCGCAGTTGTTACAATTAAGATCATTGACGTAACTAATAAATCCGCAATGCGTCAGTGGATACACGAATTAGAAAAAAATATAAATCTCGATCTTGTTATAGCCAATGCTGGAATCGCGGGTGGAGTTGCCGGAGCTGGTTCAGGGTTACATTCTATTAGAAAAATTTTCTCAACCAATATTGATGGTGTTTTAAACACCGTCATACCCGTATTAGATATAATGGAGAAAAGAGGCTATGGTCAAATTGCGATTATGAGTTCACTAGCATCGTTCAAAGGTTTTTCTGGAACACCTTCATATGCCGCGACTAAGGCAGCCGTAAGAATATGGGGTGAGGGCCTAAGGGAGCGTTATAAAGAAAGGGGCCTAAACATTTCAGTAATTTGTCCAGGATTTGTTAAAAGCCGAATGACAGAAAATAATTTATTCCCAATGCCTTTCATAATGTCGGGAAAAATAGCCGCAAAAATTATCCGTCGCGGTCTTAATAAAAATACTGGCCGAATTGCGTTTCCGAAGAGCATGTATTTTCTCGCGTGGTTTTACGGCGCATTACCACCGAAAATAGCGAACTTTCTAACACCGAAAGTGCCGTCAAAGGAATAAAATTTCGAATTAGTTATTCCGGTTAAACTCGCTTATTTTCAATTAGCCTTACGTTTCAACCTACGCCACTTCAAAACATTCCGATTATGTGATTTTAAAGTGCTAGAAAATACGTGACCTCCCCCTCCATCCGCAACAAAATAGAGAAAAGGCGTTATCGCAGGCATTATTGCTGACCGAATTGCAGCCAAACCAGGGTTGCATATAGGACGAGGGGGCAAACCTTTAATATGATAAGTGTTGTATGGAGAAGGAAATCTTAAATCGGGTTTGGTTAAAGGTCTTTTGAGTAGGGTCTTACCTAGGGTGATTCCATAGGTGACTGTAGGATCAGACTGCAAATGCATTCCCAATCGCAAACGATTATGAAAAACCCCTGAGACTAAGGACCTTTCTTTAATTTTACCCGTTTCCTTTTCAATTATGGACGCTAAAACTAACGCCTCTTTAGCTGTTTTCAACAAACTGTTCTCTGACCTTGTTCTCCAAATTATTTTGACTTCATCATTTAGCTTTTTGCGCATTCTTTTGACAATAGACAAGCGGGTGTCCCCATATGAATAAAAATAAGTCTCTGGCAACATAGTACCATCTCTCCACAATGAATCAGGGACTTCCCCCAGTAAACCGGGAGCTGAAAGAATAATTTTTTTTATTTGGATTGCTAAAAGTCCCTCTGGAATTGTAAGACGACGTTTAACTGTATCCCCTGAGGAAATCGCCAAAACAATGGATTGTATGCTGGATTTGGGTGAAAATTTATACTCCCCAGCTAAAAGCTGGTTGTTAACACCGAGATACCATGACCATAAACGAAACACAAATGAATGATTAATCACGCCCTCCTTTTTTAGAAGGGTCGCTATATTCTTTAACCCACTTCCTTTTTTAACAATAAAGATTTTTGATTGTGTAAGCGGGCCTAATTGCTCAGCTAAATATTTCACTGACCCTAATATTCCAGCGAATAAAGTTAAAAATATGCCAATAATAAAAAGTAAAGTACGGAACCGGGCCCGTAGAAAATTTTTCAGCATATTTCTCTAAAAATGAGGGTCGCGTTTGTACCTCCAAACCCAAAAGAATTAGACATTGCAACTCTGACAGATCGTTCCTTCATATTATGCGGTATTAGGTCAATATCACATCCATCAGAGGGGTTATCTAAATTTAGCGTTGGAGGCACTACATTATCTCTAATAGCTAATACGGAAAAAATAGTTTCAACAGCGCCAGCGGCACCTAACAAATGTCCAATGGCAGACTTCGTCGAGGACATTGAAAGAGAGTAAGCGCTATCACCAAACACTCTTTTAACTGCTTCCAACTCTATAGCGTCCCCTATCGGAGTTGAGGTGCCGTGCGCATTTATATAGTCAACATCCTCTTGGTTCAGTTCGGACCTTTGAAGCGCCATTTTCATTGCACGCGTTGCACCAGCACCATTATCCGCGGGAGCCGTAACGTGGTGCGCATCGCCAGAAAGACCATACCCAACAATTTCCGCATAAATTTTCGCACCCCGTTTTTTTGCCTGCTCAAGCTCTTCCAAAACTACAACGCCTGCCCCCTCGCCCATAACAAAGCCATCTCGGTCCTTATCCCAAGGTCTAGAGGCCGCTTTTGGATTATTATTAAATTTACTTGCTAGTGCGCGCGCTGATGCAAATCCAGCTATACCAAGCGGACAAATAGCCGCTTCTGCGCCACCAGCAACCATTACATCAACATCATCAAACTGGATTAACCTAGCGGCATCACCAATCGAATGAGCTCCTGTAGAACAAGCCGTCGCCACCGCATGGTTAGGTCCTGTAAACCCAAAGCGAATTGAGATTTGTCCGGAAACCAGGTTAATTAAAGTAGAAGGTATAAAAAATGGACTAACGCGACGTGGTCCCTTTTCATACAATGCAATGGAAGCATCATAAATACCCGGTAAGCCGCCTATCCCGGACCCCACCATAACCCCAGTTCGAGATAGTTCTTCCTCAGTTTCTGGCCTCCAACCCGCATCATTTATCGCCTGCGATGCCGCCGCGATGCCGAATATTATGAAATTATCATTCTTTCGCCGATCCTTTTCACTTACCCAGCTTTTAAAATCGAACATTCCATCATTTTCATCACCGATAGGAACCTCTGCCCCTATCTTCACTGGGAGATCTAAAACATCGAAACCTTTAATTTTATCAATGCCACTGCAACTATCGAGCAGGCACTGCCAAGCTCTCTCCGCACCCGAGGCCAACGGAGTAACCAAACCGATGCCGGTAATGACAACACGTCTCATTCAGTTCTTAAAAATAAAAATCATAGTTATAAGGGGTTCTCAAAATAATTTTAAATTTTAACAGTCTGAGCTTTCGCTTATGAAAGATATAGCATCCTTAACGGTAAGAATTTTTTCCGCCGCATCATCTGGTATCTCACAACCGAATTCTTCTTCGAATGCCATAACCAGTTCCACGGTGTCCAAACTATCTGCGCCGAGATCCTCAATAAAACTAGCACCTTCTGATACCTTATCTTCCTCTACACCCAAATGCTCCACAACAATCTTTTTGACGCGATCCGCTATATCACTCATACCAGCTTTCCTTTGTTAAATTTATAATCTTCTTGAACCGACAATAATATGTGAGTTTATGTCGAATCAGACCCAACAGCACAGCGCATTTTGTATCAACAGGACACCTATATCATTGCCATTCCCCCATTTACATGCAGAGTTTGTCCTGTCAAGTAGCTAGCTTCACTGCTAGCCAAGAATAACACACATGCTGCAATGTCTTCAGGTTCTCCAAATCGACCTATTGGTATCCTATCTTGAATATTTTTTTTCTGCGAATCTGAAAGCGCATCCGTCATTGCGGTCTTTATAAAACCCGGGGCAACACAATTCACTGTAATATTCCGTGATGCCACTTCTGCAGCCAAAGCCTTAGTAAGGCCAGTCATACCGGCTTTGGATGCAACATAATTTACCTGCCCGGGATTACCGGTCTGCGCAACAATTGAGGTAACATTGATGATACGTCCATAACGAGCTTTCAACATGAGTTTTATCGCTGACTGGGCTAAGCGAAACCCGGCCGTCAGGTTCACGTTAAGTACCTTATTCCAGTCTTCATCTTTCATCCGCATTGCTAACCCATCTCGGGTTAACCCTGCATTATTTACAAGAATATCTAGGGTCCCCATTTTATCCTTGGCCGCATTTATCAACTCTTCTGTAGCAGATTTATCTGTCAGGTCTGCAACAAGAACGTGGGCCCGTTCACCAAGTTCAAAAGCGAGCTTTTGAAGAGCTTCCTCGTTGCGGCCAGTAAGCGATACGGCGGCTCCTCTTTTATATAATGATTTTGCAATCCCACAACCAATCCCTCCGCTGGCACCGGTAACAAGTGCAGAACGGCCATTTAGTTCAAACATATCCTAACTCCAGTTATTTGGATCAAAGAGAATTAAGAAAACTCTCTACACTAGCAGGGTCTGATACTGAAATCGTTTCTATTTCCCTATCAATGCGTCTTACCAGACCGGCTAAAACCTTCCCCGTACCAATTTCCACAACTCTATCAACACCGTCTTTTCTCATCTGAATAATAGATTCCCGCCAACGCACCATAGCCGTTACCTGTTTTACTAAATTCCGACGAATCGTATCAGGTTCCTGTATAGCTTCAGCAGCCACATTAGAGACTAATGGTACCAAAGGTGGGCTAATATCAATCTGTTGTAGGGCTTCATCCATAACTTCAGCGGCGGGCAACATCAAGTTACAATGAAATGGCGCACTAACTTGCAAGGGAATAGCGCGCTTAAATCCGTGTTCTGGGGCAAGAGCAACTGCGCGATCTATTGCCCTTATATCCCCAGATATTACAACTTGGTCCGGAGCATTATCATTAGCCGGCGAACAGACCTCACCCTCAGCAGCTTCTTTGGTGAGTTCAGTTGCTGCCTCTAAATCTGCTCCAAGTAAAGCCGCCATTCCACCTTCGCCAATTGGCACAGCCTCTTGCATTGCCCCACCACGCTTTCTAAGAAGCCGGGCTGTATCCGCAAGCGTAAAGCTTCCAGCTGTAGCTAAAGCAGAATATTCTCCTAGCGAGTGACCAGCAACAAATGAAACTTGGTTCATAATTTCAAAGTCACCTTCATGTTCAAGTACACGCATCACGGCCATACTAACAGCCATAAGGGCTGGCTGAGTGTTCTTTGTCATTGTGAGTAAATTTTCTGGGCCTTCTAATATCAAGCTATATAAATTTTGATTGAGAGCGTCATCAACCTCCTCAAACGTTTCTCGTGCTACGGGAAATGCGTCCGAAAGGGATGCACCCATTCCAATTGCTTGCGAACCCTGTCCTGGAAATAGTAGCGCCGTTGACATAAACCTATTCTCCTTTTATCAGTTCAAATTTCTACCCCTCAGTGATAGCTGGGAGCAAGAAACTGTCAAGTGAATGGAGGACATTTGACATACTTGCTTATAAGCTACAATCGTGTATATATGCGCGCCCTAAAGCGCCTAATAAACTGCTTTAGATGTTTTTAAATTGTCATTATCAAATGAGTTATATTTGCATATTTTGTCCGGCTAAAACATATAGAAATTGGACTTTCATGAGGAGTTGCGAACGTGCCTTACTATGAGAGCGTGTTCATTGCACGACCAGACATTTCATCAGCACAGGTAGAAGCGCTGACTGAAACAATGTCAAAAATTATTATAGAAGGGGGCGGTAAAGTAGCCCAGACCGAATATTGGGGTTTGAAGAGCTTGGCCTACCGGATTAAGAAAAACCGTAAAGGGCACTATACCATGATGGCCTTAGATGCCCCTTCAAATACAGTAAAAGAATTTGAGCGGAATATGCGGTTGAATGAGGACGTGCTGCGCCTTATGACCATCCGAGTGGATGAATTAAGTGATGAACCCTCAGTCATGATGAAACACAAACATTCACGCGACGAACGTACCCAACAAGAAGACAAAACCGATGAGGAAATAATAGAGGTTGCCCCGAATGACTTACCTGCTCAAAGCGAAACCTCAATAGGCCTGGAAAATAAAGAAGAAATTGCTGGAGAAGATAAATGAGAGGTGGGCGCAAACCGTTTTTTAGACGACAAAAAAGTTGTCCTTTTTCTTCCCCTAATGCACCGAAAATAGATTATAAAGATGTTAAGCTGCTTCAACGTTTTATTTCTGAGCGCGGAAAAATTGTTCCAAGAAGAATTACAGCCGTCTCCTCAAAAAAACAGCGGGAACTTGCACGTGCTGTCAAACGCGCACGTAACCTTGCTCTGCTTCCCTTCGTCGTCGAATAATTACATCGGGGTTCGAGCATGAATAGAGGGCTTCTCATTGCCCTCACTGGCGGACTTGCAAGTGGTCTATTTTTCCTTGCCATCAGAACAGGGGCCCCCGGAGCTATTGCCTTGACCTATATCTCATCTGTTCCTCTCCTGATGGTTGGCCTTTCACAAGGTTTAACACCTGTTCTGATATCAACAATTATTGCGATTTGCTGCATCTTTTTTGGACTTCATGCCAAGGCGGTAGGGATATTTATCGTAATTGCTGCCATACCTACAATAATCGTTGTGCGTCAGACACTTTTCTCGAGACCAGGGATAAAACCAAACGAGGTGGAGTGGTACCCAATTGGCTTTATAATCGGATGGCTGACCGCTTGTGGTCTCTTATTTCTTGCGTTTATATCCCTATATGCCATGGGGGAAATAGGCGGATTATCGGGTTTTTCAGAGAATTTACTGAAGAATATATTTTCTCGAGTATCTGAAAACAGTCCGCAAGCCACAATTTTCATTCAAATGATGGCTAATTATCTTCCTGGAATGCTTCTATCGGTGTGGCTATTAGTTTCTATTATAAATTCCGCACTTGCCCAAAATGTTCTTTGTCGTTTTGGATATTCAATCCGTCCTCGGCCATTATATACTAATCTGAACCTGCCAGGCTGGATGAGTTTAGCATTAGCTTTTGCTATATTATTATCATTAATTCCTGGAATATTAGGCGAATTTGGCCGTAATGCAGCTCCATTATTATCAACACCCTTTTTTCTTTTGGGCCTAGCGGTTATACACAATCTCTCGCACCGAGTCGCAGCACGAGGTGCAGTCCTTGCTGGAGTTTACATCCTGCTGATAATTGTTGGTTGGCTATCAGCTATAGTTGTTTTATTAGGTGTTCTGGAACAATGGATATCGTTGAGAAATCGTTATCCTTTACCAGGCGGGAATCAGGAGAATAAGTGATGGAAGTAATTCTGCTAGAAAGAATTGAAAAACTTGGCCAAATGGGTGACGTGGTTAATGTGCGTCCCGGCTTTGCAAGGAACTACCTCCTTCCACAGAAGAAAGCATTAAGAGCAACTGCGGAAAACCGGAACTACTTTGAGACCCAACGGGCTCAACTTGAAACGACAAATCTTGAATTAAAAAAAGAAGCGGACGGCATATCGCAAAAACTTGATGGGCTATCGGTAACCATCGTTCGGCAAGCCAGTGATAACGATCAATTATACGGGTCAGTTACCGTTCGAAATATTGCTCAAGCAATTACAGAAGCAGGATTTACTATTGATAGTAAGCAAGTCCAAATGGCCCGACCAATAAAATCGGTTGGTATGCATGAAATTATTGTAAGACTTCACCCTGAGGTAGGTGTAAAAATAACCGTTAACGTCGCGCGTTCTGAGGAAGAAGCAATAAATCAGGTAGAAGAACAATCTCATGAGATGGCTGAAAAGTTAGAATCGGTTACAGAAGAAAACATCGAAAAAAAAACAACATCTCATGAAGAAGAAACTCTTACGCCCTCTACAGAAGAAGCCTCCACTACTTCTGAATAAACAAATTGAAGGCAACGTTCAGCTAATATTCTAACGAAACGGCTATTTTCATAGCTGCGTACCTGCTCTATAAAAAAGCC
Organism: uncultured Rhodospirillaceae bacterium; assembly: GCA_964499275.1. GTDB lineage: Bacteria > Pseudomonadota > Alphaproteobacteria > MPNO01 > UBA2964 > UBA2964. The sequence continues at coordinate 19,067 of CAZCKO010000026.1, forward strand.
GTAAATTGCAGTATTCAAAAGGCAGCAATGATGGCCAAAAAACCAACCAGGTCAGTAGACCCAATTAAAACTGCGGCGACCCGTATCCGGAGAGCTGCCTCGAGTGGGAAACCCTGCAAACCCATTCGTGACCTTATTAAAAAAGGTGATCTCGCAGCCGCCTATAATATTCAGAAAGTTAATACAGAGTTTTGGGTAAATGACGGTCGTCGACCGGTTGGTCGTAAAATCGGTCTAACTGCAAAAACAGTGCAAAACCAACTAGGCGTGGATCAACCAGACTTTGGGATTCTTTATGCAGATATGGAAGTTGTCGATGGAGATGAGATAGCTGCTGACCGGCTAATGCAACCTAAAGTTGAGGGAGAAATCGCCCTGATACTTGATGACGACTTGGTTGACGAAAATCTTACCTTGATCGATTTAATTAACTCAGTGGCATATGCCCTACCTGCAATTGAAGTGGTAGGTAGTCGTATAGAAAACTGGGATATCACGATCCTTGATACTATTGCGGACAATGCCTCCTCCGGCCTTTATGTCCTAGGTACGAAACCAACTGGTCTGCACGAAATTGATTTGCGAATGTGCGGCATGGTTATGGAAAGCATGGGGGACCAGGTTTCAATTGGAGCTGGAGTTGCCTGTCTTGGAAACCCACTTAATGCTGCACTCTGGCTTGCGCGTAAAATGGTTCAGGTAGGTATGCCATTAATGGCTGGCGATACCATTATGACCGGTGCCCTGGGGCCAATGGCTCCGGTGCATCCGGGTGACGTAATAGAAGTGAGAATTTCTGGTCTTGGTTCTGTTCGGGCAGTATTTGGAAATTAAAGGATAAAACTCCATGATAACCAAAGTAGGCATCATCGGTTCAGGAAATATTGGAACCGACCTTATGATCAAAATTTTAAGAACCTCAGAAATTTTGGGTATGGCGGCTCTAGTCGGGATAGACCCTGAATCAGATGGACTCGCCCAGGCTAAGAAGATGGGAGTTGAAATTACCGACCGAGGCATCGATGGACTGGTTCAAATGGGTGTTTTTAAAGACATCGAAATTCTGTTTGATGCAACCTCTGCCAAAGCTCACGCCTATCATGATGAAATTGCACGTAGACATGGAAAACAAATCATAGATATGACACCAGCCGCCATTGGTCCCTATGTAGTTCCGGTGGTCAATATTGATGAACATTTAAATGCCCCCAATATCAACATGGTATCATGCGGGGGCCAGGCTACTATCCCGATGGTTGAAGCAGTACAAAAGATAGCAAAAGTACATTACGCAGAAATCGTTGCCTCCATAGCCAGTAGATCTGCAGGACCCGGTACACGCGCTAATATTGATGAGTTCACTGTTACTACAGCCACGGGCCTAGAAAGCGTCGGCGGCGCGGACCGAGGCAAAGCGATAATTGTACTCAATCCAGCGGACCCTCCAGTCATGATGAGAAATACTGTTTACACTCTTAGTGAAAACGCCGACACATCCGAAGTAGCGGCTTCTATCGCTGCTCAAGTAGAGGACGTACAAAGCTACGTACCTGGTTATCGATTAAAACAGGAAGTTCAGTTTGAGCGTATCGGAGATAATACACCACTCAAAATCCCAGGTCTCGGAGAATTTGTCGGTTTAAAAACTTCGATTTTTTTAGAAGTTGAGGGTGCGGCACATTATTTACCAAATTATGCGGGAAATCTCGACATTATGACGTCAGCGGCACTCAAAACCGCTGAAAGATTAGTGCAGCTTAAAAAGGCCGCCTGAATATGCAAATAGACCCAAAACTCGATATATATGTGCAAGACACTACACTTCGTGATGGAATGCATGCCATTAAGCATGCGTATACTCCGTCCCAGGTAAAAAACATCGCCAAGGCCCTCGATGACGCTGGAGTTAACGGAATAGAGGTCACCCATGGCGATGGATTAGCAGGCACCTCCTTTAACTATGGTTTCGGTACTAACACTGATCTTGAGTGGATCGAAGCAGCCGCAGAAGTGGTAAATAATGCAAGACTTACTGTTCTTTTGTTACCCGGAATTGGAACAGTCCAAGATTTACAAAATGCTCAAAAGGCAGGAGCTACATCAGTAAGGGTTGCCACTCACTGTACTGAGGCCGACGTTTCCAAACAGCACATCGAATGGGCGCGTGAAAATGGTATGGATGTCGCCTGTCTTCTAATGCTAGCTCACATGACTGAGCCAACTGCTTTCGCTGAACAAGCTAAGTTGATGGAAAGCTACGGTGCGAATTGTATTTATGTGACGGATAGTGCCGGTGCTTTATTATTGGACGGGGTTACTGATCGATTCAAGGCAATGGCAGACGTACTAGACCCAAATACTCAGATGGGTATGCACGCGCATAATAACCTTGGTCTGGGGGTGGCTTTTAACCTATTTGCTTTAGAACAAGGAGCCACTCGGATTGACGGCTCTTTAGGTGGTATGGGCGCGGGTGCCGGAAATGCACCGCTCGAAGTATTTATTGCGGTTGCTGACCGCATGGGCCTCAACCATGGCTGCAACGTTTTCGGATTAATGGATGCCGCTGACGACCTCGTCAGACCCCTACAAGACCGACCAGTAAGAATAGATAGGGAGACCCTCTCAATTGGTTATGCTGGTGTCTATTCGAGCTTCCTTCGCCATGCAGAAACCGCGTCACAAAATTATGGTGTCGATACCCGAGATATTCTTGTGGAGCTCGGCAAACGTCGAATGGTTGGGGGTCAGGAGGACATGATCGTTGACGTTGCACTTGACCTCGCTAAAGAACGGGAAAAAAAGGAAGTAGTTTAATGTCAGATATTAATTCAATGGCAAAAATTGTTGATGATGCGGCTCGAACTGGTAAAGCAATACCACAACTGAGCAACAAATTCGACTATACACTCGACGACGCCTATGCAATCCAATCAGCAGCCTTTCAAAGGCGTATTGCGAGAGGAGAAAAACAGGTCGGCATAAAAATGGGCTTCACCAGTCGCGCCAAAATGTTACAAATGGGTTTATCTGACCTGGTCTGGGGTCGTCTCTCAGATGAAATGCAGGTTGAGGACGGTGGCGAAATTAATTTCAAAAAATATGTCCACCCACGCGCGGAACCGGAACTGGCGTTCCTTCTCAAACGACGATTGGAAGGGCCAGTCACAACTGCAGAGGCATTGGCTGCCGTCGAGGCCGTTGCACCGGCAATTGAAATCATAGACTCACGTTATAAAAATTTTAAGTTTTCTTTGGAAGATGTAGTGGCCGATAATAGCTCCTCATCGGGTTTTCTCCTTGGCGCATGGAACAAGCCACATGTTGATTTGAGTAATTTGGGTATGTTACTAGAAATAAATGGACGTCCTACTCAAATAGGCTCATCTGCCGCTATTTTGGGACATCCAGTAAGATCACTGACTCATGCTGCTCGATTGGCAACTCAGGCTGGGGAAAGCCTTAAACCCGGCTCGGTTATAATGGCCGGCGGTGCCACTGCCGCTCATGCGTTACGCCCGTGTGATTGCGTTCGTAATATCGTTCAAGATCTTGGTTTTGTAAGTTTTTCAGTTTCTGGCTAAAAATTTAGGAACCGGTTTCGGGTTGGCAGATTTTGATTACATTGTAAAATACGGCCGCCTTTATAAAGATAAAAATACAAAAGTCCAAACCAAGTGACCGAAAGAAGAGAAAATTGATGAGTAAAGTAGAGTTTCATCCTGTTGCAAAAATTGGGGATGTAAGTGAAGAAGACGTCATGGGAGTCTTTATCGGAGGAGAAGAGATTGCATTATACAATGTTGAAGGCGAAATTTTTGCGACCCATGGAATTTGTACACATGAAAATGTTGGTTTAGCGGATGGTTTTGTAGATGGAGATCTCATTGAATGTCCACTGCACAGCGCCTGTTTCGAAATTAAGACAGGAAAAGCGGTAAACCCCCCCGCCGAAGTTGATTTAAAAACATACCCGGTCAAAGTCGAGGACGACACTATCTATGTTGGCGTTGAACAAAGTGTCTAAAAAAATTTACTAAAAAGGAAACATATATGACTGACGAAAATATCGAGTTTCACGCTGTTGCAACAACATCAGAAGTGACCGAAGACGAACCAAAAGCGGTATCTATAGGGCGGTTGGACGTCGGTATTTACCAACTAGACGGTGAATTCTATGCAATTGATGATATCTGTACCCATGCCTACGCATGTATGACGGATGGGTACATTGAAGACGGACAAATTGAGTGCCCCCTGCATGGCGCTTGTTTCGATATCAAAACTGGTAAGGCACTTACAGCTCCAGCAACAATTGACCTTCGGCCATACCCTGTCAAAATCGACGGTGATCAAATATCTGTGGGTGTACCAAAGGTTGATGGGTAAATTTAAAGTTAGACCCAGAAATTATGATCGACGACCGAACATTCGTGATAGTAGGAGCCAGCCAAGCTGGGGGATGGGTAGCTAACACTCTACGCTCAGAGGGTTTTGGAGGCAAAATCATATTGATTGGAGAAGAACCGCACATTCCCTACGAAAGACCACCACTGTCGAAGGAGGCTCTCTTAGGAGACGTCACAGTCGATAGTACTCATTTTTGGCAAAAACAGTCTCTTGAAGAATCGAAAATAGACCTCAAGCTGGGAACCCGAGTGTCGTCCATCAATCGTACAGCCAAAAAGGTTATTACAGAAAATGGTGAACAAATATCTTTTGACAAGTTAGCAATAACGACCGGGGCTCGGGTTAGAAAACTCTCGATAGAGGGCTCCCAACTACCGGGTGTATTCTACCTCCGTACCATCGATGACACGTTAGAAATCAAAGATCAAATCACAAAAGGTACCAATGCCTTAATTGTTGGTGGTGGATGGATTGGACTAGAATGCGCTGCAACGCTCACAAAGTTAGGTTGTAAAAGCATTGTCGTCGAAGCAGCCGACCGGCTATGTGGTCGTGCTGTAACACCAGAGATAAGTAACTGGATGTTAGACTTCCATTCCAAGAACGGAGTAGATATTCACTTAAATACGGGAATGGAATCATTCCAAGGCAAGGAAAAACTAGAAAGCGCTGTTTTGTCAAATGGGGAAAAGGTTGATTGCACTATTGCCGTCATCGGAATTGGGGTAATACCCAATTCAGAATTAGCTGCTGATGCCGGTATCGATGTTGATAATGGAATTGTGGTTGATGAAAAAACTCGAACTTCTGATCCAGATATTTATGCAGCAGGAGACGTAGCTAATCACCCTAACGCGATACTTGGGCGCCGGTTACGCCTCGAAAGCTATGAAAATGCCCAGAACCAAGGAATCGCGGCCGGCAAAGCTATGCTTGGTGGGTCCGAACCTTATTCCGAAATCCCATGGTTTTGGTCTGATCAATTTGACGCTAACATTCAGATGATTGGCATACCTGAAAATTGGGATTCAACGGCCACCAGAGGCAAACCGGAAGACAACGAGTTCGTAACCTTTTATTTAAAAAATGGGGTTATAGACGGAGCAATTTCAATTAACAATCCGCGTGATTTACGTTTTGGGAAACGTCTCATGCAAGCAAAAAAACTTGTCTCAATGGAAGATCTCTCCAATATGGATATAAAATTGCAAGCCTTGCTCCGGAACTAGCTCAATTTATAACAACCCCAGCGACCTTAATTCTTCAGCCATACTTAAAGGCAGGGAGGATTCGATTTCCCCTTCAATTAGGTCATTTGGCACTGCCTGAGCGTCCATATACCGCCACCCTTGAATTGGTTTATGCGGCATTAAAACTGTTTTTATGAGCAAAGGGTCTAAGACTAGTGCACAGCGTGATTTCCCGTTCTTTCCGACAACCTGGTCCAAGCCAATAATACGTTGTCTTGCCCTAATATAGCCCTTAATAATCCAGTAGATAGATCCGTTTTCTAATACATCATTTCTTCGGCGCGGTGTGTTACGCGTTAGGTGTCTTAATTTTGTAGCGTCCCCTAGCTCCTTAGCGCGACGAATTCGTTCAACCTGAACTTCCTTTAGGTCGTCAATACTTTTTATACCAACCGCGATCTTAACAAGATGAATAGTCATTTCTATAATATGAGTTGGAACGGTTCTCTAATCTAGCCCTTTCAGGATATTTTCAGACGATATCATATTGTATTCATTCATTTCACCAGACTTATCCCTGCAAATACCCGAGGTATTCCCACCAGTAATACTGTAAAGGTATCGAAACGAGGGCTCCAAATATCGCGAATGGTATCATCAACTTCATGAACTTTGAAATTGCAAGACCGGAAATTGCCCTTGTAACTACTAATGGTGGCGCCTGGTATGGAAAAATAACCATAGCCCATGCGGGAACTTGTGCCATCAGTACGGTCGGCAGAGACCAGCCTGTAGCTAACGCTAGTGGTTCAGAAACTGCCGTCATTATCGCTGGCTGTCCTGGCAAGGTCGTAAACAACTGTAAAAACCACCCCAGCCCAATAACAGAATAAAATTTTCCTAAGCCCGACCCTTCCGCTAAATCAATCTTCGATATAAAAAAATGAGCTAAGCTTTCACCAAGCCCGGTCTGTGTTACTACAGCTCCCATTCCGATAACCGATGCAAGAAATATAATCGGACCAAAATTTATTTTAGATATAACCTGTCCGGCAGGTAAAACCCCTACTACAGGCAGCGAGCATACGATACCAGAGCCAAGAGAAACCCATGCAGGAGAAATTCCGTGTAAATTATCAGTCGCCCACAAACCGAGTGTAATAAATAGAATAACTAAAAGCTTTTTCTCGTTAAACGACCATGGTTGTAATACTTCCGGCTCTTTTATTGAACGCTTCTCAATTTTATCGGGAAAGAGGAGGTAGATAGCGATAGGAAGACCAATAAAACCTACAACACCGAGAACGGGAAAATGTAAGAGCAGCCAATCCGTATAAGAAAACTGAATACCATGCACAGCTTCTGCAGCCCCGGATAAAACAACATTTGGAACATTCGCAGGTAAAATCGAAAATGGTGTTATCAATGTTCCCATACCAACCGCAAGTATGAGACCAGTTCTACCGTTACTACCCTCTTTAAAACCAAGGCGAGCCGCCAGGGAGAGAACAACAGGTAACATCATGGTAACCCGACCGACTGCGGAGGGTACTAAAAAGGCCAGCACCAACATCAATAAAATCGTACCAGCTATAACCTTAAAGTAGCTGCCTCCAAAGACACGTTCCAGCGTTCCTGCCAAGCGCGAGCCAAGACCCGATACTTCCATGCCAATGCCTATAATCAATCCGCCAAGCACAAGCCAAACAGCGCCAGAGAAGAACCCCGAAAAAATAACATCAGGTGGCGCGACCGCAAAAATAATACATAAAAAGAAAAATATGAGCCCACCTAAAAACTCGGGAATAGCTGCCGTCGCAAATAAACTCACTGCTATGACAACAACGCCGGCTGCACGCATCACAATTGGATCAACGTCACCTGGTGGAGAAGTAAAAAAAAGAACAGCGCCCACAATTATGGACAACCAGGCAATTAGATGATTAATTTTCAAAACTTGAGCCTAATTGGTCTATTAATGATTTCAAAGTAAAAGAAAAGCAGCAAATCCAAGAAATACCGCAAAAGCAATAACATCGGTGATTGTCGTTAGGATAACACTGGAAGCAATAGCCGGGTCAATGCCAGTCCGATCCAGAATAAGTGGAATTGCCATACCAGAAAGCGCTGCCATGACCAATGTAATCAACATTGCGATAGCCATTACACCGCCAATTTGCCATGAATTTGACCAAAACCATGCTACTCCCCCGATTAATAACGCAAAAAGAAGACCATTATAAACTCCTACCAGCAATTCCTTCCCTATTACTCTCATGGCATTAGATGGGGTCAGTTCTTTTGTTGCCAGCGCTCTCACTGCAACTGTCATGGTTTGTGTTCCAGCATTTCCACCCATAGACGCCACTATAGGCATTAAAACTGCAAGGATAACGATCTGCTCTAATGTTCCTTCAAATAAACTAATGACCATTGAAGCAATAATTGCTGTAATCAAATTAAGAAACAGCCAAGAAGAGCGTGACCTGCCTGTTTGAAGAGCTGCAGAGTAAAGGTCATCGCTGATAACACCTCCCAAGCGCATGATATCTTCTTCTGCCTCCTCTTGGATAACATCAAGAACATCATCAACGGTAATGGCTCCGATTAGACGGTTCCCATTGTCGACTACCGGAGCAGAAACTAAATCTCGTTGAGAAAATATAAAAGCCACTTCTTCCTGATCCATTGTAACCGGCACGGCAACGATATCGGATAACATAATGCTACTAATCTCAGTTGGCCTTCTACTTCGAAGGATATGGCTTAAAGAAACCTTCCCTACCGGCCGATGACGGGGGTCAACTACAAAAATGTCATAAAAATCATTTGGCAGATCATTTGATTCTCGCAAGAAATCGATTGTCTCACCAACGGTCCAAAAAGTTGGAACAGCAACAAATTCGCGTCCCATAAGACGACCAGCACTATCTTCAGGGAAAGCCAATCCTTCCTCAACAAAGTTTCTAAGTTGAGGAGGCATTTGTTTTATAATTTCGCGTTGTTTGGTCTCTTCAATGGTTATTATTAATTCAAGTGCGTCGTCTGACTCTAGACGAGCAATTGCGTTAGCTAAAGAGTTAGGCCCCAGTTGTTCCGCAATTTCATCTCGGATATCTTCTTCAAGCTCTGGCAAAATTTGGGGATCGAAGTCCGGCCTCAAATATTCGATTAAGCGTCTTCGTAGACGAGGCCGCAAGATTTGGAGTAGGTCTGCACATTCTGGGGGGCGAAGAGGTTCAACAATAATTCTAGCTTCAAATCGATGTTCTTCCTGGAGGGCAGCTCCGACATTTGCAACAAGTTCAGGGCTAAGACCTAATGGTTCGTCCGTGTGGGCTGGTACATTATAAGATTTGAGTTTTGGATCCACCATTGAGTACTACCCCTGCTGCCAGTTAAAACAGGTTTGCGCGAGCCACAGCTCTATAAATAAATCAAAAACAGGCCTGTGCATAAGGGCAACAGGCCTGGAGAGTGGTGCGGTCGAGAAGACTCGAACTTCCACGGGATTTCTCCCACAGCGACCTCAA
>CAZCKO010000027.1:0-21625 GCA_964499275.1 uncultured Rhodospirillaceae bacterium
CATTTAATTTTGCGATGCAGGCAATGGATCAACTAATTAACTCTGCGGCAAAGACCAATTATATGTCTGGAGGACAAATGGGCTGCCCTATTGTATTTAGAGGCCCCAACGGAGCGGCGGCCCGTGTCGCAGCCCAACATTCGCAATGTTTTGCGAGTTGGTATTCACACATTCCGGGTCTTAAGGTGATATCCCCTTGGAGTGCGGCAGATGCAAAGGGCTTGTTGAAGTCAGCTATCCGAGATCCGAATCCTGTAATATTCCTAGAGAACGAGTTACTCTATGGGAATAGTTTTGAGGTTCCTACCGATCCTGACCATTTAGTTCCTATAGGTAAAGCAAAGCAGGTTCGCGAGGGTGATGCCGTAACTATTACCGCTTTTTCTCTTATGGTCGATAAGTCGATCGAAGCTGCAGCAATACTTTCAGATGAAGGAATAGAGGCAGAAGTAATCGATTTGAGAACATTAAGGCCACTCGATACTGAAACAATTATCAAATCTGTTCGAAAAACCAATCGGGTAGTCTCTGTAGAGGAGGGTTGGCCATTCGCGGGTATTGGGTCGGAGATATCGGCAAGCATAAGTGAGGGGGCGTTTGATTGGCTTGATGCACCTGTAAAGAGAGTAGCTGCGGCGGATGTACCCCTTCCATATGCCGCAAATCTTGAAAAATTAGCATTGCCTCAGGTTAATGATATCGTTGAGGCCGCTAAGGCGGTTTGTTATCGGGATTAAATTAATTCGGTTAGATCTATGGCCATAAAAATTTTAATGCCAGCTCTATCTCCGACCATGAAGACAGGAAATTTATCTAAGTGGTTTAAATCTGTGGGAGATAATGTGAAGCCAGGAGAAATCTTAGCTGAGATTGAGACTGACAAAGCTACCATGGAAATAGAGACTGTAGATTCGGGAACTCTTGGTGAAATAATCGTACCGGATAGATCTGAAAATATTCCTGTTAATACAGTTATAGGAATAATTTTAGAAGATGGTGAAAAGATTGACGATATTGGTTATAAAGAGAATGATAATGCAGAAAAAACACCTTTGGATATTGGACCTAATATAGCGCCTCGGAAACCAGGTGGATTGGTAGTTTCAGAATATAAAGCTACTCCCATTGCAAGGCGGATTGCCGAAAATAAGAGAATAGAATTATCTACAATTAGTGGGTCTGGATCACGGGGTAAGATTACCCGGAGTGATCTTGATAATTCGGTGGAAGAAGATGGCCAGGGCGAGAGCATTGTGGGGTCAAACTCCACTGTGACAAATGGAGGACGAATATTTTCCAGCCCGTTAGCTCGTAGATTGGCAGCAGAGGCCGAAATTGACATCGTATCTATAAAGGGTTCGGGCCCTATGGGTAGAATTACTAAACTGGATGTAGAAAAAGCAGAAAAAGAAAAGATTCAACAACAAGATTTTGTTATACCGGAAGGTAGCAAAACTCTTGATGATGTTCAGATGAGTTCAATGCGCAAAGTTATTGCTGAACGAATGGTTCATGCCAAATCAACCGTTCCTCATTTTTATTTAACTGTTGATTGTGAAATAGATGAATTAGTTAAAGTTCTCGCCTCCTTAAATAATCGATTTGAAGCTCAAAAACTTTCAATCAATGACTTTATCATTCGGGCAAGCGCGTTGGCATTAATCGAGGTCCCAGAAGCTAATGTAAGCTGGCTCGGTGAGGGGAAAATGAGATTTTATAAAACAGCTGATATTTCCGTTGCAGTCGCTCTAGAAGATGGTTTGGTTACACCGATTATTTTTAATGCGGAACAAAAAGGGTTAGCAGAAATTTCTGCTACTATGCGGAACCTCGCCGAACGAGGAAGGTCAGGTGAATTAAAACCTGAAGAATATCAGGGTGGGTCCTTTACAATTTCAAATCTTGGAATGTTTGGTATTAAACAATTTGATGCGGTTATTAATGAACCGCAAGCCTGTATCTTGGCGGTGGGAACAGGGGAGAAGAGGCCTGTTGTTAGAGACGATGTAATCGTTCCTGCAACGATGCTGACTTGTACCCTTTCTTGTGATCACCGTGTTGTTGATGGGGTGATTGGAGCTAAACTTTTGACCGCCATCAAGCGTTTTTTAGAGTACCCGCCAGAAATGTTGCTATAAATTTAATTTTATTAAATCAAAATTTTTTAAACCAATTTATTAAAATAATGGAATAAACTTATATAGAATACGGTAGAATCAATGGCCGATACGAAGTTTGATATTATTATTATTGGCGGTGGCCCTGGTGGTTATGTGGCAGCAATCCGTGCCTCACAACTAGGAATGAAGGTGGCGCTAGTTGAACGAGAAAATCTCGGCGGGATCTGTCTGAATTGGGGTTGTATCCCCACCAAGGCATTGTTGCGAACATCCGAGGTTTATCACATTCTAAACAACCTTGATGAATTTGGACTGACTGCGAGTAATATTTCTTTTGATATCGAAAAAGTGGTGTCTCGGTCTCGTAATGTTGCACGGAAACTAAATCAAGGGATAGAGCATCTTTTAAAAAAGAATAATGTAAGAGTTCTAATGGGTGAAGGTCAGTTGTCGGGCCCTGGCGAGGTTACTATTGCTGATAAATCTGCTGAAGGTAATATTATTTTAAAAGGAAAAAATATAATTCTCGCATCTGGTGCGCGGCCTCGAACGTTGCCGGGATTAGATCCTGATGGAGAAATGATTTGGACTTATCGTGAAGCAATGGTTCCAAATGTCATGCCGGAATCCTTATTAGTGGTAGGGTCCGGTGCGATTGGTATGGAATTTTCTAGTTTTTATAGTGATCTTGGGGCCAATGTTACTGTAGTTGAGTTAATGGATAATATCCTTCCGGTTGAAGACGAAGAAATTTCGGCTTTAGCCCGACAATTATTTGAAGGGCAGGGTATGACTATTCATACGAATGCCTTGGTAAAAGCCTTAAGTAACGATAAATCTTCGGTCAAAGCGGAGATAGAAATGGGAGGGCGAATCCAAACCAATTCCTTTGACCGTGTAATTCTTGCAGTAGGTATTGTAGGAAATGTAGAGAATATTGGATTAGATGGCTCGGGGGTCGTAGTAGAAAATTCACATATAGTCGTTAATGAAGTTCTTGAGACCGGAGAGGTAGGAGTATTTGCGATTGGAGATCTCGTTGGCCCGCCTTGGTTAGCGCATAAGGCAAGCCATGAAGCGATAATTTGTGTCGAGCACATTGCTGGTCTTGATCCGAAACCTTTAGATACCTCTAATATTCCTAGCTGTACTTACTGTCGTCCCCAAATAGCCAGTATCGGGCTCACTGAAGTAGCGGCGAAAAAACGAGGACATGAGATTAAAGTAGGAAGGTTTCCTTTTTTAGCCAACGGTAAAGCTATTGCCCAAGGCGAAAATGAAGGGTTGGTTAAAACAATATTTGATGTCCGTACTGGGGAGTTGCTAGGCGCGCATATGATCGGTGCTGAGGTAACTGAGATGATCCAGGGCTATGCGGTTGCACGAGCTTCAGAGCTAACAGAAGACGAATTGATGCATACAGTCTTTCCGCACCCAACAATGTCTGAGGCAATGCATGAATCTGTCTTAGATGCCTTTGGGCGGGTCATTCATTTCTAATCCGTATAGAATTGTTAGCCTATGCCTATTTCAATAAAAACAGGTAAGCCCCGTCATCCGGAAAAAGTTAATAGACCGGATAATCATTCTCCAAAAATACCAGATTGGATACGTGTTCGTGCGCCAACTTCAGATGAATTTTTTCGCACACGAGAATTGATGAGAAAACTGTCATTAAATACGGTGTGTGAAGAAGCTGCATGTCCTAATATCGGAGAATGTTGGGGAAGAAAACACGCAACGGTTATGATTCTAGGACAAGTGTGTACGAGGGCGTGCGCCTTTTGTAATATTATGACCGGTCGTCCTGATACTGTGGATCCAAAAGAACCCGGTCGTGTTGCGGAAGCCGTAGGGAATCTTGGTTTGACCCATGTCGTGATTACTTCAGTTGATCGCGATGATCTAAAAGATGGAGGTGCATCACAGTTTTTTGAGGTTGTAGAGAGGATCCATAGGACGTCGCCAACTACGACGGTGGAAATTTTAACTCCTGACTTTCTCCGTAAGGAGGGTGCCATAGAAATAATTATTAAGGCCCGTCCCAATATTTTTAATCATAATCTCGAGACCGTTCCTAGGTTATATTCTTCAGTAAGGCCAGGAGCACAGTACTCACATTCTCTGAGGCTATTAAAGCGGGTAAAAGAATTAGATCCGTCAATTTTTACCAAATCTGGCTTGATGGTCGGTATGGGAGAGAGTATTGAAGAAATCCATGAAGTAATGGATGACATGCGCTCAGCGGATATAGACTTTTTAACAATCGGCCAGTATCTTCAGCCGACTCCTAAACACTATGGGATAAGGCGTTTTGTTACCCCTAAAGAATTTGAAGGCTTGCGGTCAACGGCTGTTTCTAAAGGTTTTCTTTATGTTTCTGCTTCTCCATTAACCAGGTCATCATACCATGCTGATGACGATTTCAAAAAGTTGTTAGTTGCAAAAGAAAAACAGCTAGCAAGATATACCTAATAGTAATGCCGAAGCATTTTCAAAAACGGGAGCTACCATATACAGATGAGCAGATTTTTAATTTGGTAGCGGATATAGATAAATACCCGGAATTTTTACCTTGGTGCGTCGATACCCGAATTTTCCGTCAAGAAGAAAACTTGGTTTATGCAGATGTAATGGTTGGCTTTAAGTGGGTAAGAGAGGTTTATACATCGAAGGTGATATTTAATAGACCTCATTTGATTGATGTCGAATATCAAAAAGGTCCATTTAAGTACCTCATTAACAACTGGAAATTTACCAAGAATAAAGATGGCTGTGAAATTGAGTTTTTTATCGATTTTGAGTTTAAGTCACGAATATTACAAAGGATAATTGGACCTTTTTTTGACGAGGCGGTTAGCCGAATGGTAAGTGCATTCGAAAAGCGCGCCCATTTTATTTACGATGATAATAAATCCTAATCCCTGATCGTTAGTTCTAGAATCTGAAACGCTTTTAAAACTGTGTTTTCGCGGACGCTTGTTCTGTCTCCTCCGAAAATCTTATGATATGAACTCGTGTCTTTTAAATGACTTGCGCAGCCAAAATGGACGAGGCCTACAGGCTTTTCAGGGCTGCCACCGCCCGGACCAGCGATACCGGTAACTGAAATTGTGACGTCAGATCTTGAGTTTTTTAATCCGCCTTCCGCCATAGAGCGGGCAACCTCTTCGCTTACAGCACCGTAGCGGTTTATTAGCTCCAATGGAACTTCAACTAATTCATTTTTGGCTTCATTGCTATAGGTGGTAAAGCCGCGGTCAACAACCTCAGAAGAGCCGGAAACCCCAGTAAGGTAGGCCGTGATCAAACCACCAGTGCATGATTCTACCGTGGCAAGTTTACGGTTTTTCTGTTTGTAAACTTCAACTATTTCGGCGGCTCGGTCTAGTATCTTTGTGTTTAGCATATCCTAAAAATGTAATAAGTAGGTCAAACCATATAAAATTACTGCCGCATAGGCGGCGGCGATGATATCATCGAGCATGATGCCGATACCACCTTTAAGCGTTTGGTCAGCCCAGGATACTGGCCATGGTTTAAGAATATCCGCAATACGAAATAAAACAAAGGCCAACAAAAAACTACTTATATTTAGTGGAGCTATAATCAGTACAAGCATTTGCCCAACAAATTCATCTATGACAACGCAGCTTGGGTCATTATTTTTAGTACGTGCTTCATATAAATGGGTAACGACGCAACCTAATAAAAATAAAATAAATGCAACTGTTAAAAGTAGTACTGTTCCTCCGTAAAATAGAATAGGCCAGCTAATTGGAAGTGCAACGAACGCTCCCCAGGTTCCAGGAGCGAATGGTAAATGACCAATACCGCCAAACGTGGATATCAGGGATATCGGATGTGATGCCGCCAATTCAGTAGAAGTATCGATTTTTGCCATTTTCAATCTAATTTATCGGGTACAAAAACAGTGGCAATGGCCTGAGCAGCTATTCCTTCGCGACGCCCTATAAATCCAAGTTTTTCCGTCGTGGTTGCTTTAACGCTAATCGAAGAAACAGGTAATGTTAAGATCTTAGAAATTTGTTGTCGCATTTGGTTCCGGTAGGGATCAATTTGAGGTTCCTCGCAAATAATTGTGATGTCTACGTTATTAATTCTGCCATGAAGTTTCTTGACTAAAGATGCTGCATGCAAAAGAAATATTGATGATGAAGCATTCTGCCATTTTTTTTCTGTGGGTGGAAAATGGCTGCCAATATCACCCTTGGCTATGGCTCCGAGAATAGCGTCTGTCAAAGCGTGTATTCCCGTGTCAGCATCTGAATGACCTTTTAGACCTTTTTTATAGGGTACTTTGACTCCACAAACCATGACGTGATCGCCTTTTTCGAAGGCGTGGACGTCATAACCTGTACCAACACGTATCTGACCGTCCGGTTCCATAAGGAATTTCCTTGCTAACTTTAAATCTTCTGCGGTAGTAATTTTCAAGTTTATTTCGTTACCTGGAACGATAGCTACCTCTAAATTATCGTTTTCTGCCACCATAGCGTCGTCCGTGAGTTTCTTTTTTGAATTTTTACGATGAGCTTTAAGTATTGATTTAAAATTGAAGCCTTGGGGTGTTTGCGCACGAAATAATTTCTCTCGATCAACAGTTTTTTTTATAAGGCTTTTGTTCGTGCTGATTTCTTTAATTGTGTCTAAAACAGGCAAAACCGGGACTGCAGCTGGATACCTCTTTAAGGCGTTTAAGGTTTGTGTAATTAATTCCTCAGTGGGAAATGGTCTTGCACCATCGTGTATGAGAACAAAATCTGGATCTAAATCCTTCAAGCTCTCTAAACCTAGTAGTGCCGATTCTTGACGTGTTTCCCCGGCATCTACAGGTTCCAAAATATCTAGGTCATCAAAAATTTTTTCATAATAAATTTCATCTTTAGGCCGGCGTACAATTCTTACGTAATCAATGTTTGGGTGGTTTAGAAATGCGTCTACAGCATGCCGAATAACTGTTCGGTCATCCAAAGGCAAATATTGTTTTGGAATTGCCTCGCCAAAACGCTGCCCTGCGCCACCTGAGAGAATTAATGCTATACAAATAGACATAGGAACTTGCTCTTAGTTTTAATTTTCTACAGAGCCAACATTATCGCATCAAAGAGTGGTTTGTTAGGACTAATATTTGGGTGTTTCATATAAAAGGAAATGTATGATGGGGTTTTAGGTAAATATGTGTTTAATTTATTCCTATGTTTAAAGTAGTTTCGCCTAATATTTAGGCAAAAGTTTTATGGTGTTTATTCGGTGAGCATTAAAATTGGTCCAGTAACGTTGGATGCGCCTGTTATTTTGGCGCCAATGTCGGGTGTGTCAGATTTGCCTTTTCGCCGTCTTGTAAAAAGCTTGGGCGCGGGGCTCGTAGTTTCAGAAATGATCGCAAGTCAGGCAATGATAAGACAAAATAAGAAGACCATGAAAATGGCCTCTAATTGTACTGAAGAATTTCCAATGTCTGTCCAGCTGGCTGGCTGTGACCCTAAAGTTATGGCTGAGGCTGCAAAGCTCAACGAAGACCGTGGGGCTGCTATCATTGATATCAACATGGGGTGTCCCGTAAAAAAGGTTGTAAATGGGCATGCCGGTTCGGCTTTGATGCGGGAAGAAAAGAAAGCGGGTCAGATTATAGAAGCGGTTGTCAGGTCAGTTAGTTTGCCGGTGACATTGAAAATGCGAACAGGTTGGGATGACGACAACCGGAATGCTCCTCATTTGGCGAAAATTGCCGAAGAGGTTGGTGTTAAAATGATCACGGTTCATGGAAGGACGCGCTGTCAATTTTATAATGGGACTGCGGATTGGGATTTTATTTCAGAGGTTAAAAAGTCTGTTACCATTCCCGTTATCGCTAACGGTGATGTGAGCGACTTAAATGACGTAAAGATGATCCTTTCCAGGTCAGAAGCGGATGGTGTTATGGTTGGTCGTGGTGCTTATGGAAAACCGTGGTTTTTGGGACAGATTATAGAGTTTCTAAATAGCGGAAATATTATTCCAGAGCCTAAATTATCCGATCAATATAAGATCTTACGTGAGCACTATTTAGACATGTTGCATCATTACGGGAATTATACGGGAATGCGGATGGCTAGAAAGCATTTAGGTTGGTACACAAAAGGTTTGCCAAATTCTGCGGAATTCCGTGCTAAAATAAATAAGATACCGACTATCAATTCGGCCCTAGAGGCGATTGATTCGTACTATGATTCTGTCTTAGAGATAGCGGAGGCTGCATAGTGAAATGGCCATGAGCTTAGAATTTGAAGGCCAAGGATCTCTAATTGATGAATTTTCTGTACTAAGGGCGCTAGGTATACCAATAGTTGTTATTGAGGCAGACAATCGTATTGTTTATGTGAATGCCGCTTCCGAACAGTTTCTTGAGAGAGGGCAATCATCCATCATCGGGCAGCGTCTCAATCAAATTTTTGACAAACACAGTCCAATAAGTTCATTGGTAAAACAAGTGCAGATTAGTGGAACTAGTGTTTTTGAACATGATATTGAAATGTCCGGTTCACGGGGTAGTTCCATGAAAGGAAGCGCACACGTGACACCATTGCTGGATGACTCTGATCAAATTGTAATTTCTTTCCATTTGCATGGCGCCGCCAGAAGTATGGAAAAACAGATGGTGCACCGTGGGGCAGCACGTGCAGTAACCGCAATGGCTTCAATGTTGGCTCACGAGGTTAAAAATCCTTTGGCAGGAATTAGGGGTGCAGCTCAGTTGTTGGAAAAGGCGGTCAGTGCCCGTGATCGTGGGCTTGCGGAATTGATCAGGGAGGAAGCTGATAGGATTTGTAATTTGGTAGATCGTGTGACCGTATTTGGTGATGATGGTCCGCTAGGCAGAGAAGAAATTAATATCCACGAGGTTCTTGACCGGGTTCATTCTTTGGGAGCAGCTGAATTCGTCGATAAGGTTCATTTTGTGACGGATTATGATCCTTCGTTACCGATGGTTTTGGCTAATAAAGATCAGTTAATTCAAGTGTTTCTTAATTTAGTTAAAAATGGAGTAGAGGCGATATCTGGAGATAATGGAATTATCGGTTTAGCGACTGGATTTAGGAGAGGGGTTACACTTTCAGCTCCTGGCAGTAACAAAAAAGCACATCTCCCCCTTATGGTATCCGTAACCGATAACGGGTGCGGAATTTCTGACGATATTTCACAAAATATCTTTGACCCCTTTGTTTCAACCAAGGCCGGAGGAACAGGGCTAGGTTTAGCGCTAGTTGGCAAGGTCATTCATGACCATGGAGGTGTTATAGAATTTGAAACGGGGAACAATGGATCTTGCTTCCGGATCTATTTTCCAGTGATTGTCGGGTCAATTCCAGAGGAAAACAAAAAATGAATAGTCCGGCAACAATATTAATAGCGGACGATGACCGTTCTGTCCGAATGGTATTAGAGCAGGCTCTATCCCGTTCAGGGCATATAGTTCGTACCACCCCAAGCGGAAGGTCTTTATGGGATTGGATTGAGAAGGGGGCAGGTGATGTTGTTATAACTGATGTGGTGATGCCGGATTCTAATGGTCTCGATTTGATCCCTCGTATCAAAAAGATTCGTCCAGAGCTCAAAGTTATCGTTATGAGCGCGCAAAATACTTTATTAACCGCCATTAAAGCCACAGAACGCGGTGCGTTTGAATATCTTCCAAAGCCATTTGATTTAGATGAATTAGAAGCAATAGTAGACCGCGCAATTACTGAACCCGTTAATATCTTCAAGGAGAAGAATGTTTTGCCTCCGGTTGAAGAGAAGCTGCCATTAATTGGTCGTTCGCCAGCAATGCAGGAGATATACCGAATTGTGGCTAGATTAATGATGTCAGACTTGACTGTTATGATTATAGGGGAATCTGGCACCGGGAAAGAACTCATTGCTCGTGCCCTCCATGAATATGGAAGTAGAAAAGAAGGCCCTTTCGTAGCAATCAATATGGCAGCAATACCGCGTGAACTGGTTGAGAGTGAATTATTTGGTCACGAAAAAGGGGCTTTTACCGGAGCGATTTCAAACGAAATTGGAAGATTTAAACAGGCTGATAATGGCACCCTATTTTTAGATGAGATAGGTGATATGCCGCTGGAGGCCCAGACGAGACTTCTACGCGTTCTTCAAGAAGGTGAATTTAGGTCCGTTGGCGGTAACAAAGTCATTAAAGCTGACGTCCGAATCATTGCAGCAACTCATAGAGATCTAAAGATTTTAATAGAGAAAGGGCAGTTTCGTGCAGATTTGTATTATAGATTAAATGTTGTTCCGATACGTTTGCCACCACTAAGAGAGAGAAAAACCGATATACCAGATCTGGTCCGGCATTTTTTAAAAACGGCCGAAGATGAATATATTAATATAAAATCATTAGACGTTGACGCATTAGAGAAACTGCAGTGTTACGACTGGCCGGGAAATGTTCGCGAACTAAAAAATTTGGTATGCCGGGTATGCGCTCTTTACCCCGACGAAATAATTAACAGTAATATAATTGATATTGAATTAAAACAGGGCGAGGTATCTACCCACCAAGAAGGTTTTGATGATGAAAATTTATCAACGGCTGTAGAAAAACATTTAACGCGCTATTTTGAATCACATGGGAACAATTTACCATCCTCAGGTCTTTATGAACGTGTGTTAAGAGAACTAGAAAGACCCCTAATTTCACTTTCTCTTTTGGCGACTAAAGGTAATCAGATTAAAACAGCAAGGATGTTAGGTATTAATCGCAACACTCTTCGAAAAAAAATAAAAAAACTAGGAATCGAAGTGATCCGAGGCGTGAATTAAGATGTCTTTTTCCTCTCCAATTTTAATTAGAATAGGGGAAATAAATGTCTGTTGAAGATACGGTTAGTAAAGAAACATTAGCGGTAAGGTTCAACCGCTGGGCTGAACGAGTCGGACTTGGTCGTAAATTAGTCATTGGACTGATGGTCGTGGCTTTCGGCATGACAGTCCTAACCTATGCCGTTCTTAGTGGTTGGGCGCAATTTGGCACAAGCGGTATGAGTGTTAAGCGTGTACTTATAATTCTCAACATTGACCTCTTCTTATTCTTAGTACTTGGGGCAATCGTCGCAAGACGTTTGGTACAGTTATGGATGGAGAGGCGAAGAGGAGCGATTGGGTCCCGGTTGCATTCCCGCTTGGTGTTGTTGTTTAGTTTGGTTGCTGTTACACCTACAGTTATTGTCTCAGCTTCCTCCGCGATATTTTTTAGCTTTGGAATTCAAACTTGGTTTAGCGATCGGGTTAGAACCGCGTTATCAGAATCCAATGCAGTTGCTCAAGCTTATCTAAAAGAACACCAACAAAACATTAGGGGGGATATTTTAGCTATGGCGAGAGATGTTACTCGTCTAACGCCTGGTGTAATAAATGATCATAAAAGATTTCATAGGTTTGTTTCAACTCAAGGTAGAATTCGGGCATTAAGTGAAGCATTGGTTTTTGATTCCAGTGGAAGGACTAAAGCGCGTTGGAGCCAAATTGGATTGTCATTGTTCAATGAGCCATTACCGATTTGGGCGTTAGACCGTGCAAGGCAAGGTGAAACCGTCATTTTAAAAGCCGAAGAAGAAGACAGGGTTAGAGCTTTGGTCAAATTAGAGCCTCATGTTGATCTTTTTTTGTACGTTACGAGATTTATTGATCATCGAGTTCTTGGTCATATCGAGCGTACTCGTTCAGCTGTTAGCGAATATGAAGAGTTGGAAGACGAAAGGTGGAGTATGGAAATAACTTTTGCCATGGTTTTTATACTTGTCGCCCTCCTATTACTTCTATCTGCCATTTGGATTGGTCTTATTTTTGCAACCAAGCTAGCTCAACCAATCAGCGAACTTGTCAGTGCGGCAGAGCAAGTGCGGAGCGGGGATTTGACGGCAAGTGTTGATGAAAACTCGGGTGTTGATGAGGTTGGTACTCTCAGCCGTGCGTTTAATAGAATGGCCGAACAATTAAAACTGCAACGAGATAATTTAGTTGACGCGAATAAACAACTAGATGATAGGCGACATTTCATGGAAACAGTTCTTGCAGGGGTGTCCTCAGGTGTTATCGGTTTAAATGGTCGGGGTGAAATAAAGGTAATGAATAATGCTGCTGCTGATCTTTCTAAATTTCTTAGTGGGAATTCGATTGGCTGTCGTCTCGATGAATTATTACCAGAATGTGATGAGTTATTAGCCGAGGCCCTTATGGCTCCAGCTAACCCTGTCAATGGTCAAATTGTTTTAAAAAGTGATTCCCATGACCGAACAATTATGGTTCGAATTTCTCCCCAAGGTGGAAAGGGTTCCGAACAGGATTTTGTTGTAACTTTTGACGATATAACTGAGTTACTTAGTGCCCAACGGAAGGCAGCTTGGTCTGATGTTGCCCGGCGAATAGCCCATGAAATTAAAAACCCTCTTACGCCTATTCAATTGGCGGCGGATCGCTTGAAACGGAAATATCAACTAGAGATTACTTCGGACAAAGAGACCTTTATAAATTGTACGGATACAATCATTAGGCAGGTAGCAGATATTGGTCGGTTAGTTGATGAGTTTTCTGATTTTGCCCGAATGCCAGCTCCAAACATAAAAATTGAAAATATTGCCAAAATTTGTAGTGATTCAATTATTTTATTTGAGGCGGCTCATAGGGATATTGAATTTAAAACGTTTTTTGATATTAAAAATGTTTTTATTTCATGTGATTCCGGGCAGATCGGACAGGCCCTCACGAACTTGTTACAAAATTCTGTTGAATCTATTGAAGAACTTAAAAGGAAGTCACTTGATTTGGAGTATAAAGGTTCGATTGAAATTTCCATTTTGAATGACAGCGATAATATAGTTGTTTCGATTAATGATAATGGTCGAGGCCTTCCAAATGATGGAACAATTGATAGGCTAACTGAGCCATACGTTACAACCAGGGAGAAAGGCACTGGATTAGGTTTGGCGATAGTCAGAAAAATAATGGAAGATCATGGTGGAGAATTAGAACTATCTCACAATCCATCAGGAGGGGCTATAGTTAGACTTTTTTTTAAAAATGATAACTAAAGGGTTTACAGCAATGTATCGTTCTAATTTGCTTAGAATATTCTTTTGGTAGGAATTCCAATGGCTTCTAACATACTTGTTGTCGATGATGAAGAAGATATCCGGCATTTAATTGCGGAAATATTTCGGGATGAGGGTTTTTTTTGCCAAGAAGCTGGAAATAGTGAAGCCGCACAGATATCCATAGACACTGAAATTCCGGAGTTAGTAATCCTAGATATTTGGTTACAAGGAAGCGATATGGATGGAATCGAATTTCTAAAAGAGTTAAAAGAAAACCATCCTTATATCCCGGTAATTATGATTAGTGGTCATGCAGATATTGAAACGGCTGTTAACACTATCAAATTAGGGGCCTATGATTTTATTGAAAAGCCATTCGAAGCAGACCGTTTAATTTTAATGGCGGAAAGGGCGATTGATTCCGCCCGTTTACGGCAAGAAAATGAAGAATTGCGTAGAAGGGTAGGTGACAGCGTTCCTCTAGTGGGTTTATCGAATTCTATTGGTCAGTTAAAAGGCGTTATAGAACGTGTTGCGCCAACTGAAAGTCGTGTTCTTATTACCGGAGCTCCTGGAGTTGGCAAGGAAGTAGTAGCTAGGTTAATTCATTCTAATTCTAATCGAAAAGAATCCCCTTTAGTCATTTTAAATTGCGCCACAATGGCTCCAGAAAGAATGGAATTAGAACTTTTTGGTTCAGAGGACGGCGTTAACGGTAAGGTAATTTCAGGGATATTTGAGAAGGCGAACGGTGGTACACTTTTTTTAGACGAAGTGGCCGATATGCCGTTTGAAACACAGGGTAAAATTGTACGAGTCCTTCAAGAACAGAGATTCCAAAGAGTTGGTGGATTAACTCCAATTGAAGTAAACTTGAGAGTAATTGCCAGTACCAATCGGGATTTAAATGAAGAAATTGCAAGTGGTAATTTTCGCCAGGATTTATATTATCGTTTGTGTGTAGTACCAGTGTCCGTGCCCTCATTAAAATCAAGGCCAGAAGATGTTCCTATTCTCTTTGATTACTTTATGGAAAATGGTGCCCGCTCAGCAGGTTTAGCAAAAAGAAAAATGTCCAAAGAAGCAATGGCTTGCTTGCAAAGTTACGATTGGCCAGGAAATGTACGTCAATTACGTAATGTAGTAGACTGGATATTAATTATGGCAACAGGGGATGCTGTGGATTTAGTGCCCGTGGATTCTTTACCCCCAGAAATAGGTGCGGAAACCCCCGTGGCGATACGTTGGGAAGAGGGAGGTGAAGTAATGTCACTTTCACTAAAAGAGGCACGTGAAATATTTGAAAGGCAATATTTAAAGGCGCAGGTTTCGAGATTTGGTGGCAATGTGTCTAAAACTGCAGAGTTTGTCGGGATGGAAAGGTCTGCGTTACATCGGAAACTAAAAATGCTTGGTATTAGTGGTTCAATGGATTTAGAGGAACCAAAAACACTTTAATCAGTTTAGAGAATTAAGGTCTTATGAAAATTATTGTTAGTGGTGCTGGACAGGTAGGGTTTCATATTGCCAAACAACTGTCGGCGGAACAAAACGATGTGGTTGTTATAGACCAGTCACCTGAACTTGTTCGTAGGGTTGGTGACGCGTTAGATGTTCAAGCTTTTGTTGGCTTTGGATCTCACCCCGATGTTCTCGAAAGAGCCGGTGCAGCGGATGCTGATATGATCATAGCTGTAACTTATGCAGACGAAGTAAATATGGTGGCATGTCAGGTAGCTCATTCCTTATTTAATGTACCTACAAAAATTGCGAGAGTGAGAGATCAAAGTTATAGAGATCCAATTTGGGCAGATCTTTTTAGTCGAGATAACATGCCCATAGATGTAATTATCTCTCCGGAAATGGAAGTTGCTCGGGCTATTTCTAGAAGGCTTCAAATTCCCGGTTCATTTGAATCTATATCCTTGGTCGATGGAATGGTAAAAATGATGGGGGTCCGGTGTAATTCCGATTGTCCTGTTATAAACACTCCCTTACGTCAACTAACAGGGGTATTCCCAGATTTAAATATCGTTGTAGTAGCAATTTCTCGTAATGGTGTAGGTTTGGTGCCTTCTGCAGACGATCAATTACTAGAAGGGGATGACGTTTATTTTGTTGCCGATACTGAACATATTTCAAGGGCGATGGCAGTTTTCGGACACGAAGAAAGAATGGCGCGCCGCGTAATTATTGCAGGGGGTGGTCATATAGGGACCTTTCTTGGAGGTATCATTGAAAAACAACACAAAGGTGTGTCTGCTCGAATAATTGAGAAGAGTAAAGATCGAGCTCATCAGGTCGCAGATTTACTTGAGAATACAGTTGTTATTAACGGAGACGTTATTGACCCAGAAATCCTTGATGAGGCTGGTGTTAATGAAAGTGAAGCAATCATTGCCGTGACGAACGATGATGAAACAAACATTTTAGCTTCTTTGTTAGCAAAGAGGTTTGGAACTGAGAGAGCAATCACACTAGTAAATAATGCTACTTATTCTACGCTTATTACATCTCTAGGTATTGATGTTGTGGTGAGCCCCAGGGGAATAACCGTATCAACTATTTTACAGCATGTGAGGAGGGGACGTATTAAGGCGGTCCACTCTTTAGTTGAAGGATTTGGTGAGGTTATTGAAACTGAAATTCTGGAAATGTCCGGGCTGAATGGCAAACGAATTGGTGAAGCAGATCTACCCGACGGAGTTTTGTTTGGTGGTATAGTGAGAGACGAAGAAGTAATAATACCGAGGGCGGATACGGTCCTAAGAGTTCATGATCGGATTGTTCTTTTTGCAGAAGCTCAATCAATTAAGGCTATAGAGAACCTGTTCGCAGTTCGTCTAGAATTCTTTTGATTGACCGGAATGTCTAATATTGCATTTGTAAACGGACGTTACCTCTATCAGAAAGACGCATTCGTAAATATTGAAGATAGGGGCTATCAGTTTGCCGATGGTGTATACGAAGTTATTGCTGTTTCTAATTCCAATCTGATTGATATTGAGCCACACCTAGATAGACTCGATAGGTCTTTGTCAGAATTGAATATTGTCTGGCCATGCGAGAGGCGTGTTTTAAACTTGATATTAAATGTTGTTATCAAACGCAATTATTTAAAAGAAGGGATTTTATATTTACAGATTACGCGAGGGGTTGCACCTAGGGGGCACGAGTTTCCTTCCAATAATATAAGACCATCGTTAATAGTAACTGCCAGTAGAAAAGGTTTATCTTCCCATTTGTTGTATCAAAAGGGTGTAAATGTTGTGACTGCAAGGGAAAATCGATGGGCCCGTAGGGATATCAAATCAGTTTCTTTACTTCCCAATGTTTTGGCGAAACAATTTGCTGTAGATAATGGAGCATTTGAAACATGGTTGGTCGATGAGAATTCTCAAATTACAGAGGGAGCATCGACTAATGCTTGGATTGTTCTCGAGGATGGTCAATTAGTAACTCGTCATTTGGGTCCAGAGATTCTAAGTGGAATAACACGTATGAAGGTAATCGAGTTAGCTAAAAAAAATAAATTTCAGGTTGACCAAAGACCATTTACCATAAACGAAGCAATTCAAGCTAAGGAAGCATTCCTTACAAGTACAACTTCCTTGGTGATGCCGGTAATTACCATAGATGGCATAAAGGTTGGGAATGGAAAGCCCGGTAATATTTCATTGGAGCTTTTGGCATTGTATAGACAGCATATGTCGAAAATTAAATTTAAACATGACGATTAATTTAAGTTATCCACTTGCGGTGATATTTGATTGGGATAACACCTTGGTTGATACATGGCCGGTCATTCATGACTCGATGAACGTGACATTAAAGAAAATGGATTGCCCTTTGTGGTCTATTGACGAGACTAAAGAAAAGGTCAGGCGTTCTTTAAGGGAATCTTTCCCAGATTTATTTGGGGAAAGATGGAAAATTGCACGTGATATTTTTTACGAGCGGTTTAAAAAAATACATTTAGAAAGGTTAGAGGTGCTTCCAGGAGCTGAAGTTCTTTTAAATTCTCTAAGCAACAAAGGGATTTATCTTGGGGTGGTCAGTAATAAATCCGGTGAAAACCTTAGAAGGGAAGCAGGTCATTTAGGTTGGAATAAATACTTTTCACAAATTATTGGTGCGATGGATGCTGTAGAGGATAAACCTTCAATAAAACCTGTTGAAATGGCTTTGGAAGGTAGTGGTATTGAACTGGACCAAAAGGTGTGGTTTGTAGGTGACACTAAAATAGACATGGAATGTGCTTATAATGCAGGGTGTTTTTCTATTTTAATAAATCAAAAGCCGCCAGAGCTAAAAGAATTCGGCCAATTTATGCCTAAATTATACCTTTCAAATTGTAATAGTTTAAATAAACTTTCTGCTGACCTATAGCAATGTATTGGCTATTGATTACTATATATTACTGCGTCGTTCATTAAGGTAATAAGAAAATAAAACAATAGTTTCGGCCGGGTGTTTCATAGCCATTAAAGAAAGAAATATATTATGACAGATAAAAAAGAAAATTTGCAGGATGTATTTTTAAACCACCTGCGTAAAAATAAGTCCCCTGTAACAGTATTTCTTGTCAATGGTGTAAAGCTTCAGGGCATAGTTACCTGGTTTGATAATTTTTGTATCCTTTTAAGACGGGATGGACATTCCCAGCTGGTTTATAAGCACGCCATTTCAACCGTTATGCCTGTTACACCTGTCCAATTATGGGATGACGAAAATTCTGAGCTTGGTGACACTATTGACGAAAATACTTAATCCCTTTTTTGGGTGTTAAACTTGATAGAGGCAGCACGGTCATTAGTTCTACACTCATATACTAAAACAGCTCAGTTAAGACAACCAGATGCCTGTCTTGAGGAGGCTATTGGTCTAGCATCCGCTATTAATTTGGACGTCTTGTTTGCTGAAACATTACATATAAAACGGCCAAAACCAGCTACTCTTATGGGGTTAGGCGCTATTCGACGCTATGAGTCTTTGATAAAGCGTAAGGCAATTACGGTAGTGGTAATTGATGCAGAGGTTACAGCAATACAACAACGAAATTTAGAAATTTCGTGGTCATGTAAGGTTGTTGATCGGACAGGGCTTATTCTAGAAATTTTTGGCGCAAGGGCTCGTACTAGGGAGGGCCGGTTACAAGTTGAACTTGCACATTTGTCATATCAAAGAAGCCGTTTAGTTCGAAGCTGGACCCATCTGGAGCGCCAGCGTGGTGGTTTCGGCTTCTTGGGCGGACCGGGTGAAACGCAAATCGAAGCCGATAGACGACAGATTGATAACCGTATTACTCGCATCAAAAGAGACCTGTCCGGAGTAACACGAACACGTGGCTTACAGCGTCAGGCTCGAAAACGTGTACCTTATCCGATCGTTGCGCTTGTTGGTTACACCAATGCGGGGAAGTCGACATTGTTTAATCGAATGACCGGAGCGGGCGTAACGGCTGCGGATCAGTTGTTTGCGACGCTCGATCCAACAATGCGGGACGTTACTTTGCCTTCCGGGCGAAAAATTATTATTTCGGATACGGTCGGTTTCGTTTCTTCACTACCGACATCGTTGATAGCGTCGTTTAGAGCTACGCTAGAAGAGGTTCTTGAGGCTGATTTGATCCTACATGTTCGCGATGTATCTCATCTGGATAGCGGAGCGCAGAAATCAGACGTTCTAGATGTTCTGGAGGAGTTGGGGGTTGAACAAGACCGTCTGGAGAAAATGGTTGAGATCCGTAACAAGATTGATCTTTTGAAGGATGATGATAGAGCGAAAGAACAGGTTCGCTCCGAACGAAACGAAAACGAAATCCCATTGTCAGCTGTGAGCGGGCAGGGATGCAATGAACTCCTGGAACTCATTGACCAGCGACTAAATGCCGACCGGTCTATTGTGGATATTTCATTGGCGTTTTCAGATGGAGAGGCGATGGCGTGGTTATATGATCGCGGAGAAGTATTGGAAAGGTGTGACGAAGAGACTAAAGCCCATTTCCGAGTTGGATTGGACGCTGTCGATGTTGCACGCTTTGAACACCGGTTCCCGGCTATTTCAGCCAAGCAGGTATAGTTCCATTGATTGATATTCAAAAGGTTTCTGATCTTATCTTTACCGTTTCGGCGGAGAAAATTATGCCACGCTTTCAAGCCTTAACCGAAAAAGACAAATGGCATAAGAAAATAGGGGGTATCGTCACCGTTGTTGATATCGAGAGTGAAAAGTTTTTGGCGGAGTCACTTAGTCAATTGTTGCCGGGTTCACTCGTTCTTGGCGAAGAAAGCGCAGTGGAAGAAGACCAGCCATATTCATGTTTAGAACAAGAAGCACCCGTATGGATTATCGATCCTTTAGACGGCACGAATAATTTTGCAAAAGGGAAGGAAGATTTTGCTGTAATCATAGCCTTGTCGATAGAAAGACGTATCAGGGCAGGGTGGATATACGCACCCGTTCACCGAATTTTGCTAACCGCCGAAGAAGGAGGAGGGGCGTGGCTTGGCGAGCAGCGGGTTCAGCTTTCTAGTGGTCCTTCCGCCGGACAAATGCGAGGGGCACTAGGCCGAAGGTTTCGCGAGTATCCGGGTATGCAGGAGTGTTTTGGTGCACTCACCAATTCGAGCTGCTGCGGTATGGAGTATCTGGATTTGGCGAGAGAAAAACTCGATTTCGCCCATTTTCGGCGACTTAAGCCCTGGGATCATGCTGCAGGAGAGTTCATTGTTCGGGAAGCTGGCGGCTTTGCCGCCTGTCTCGACGGAACCCTATACCAACCGGGAGATACACCGAGTAAAGGTCTTCTTTCGGCACGGGACAAAACTTCATGGAACGTGATTGCGGAAGTAATTGAACCAGTTTTTGCAACGTTGGTAAACTAGAGGGAATGATGGTTGAAGGAAAAAATGTCGCTTTTATTGGGTTAGGAATAATGGGGTATCCAATGGCAGGCCATTTGGCTTCAAACGGGTACAACGTAACGGTTTTCAATCGGACTAAAGGGAAATCAGAAAAATGGTGTGCTGAGTTTGATGGACAAAAGGGAGATACACCGAAAGCAGTATCCTCGGACGCTGATTACATTTTTTGCTGTGTCGGAAATGACGATGACCTTCGCGAAGTGACGTATGGCGAGCAGGGTATTTTTTCCAGCGTGAAACCGGAAGCAATCATGGTAGATCACACGACAACCTCGGCTATGGTTGCACGCGAACTCAATGATAAAGGGAAAAGCCGGGGAATTCATTTCTTGGATGCACCGGTTTCTGGCGGTCAGGCGGGTGCCGAGCAGGGGACTTTGACTGTTATGGTCGGAGGTGAGGAAGCGGCTTTCGACAAGGCGTCGCTACCCATGAATAGTTACGCTCAGGCCGTTACGTTAATGGGAAAAAGTGGCGCCGGCCAAATCACAAAAATGGTAAACCAGATTTGCATTGCCGGATTGGTTCAGGCTCTTGCCGAGGGTCTTAATTTTGCCCAAAGGGCTGGACTTAATGGTGAGCAGGTAGTTGATGTAATTTCAAAAGGGGCGGCTCAATCTTGGCAGATGGAAAATCGTGGCAATACGATGCTGCGTAACGAATTCGATTTTGGCTTTGCTGTCAACTGGATGAGGAAAGACCTAGGAATTTGTCTCGATGAAGCGAAAAGAAATGGAGCTCATCTTCCTGTGACGAAAATAGTCGATCAATTTTATAAAGAAGTGCAAGAAATGGGTGGAGAAAGGGCAGATACATCCAGTCTTATGATGCGACTAAACCGCCTTTAAGCGCACTCTTTAGATTTAGCTTCGTTCCAAAGTTCTTCCAATTCTTCCAATGAACATTCTTCGACGTTCTTTCCGTTATCATTGAGTTGTAGCTCTATAAATTGGAATCTTTGCTGGAATTTGTCATTAGCGGCCATAAGTGCTTGTTCTGCGTCTATTTCGGTGTGTCGTGCTAGGTTGACGCAGGAAAATAATAAATCACCAATTTCTTCCGCGATATGATCGTTTTTACTTTTCGAATTAAGGGCATCGGTTACTTCATCTATTTCTTCCCGAATTTTTTCCATAACCGCTTCAATGTTCGGCCAGTCAAATCCCACCCTTGCAGCCCGTTTTTGTAGCTTTTGCGCACGTATAAGTGCTGGTAGTGCATGGGCCACCCCGTCAAGAGCGCCATTTTGGCCCAGGTTGTCGGATCGTTCAAATGCCTTCTGTTCTTCCCAAGCCATGGTTTGGTCATTTAAAGACAGAGAACGGACTTTTTCAAATACGTGGGGATGTCTTTGGACCATTTTATTGCTTATTGCCTCCGCGATATCCTCAAAATCGTATCCACCTTTTTCCTTAGACATTTGTGCATAGAAAACAATTTGAAAGAGCAAGTCACCGAGTTCGTCCTTTAATGAATC
>CAZCKO010000027.1:21725-27978 GCA_964499275.1 uncultured Rhodospirillaceae bacterium
AAATTGTCATAGGCGGGTTCAATCCCAGGCGGTAATTTCTTTAACATAATATCATAATCTGTTTCAAAATTCATATGTGTAAGGTAAGCAAATTTTGGTTCAACTGATTTGATCCATGACAAAGTTTGGTTCAAATTAGCATGAGTTGGGTGCTCTCCTCCGTCTCTCAGACAATCCACAATCCAGTATTCGACACCCTTCAAATTTTCTATAACTTCGTTGGATAAACGGACAACATCAGTGGAATAAGCAAATTGACCAAAATGAAATCCCAAAGAAGTACATATTCCATGATCTTGTAGCAGTGTTTCGATCTGAAATGGACCCAATTCCCAGTTTTTTCGTGGAATAACATGGGAATCAAATATGGGACGATAAAGATCTTTAGGATTTTGGATTCCTTCAAAAAGATAACCAAACCTAAATTCTAAACTTTGAAGCACCTCTGATGTCGCGTAAACATCAATATTCTTTTCCATTGACCTTCGAATACCTCGGAGGTCATCGATCCCCATGACATGATCTGCGTGTTCATGAGTATATAAAACTGCATCAATTTTATTACATTTCGCGTCGATTAATTGTTCGTGTAAGTCGGGCGACGTGTCTATTAGGATCGTATAATTGTTTTTTTCGATTAAAATCGAAGGCCGCCGTCTACGATTTTTGGGGTTCTTAGGATCACACTTACCCCAATCGCCTGTAATTGTAGGTACACCACTGGATGGACCACAACCCAGTACCGTGACTTTCATTTTGGATTAAATTCCTTACTATAGGCTTTAGAGAATAACCTAAAAAAGTTATTCGTCGTAATTTGGAAGAAAGAATTATAATCTAAGCCCTTGATATCCGCGGCTTTTTTAGCTGTATGAATGATAAATGACGGCTCATTTCTTTTTCCTCGTTCCGGTACAGGGGCAAGATATGGAGAGTCGGTTTCTACTAAAAGTTTATCAAGGGGAATATCTTTGATAATTTCTCGAAGGTCCCCGGCATTTTTAAAAGTTAATATTCCAGATAGCGAAAGATAAAAGCCCAAATCAATGGCCACTGTTGCTAATTCCTTTGCACTTGCAAAACAATGAAGAACACACGGAAAACTCCCTTTTTTACTTTCTTCCTTTAGGATTTTAGCCATTTTTGTATCAGCATTTCGGGTATGGACTATTAAAGGTAACTGAGTTATTCGGGCAGCAGCTATATGGTCGCGGAAACTTGTTTCTTGGAGTGCACGCGGACTAGTTTCATAATAATAGTCTAGGCCAGTCTCCCCTATTCCAATAACTTTTGGATGGCTGGCAGCTTTTACTAACGTTTCAACTGATATTGGATCTTCTTCTTCAACTTGGTGAGGGTGTATACCAACTGAACAAAATATTCGATGATCACTCTCTGCGATCGAGAGAATTTCTTTAAATTTACTGAAGTGAGTGCAAATCGTTACTAATAAATTTACATTGGTTTTAAAAGCTCTTTGGATTGTTTCCAATCTATCTTCGTCGAAACTATTAAAATCTAAGTGACAATGGCTGTCGACTAACATTTCAAAATCCATAATTGGTTTTGATTACTTTAACCAACGAAATTGAGTTTGTCCTAAAATTCTAAATGAAAGGGTCGCCAATATGGCGACCCTTAATTTTTTGGAAATATTAAGAATATTATTTCCCAAATATCAGTTTCCGTACCTGTTTAATAACACTGGGAGATGAAGCCTTAAGCGCTTTATTTACGATCGACTGAATTTTTTTACCAGAACTAGCTATTAAACGTAATCGTCGTTTCTTCAACTCTGCTTCAAATACCGGATCAGCATTCATTTTATCGTAGGCTGTTCTGAGAGCCGCAATTTTAGCTTTTGAAACACCCGGGGGCATTGTAACGCCACGCCCAATTGGGCCCATCGAAGCAATAAATGCTACAAAGGGTTTTTCCGATTGTTTGACCAAGTCCGCGAGCAATGGAACATTAGGAAGAGCAGGGTCTTTATCTACGCCATTTTGTAGAATAGCCCTAGCAAAAGGTCGGTCTCCTCCAAACCAATGGGGAACTTTGGAGTCCCAAGTTAACCAATTAAAACTGGACATCTGTGCCTCTCCCTGCTCGATTGCAAGTATCGAACGGGATGACCCCTTATATCCTGATATATATTGCATTTTAAACCCTAACAAAACCGACATCAATTTAGGGTTCATATATCCTGAATTAAATTTTCCACTACCGGCCCCAATAATTTGAATTTTTCTAAGATCCTGCCATTTTTTTACCCCTGTATCAGATCTTACGACCATGACAGAATTTGTTTGGTTTGATGAACCAAGCCACTGAAATTTGCTAGCATCATATCTCATTCGGTCAGGACGCAATAGTTGGTTCACAACAGCCGCGTCCAATGGAACCATTCCAAATGTACCATTTTTAGGAGCGACGTTGTATGTGAAATTCATTGCTTTCGCGCCACCGGCACCGGGTCGATGTTGGACAATTACATTTGGATTTCCTGGTATATGTTTTCCCAAATGGTTTGCAAAAGTGGAACCATATTTGTCATAGGTACCACCAGGCCCGTAGGGGATTGCTATGGTTATTGTTTTTCCCTTATAAAAATTTGCGATGTCAGCCGACACCGCGGTGGAACCTATCACGCCGATCACTATCGCGGTTGCAAGAGCAAGATGATGTTGTTTAAACATAAAAGGCAGCCTCCCGATGTTTATTACCGATAAAGTGGCAATTTAAATTGTTAAATAGTGCTCATTTGAGAAAGTAAGGGCAACTAGTTTATCTTTCAAGGCCTATCCCTTTAATCAGCTAATTGGTCATCAGAAAACCTAGGGAAAACTCCAATTGGCTTGGGTAATTTAGTACCAGGTTTAAGGGATGAAGCCCCAAACAGTTTGGGCTTTGAAGGAATCTCAATAGAGGAAAAGTCTCTGTCATCGTCAGAAACTGATAGCTGTTCAAGTATCTTTGAACAGGAATCCGGCATAAATGGTTGTAAAATTATAGAGAAAAACCGGATTACTTCCATCAATGTATATAATACATCCGCCATTCCTTGTGGATTTGTTTTTCGAAGTGTCCATGGAGCAGATTCATCGATTGTTTGATTTGCGTTTCTGATAACTCGCCAGATTTCTTCAAGTGCGTCGTGAAAAGCCTGATGATCGATCTTTTCTCTTACCTTTGGAAGTAATGAATAGACTTCTTGCAATGTTTTAAATACGGGGTATTCGGTTATTCCAGTTAAGCTAAATTCGGGAACCCTGGCATTACAGTTTTTATTAACCATGGATAATACTCTTTGGCAAAGATTTCCAAGATCATTTGCAAGGTCACCATTTATACGTGCTATTACCGCTTTTTTTGAGAAATCTCCATCATTGCCAAATGGGACTTCCCGTAATAGAAAATATCTAACTTGATCTAGGCCGTAAGTTTCAACGATCTCATTCGGATCAATTATATTTCCAACTGATTTTGAAATTTTTTGGCCTTCATTTGTCCACCATCCATGGGCAAATACCTTTTTGTGAACCTGAATTCCAGCACCCATTAAAAATGCCGGCCAGTATACAGCGTGAAAGCGTAAAATGTCTTTACCTACCATGTGAAGATTGGCTGGCCACCACTTTGAAAAGGCATCACTGTTATTGGGATATCCAACTGCAGTGATATAGTTAGTTAGAGCATCCAACCAAACATACATTATATGACCTGGGTCACCGGGAACCGGAACACCCCATTTAAAGCTGGTACGAGAAATTGACAGATCGCGGAGCCCTCCTTTAACAAAACTAATGACTTCGTTTCGACGTGATTTAGGCGCGATAAAATCTGGATTTTTTTCGTAAAATTGTAGAAGAGGTTCTTGCCATTGAGAAAGATCAAAGAAATAGCTGGGCTCTTCCACCCACTCCACCTCGGCTCCTGAAGGCGCTAATTTTATACCCCCTTCACTTTCTGATAATTCACTTTCGTCATAAAAGGCCTCATCACGGACGGCATACCATCCAGCATATGTGCCTAAGTATATATGACCATTTTCTTGCAATTTTTTCCATATTGCCTGGGATGCAATGATGTGGCGTTCTTCAGTGGTTCTAATAAAATCATCATGGGAATAATTCATAGCTTCTGCCAAGTCGCGAAAGTTTTTTGAAACCTGGTTGGTAAAGTCTTGGGGATCCATTTCAGCAGCGGTCGCTGACTTTTCGACTTTCTGGCCATGTTCATCAGTTCCTGTCAGGAAATGAACATCAAATCCATCAAGACGTTTGAACCGCGCTGTGACATCACATGCCAATGTTGTGTATGCATGACCAATATGAGGAACGTCATTAACATAGTAAATTGGAGACGTAATGTAATATTGTTTATCGGCAGACATACCGTTTCCTGGAATTTAAAACTGAATTCAACCCTTAACAGCGCCTTTAAGAACTTGGAACATGTTTATTATTACTTGTTTGCGATCTAAATTAAGTCTGTCTGTTTGGCCCGCTAAGCGACTGACCTTCTCCCATACCTCTACCCAGCGATCAACCTTTGTTTCGGTAGCAAAACGGTTTGCACAATCATTTTCCTCAGCTACTACATTTGGAATGGGTTCTCCTTTGGCACTCATTCGGGTTAATCGACTTACCCACCAGATCAGTAGCTCAACTGCAAGACGAAAACTATCTTCGGCGCCGCGACGACTAATGCGGTCTCCAAATTTGTGTAATAACGGTGTTTCAATATTAGGAAGCTGTCTAATTAGACAAATCAATTCCTTATAAAGATTCAAGCCGTCTCCTTTTGCTAAGGTTAGTGCACGTCCAGGACTTCCGTCAGATAAATAACTTAAAGCTTTTAAATCGTCTTCATCAATATCCGGGCTGAGTTGTTCAAAAACATTTTTTAGGTCTTCAAATTTAAGTCGATCCATTTGTATTCGATTACAGCGGGATCTAAGTGTTGGCAATAAGCTGCCCTGAGCATGACATGTGAGTATCATGAGCGCATTATCTGGCGGCTCTTCTATAATTTTTAGCAAAGCATTGGCTGCATTTAAATTTAGTTCATCTGCACTATCAATTATTAAAACTCGCCAACCTCCTTCCGAAGCGGTTAAATGTAAAAAATCTCCCGCTGCGCGGGCTTCTTCAACAGAAATTGATGTTTTACGGCTGTTTGTCTCATTATTAAAAGTGCGTTCTAAGATCATTAGATCCGAGTGCCCGCCCGAAGCCACCCGTTTAAAGATTGGGTTTTCCTTTTTGAGTGCGAGACTAGATAAAGAATTTTCCAAGGAACCTAAAGAAGGTTGAGCGTTGGTACAGGATAAAACAAATCGAGCTATTCGAAATGCCAAAGTTGCTTTTCCAATTCCACGGGGTCCAGTCAAAAGCCAGGCATGGTGAATGCGTCCTGATTGCCAAGAATTCAGAAAGGTTTGTTCACTCGCACAATGACCGAAAAGCCATGGATTTGACCTTGGGTGATCAATAGCTTGATTATTCTCCAATGCTATGAGCCTTATTCCATTGGATTAGGTAAATTAAAACGTTTACTTACAAAGTCAATTATTGCATTTGAGGTTAATCTTATAGATTTATTTGCATTAAAGACAACGCAGCGTTCTGGGTTTTCGTCTGCTATCAAGAGAAAAGCATCACGTAGCCTCTGATGAAATTTCAGTCCCATTCGTTCATACCGTGTACCTCCGGTACCCCTTTTCTCAGCCCGCTCTAAACCAATTTCAATTGGCAAATCTAAAACTATTGTTAAGTTTGGAGTGAACCCTCCTAATACAATTTGATGTAACTCAGTTATACATTTAAAATCGACATGTTGTCCGAACCCTTGATAAGCCATCGTTGAATCGGTGAACCGATCACAAAGAACCCATTTCCCTGAAGCAATTGTTGGTTGAATAACTTGAGAAATGTGCTCATGCCGCGCTGCATAATGCAGTAATGCCTCTGTTAGTGGAGCCCATTTATTGGGGTCTCCATTTACCAATAATTTTCGAATGTCTTCTCCGGAAGGGGTTCCCCCTGGTTCTCTGGTGGTTACGACCGAAACGCCGACGTCTTTTAAATACTTTTCTAGTAGTCTTAATTGAGTGGATTTTCCTGTCCCCTCACCGCCTTCAAAAGTGATAAACTTTCCATCAGTCATCTAAATCTTCCACCCTCAACCAAACCGGAATTTTATTTTCCACCAAACAGCAGAAATTTAAACGCAGTTGATAAACGACCTAAGC
>CAZCKO010000028.1:0-27975 GCA_964499275.1 uncultured Rhodospirillaceae bacterium
TCGGAGCGTGGCGCAGTCTGGTAGCGCACCACACTGGGGGTGTGGGGGTCGTAGGTTCAAATCCTATCGCTCCGACCAATTTTAAATTGGGAAGATAGGTTTTAAATTTGCTAGGGATAAAAATGTTAAATAAAGTGAAAAACCTTTCTATCGTCTTTTTTGTTTTCTTTATTCTTGTAGGGTGCAAGGCAGATAAAGGGGAGGTAACCTTATATACCTCTGATATTGAAGATGCGCTTTCTGGTAAAGTTGTTGAAGTTCCTCTGAAGGCATCATTTACTATAATGGGGAAGGATGAAGAGAATTTATTAGGTAAATCTACGTCGATAGCAAAAAAATATCTTTCTAAAGGAAGTAAATTTAGTCGATCCAAAAGTCAGTTTGGAGAACGACTTGTTATCGAAACCAAAATTCCATTATCTAAGATGGGTCCCTATAAAAAGTTTATCGAAAAAAATGGTAAAAGAGCCGCCGTTGTAGGGGTTTTTGGAAAAAAATTATATTTTCTGGTATCAAAACCTGGGCGAAGGGCTCTTAACAAAGAGCTAAAAAAAATTAACTACATGATTAGTCTGGATAAAATTATTAAAAGAGCGAGTTATAGAATTGTAAGTGACAGTAGACAAAAATTTAAGATATCGGCTTACGCTGTATGGGTATCTGGCAAACCTTATTTGTATTATAAAAAAATATTGAAACGTCGTGATGAGGCGTTGCTAACGTTTAAGGGCGATGATGCGAGCATATACTCGCAACTTAATCATTATATCATTGTAGAATCAGTCGGTAAAAATTAATAATATTGGTCTTACAATAGTATTTTTTGAGTGAAATTCTATAAAGATCAAAGGATTCTTTTATAGTTAATTCTGTATTGGGGTTTCCCAGACATGTTTTTTTACCACAAATATTTTGTGGTAATGTTTGTCAGAGCGCAAGGTCCATAAATGTAATTCATTCATAAATATTAAAGCTGAACTTTTATAAAAGGGATTTTGCCGGTTATAGGGTAATTTAATTTTTAACTTTGTCGGTCAAAGGTTTTAACCAATTATTGCTCGTGGTTTTAGTACTAGAAGATTAAAAGGTAAAAAAATTTTAAATAAATAGAAAACGTTATCGTAAATGATAGAGAAGGTAGATTGTATTGTCATAGGTGCTGGCGTAGTAGGTCTAGCAATTGCTCGATCATTGGCCATGGCTGGGCGTGAAGTCATTATTCTTGAGTCGGAAAACACTTATGGTACCCACACGTCTACACGCAATTCCGGCTGTATTCATGCGGGAATAAATTACCCTCCTGGCAGTCTCAAAAATCAACTGGCTATCCGTGGTAAAAACTTGCTGTATCAATACTGCCCTGAACGAGGGGTAAGCCACGAAATGACAGGCAAATTTATTGTAGCTATTGAGGATGAGGATATCCCAGCACTTCACGGGCTGAAAGAGAAAGCGAATAAAAATGGTCTAGAACAGATATATGTTGCGGATGCCGATCAGATAAAAGAAATGGAACCAAACCTTAGCTGCGCGGGTGCTTTGTATTCACCAACCTCCGGTTTAATAGAACCTCATGACCTGATGACCGCTTATTTGGGAGACGCAGAAAATAACGGCGCAGTTTTAGCTGTAAATACTAAAGTTTTGTCAGGAGAAATATTTGAAGATTCCGTAGACCTTGTTGTCAGCGGAAATCCCGAAACTAAGATCCGGTGCAAACTATGTGTCAACGCTGCTGGTCATGGAGCGCAAAAGGTTGCTGCGGCAATAAAGGGGGTCCCTCCAAAAACAATACCAAAGCAGTTTCTTACTCGAGGGTGTTATTTTGTAATGCATGGGAGGCGGCCCTTTAACAGGATGATTTATCCTTTGCCCAAGGACCATAAAGTATCCGTGCATATTTGCCCGGACCTGTCTGGCTTGAATAGATTTGGACCTGACGTGGAAATAGTTGATGAGGTTAATTACAATCTGGATCCTGACCGGGTGGCTTTTTTTTACGAGGCTGTTAGACGCGTATTACCAGATTTAAAGGATGGCGAACTGCAACCAGGTTATACAGGAGTGCGTCCTAAACTTAGTCTAAAGCAAGCTACTTCCAACGATTTTGTTATCCATGGGTCAAGTGATCACGGTTATAATTCAATTATAAATCTTTACGGCATAGAGTCGCCCGGATTAACTTCTTCGATGGCCATAGGCGAATATGTTAAAGCGCTTGCCGGAATCAATTGACTTTAATGAATAGAATTAAGCCTAATTTTACCCTGATCTTTTTGATCATTGGTTTGTTTTTTTGTTTAGCATCAATTTCCCTTTCCGAGTCACTGCGTTATAGCGGCTTAATATTTGATGCAATGGCCCAAATTGATGAACGAACCGACTACGCTAAATCAATAAAAAAGGTAAGGGAAGCGGGAATTTCCAAATTAGCTTTATTCGCGCGGAGCAGGAAATATCTAGGCCAAAATGAAGATGAAGTTTTGGAACTTAGAAATACCCATAGAGACCTTATTATTCTAGGAACCCCTAAATACTTCCTTTTAAGAGACGATTTGGGTGACGATTACATCTCAACAACTTTAGAAAATATTGACAAATATAACTACCTGTTCATTGGTGAAATTTTATATTCACACGCGGATAAAAGTCATGGTGAACAGACAGAAAGAGGAGAGCGCTACGTTGACCCTCTTCAACTTGGGACTAAAAAATTTCTCAATGAATTATCTGGTCTTAACATTCCCGTTATGACGCACTGGGAGGTCTATAATTGGGAAAGGGATTGGCCTCGATTTTCGAAAATTTATTCTGAGTATCGTGATATAAAATTTATTATTCCTCATATGGCATTCGGGCACCCATACCAAGTTGAGAAAATTTTATCAGCACACCCTAACGTTTACATGACTATTTCAAAGAAAGAAAAAGATCAAAGGTCGTACTCCGATAGGATGAAGGCTTCTAAGCTGGGACCCGGTTTTTTGGATAGCTCAAAGATACTCAGGAGCCCTTGGGCTTCAATACTTGGAAAATATCAGGATAGGTTATTATTTGCGACAGACGCACACAAGCGACCGCGTTGGAAAAAGTATCGAAAAATCATACGGAAATATAGAAAAATTCTTGGCCAATTGCCCCGTGAATTTGCCGAAAAAATCGCGTACAAGAATGCGGAAATTTTATATGGGGTAAGTGCCGAATAAACCATTAATGTAAAACCGAGCCGCCATCTACGACGATGGTTTGGCCAGTTATGAAATCACTTTCCGATGATGCTAAAAATAAGCATAAACCGACGACATCATCTGGCATACCTAGTCGTTTTATAGAACGCCTTCCAATTATTGCCTCCTGTCTATTTTGTAGGTTTGCGTCTACGTGTCCACTAAGCGTCGTCGTTTCAATTGGGCCAGGGGCAATGGCATTGATGGTTATGCCCTTTGAGCCATATTCGCGAGCCATGGTGCGTGTTATTCCAACTACGGCTGCCTTGGACGCGGCGTAACGAGTACTGTGACCTTGCCCGCTGAAGGCTGCAGTCGATGCGATATTTATAATTTTACCGTAGCCTGATTTTTCCATGTGGGGTATCACTGCTTTTGCTGATAGCCATACTCCTTTAATGTTCACATTCATCACTGCATCCCATTCCTCGGACGTTTCCTCGGTAGAAATTTTCCGCTCCAAATTTGTGTAGAGGCCGGCGTTGGCAATGAGGACATCCAATCTTTCAAACCTTTTGATAGCTATTTCTGCCATTCTTTGATTGTCTTCCTCGCGGGAAACATCGGATTTGATGTATATTGCTTGTCCCCCGTTATCACAAATTGATTGTGCCAATGCAGAGCCGTCAGCGATGTCGGCTATAACTATTTTTGCACCCTCATTAGCAAGGCCCATACAATAGGCGGCTCCTATGCCTTGAGCGCCTCCCGTAACTATAGCGACACGGTCCTTTAAAATTGGCATGAACTTGCCCCCGTTTTAATTAAAAGTAATCCGATGATTTCCTTATTATTAAATAATTTCAACTCCGGCTGTTTTTATTTTTTTAATAAAGGGAATTGCAGTAATCAATTGTTGATCTATAGTTACTGTAATGACCTCTTTGTAATTAATGATATTAGTTTGGAAATTGGAAGAGGATGAGACTATAGGGTTATGGCACTAAGTATAAAAAAAAGGTCTGATGCTCTGGGTGCGACGGTTACAGGCATTGATTTGTCTGAACCCGTCTCAAGAGATCTATTCCAAGAAATTATTGCTGCCTGGAATGAAAACCTTCTTTTAGTTTTTCCTGATCAAAAAATATCTAAAGAAGAACACATTGAGTTCAGCCGTAACTTTGGTGAGTTGGAGGTTCACCCGGGCGGTAAACATGTTCTCAAGGATTATCCAGAGCTTTTATGGTTAACTAATGAAAAGGACGCTGATGGCAATTACCTAAGCCTGAGGGACGGGGGTAGTATTTGGCATTCCGATCTCTCCTATATGGCCTATCCAAGCCGTTGTTCTCTTTTATACGCGATCGATGTTCCCAATGATGGCGGTGACACCGAATGGGCTAACATGTACTTGGCGCATGACAACCTACCAAATGAATTAAAGAAGAAAATTGAGGGATTGAAAGCGGTACATCAATTTGATTTAGCCGATAACCCGCGTTTTCACCCACCGTCTAGTATGACGGAAGAAGATAAAAAAGGGTCAATTTGGGAGAAGAAATCTGCCGAAGTGAAAGCCAGAACTCCGGATGTTATTCATCCAATTGTACGGACCCATGATATCACGAAACGCAAGGCGTTATTCGTTAACAGAAGATTTACAACCCATATTGCCGATATGGATCTCGATGAAGGGGAGGAACTTTTATTAGAACTCTTTGATTATATAGAAAACCCAGAAAATATTTATCATCATCGCTGGTCAAAGAACCAACTCCTGTTGTGGGATAATCGTTGCACTGTTCACCTTGCTTGCGGTGGGGTGCCAGAAAGTCAATTGCGAACAATGTTAAGAACAACTGTTAGAGGGGATGTACCTTTCTAGCCAATAAAAATAATTTGAGTGAAATTAAATTAAAAAAATAATAAGGGGGTAGTAATGTTTATCAAAGTCACTTCAATTTTTGCTGCTTTAATTGTAGCTATTTTCAGTACGGCAGTTGTCTCAACGGTGGATGCCAGACCATTTTACAAAGGTAAAAGGGTAATATTTTTAGGTAATTATCCTGCGGGCGGTGCAAATAGTACTGAAGGAAGAATATTTGCGGCTCACATTGCCAAACATATTCCCGGCAAGCCAAAAATTATTTTTAGAGACATGGGTGGTGCTGGCGGTTTGGTTGCCACCAATTACCTAGCTGAAGCAGCCAGGCCGAATGGAATGACTGTTGGCTTTTTTACCTGGAACCCGGTTGCCCAGGTCTTAAAAGACCCGGGCTTGCGAGTTAATTATCCGGATCTCCAGTTTGTTGCTGCGGCTGCTCCACCTGTTATTTGCTATATTAGAAAAGACGCTGCTCCTGGTGGAATTAATAGTCCCCAAGATTTCTTCAAGAAGGCAAGGGGGTTCAAATTTGGTGGCCTCAGGACAACTTCCACACATGATTTAAAAGGTCGATTATCTTTAGATCTATTAATAGGACCTGAAAATTATAGAACGGTTACAGGGTATAGAGGCTTCACACCAATTTTTGCTGCCATTCATCAGAATGAAGTTCAATATCATACCACGTCAATCCCCGGTTATCGTCGAGTTGTAGAGCCGACAATGGAAAAACCCGGATTAGTAAAGGTATTGTATCAATATGAAACACCAACTGTTGATGGTCGCTATTTGAGAAGCCCCAATCTTCCCAATCTTCCAACCTGGTTGGAGGTTTATAAAATGAAGAATGGTAAGAACGCTATGCCTAGCGGTATGCGATGGGAAACGTTAAAATTTCTGAATACCTTAAATTCACAATTGTTCCGCATGGTATTCCTGCCGCCAAAGGCACCAAAAGCGGCACTAAAGGCCCTGCGTACCGCGTTCTCGAAAGTAACCAAAGATAAGGCATTTTTAGCCGCCTACAAAAAAGCTATTAAGGCAAAACCGGCTGTGATTGTGGGTACAAAAGGTGAAGCTATAATCAATTCTACTTTAAAAAATGTCGATC
Organism: uncultured Rhodospirillaceae bacterium; assembly: GCA_964499275.1. GTDB lineage: Bacteria > Pseudomonadota > Alphaproteobacteria > MPNO01 > UBA2964 > UBA2964. Next base: position 6,164 of record CAZCKO010000028.1, read on the forward strand.
CGAAAATGGTTGCCTTCCTGAAAAAATACGTAAAATCGGGCGGTAAGTAGCTAGAATTCCTTTCAATTTGACCGCGTCAAGGTATCCCCTTGACGCGGTCAATTATGTTTGGGGGTTAATCAATTGTTAGAAGCGGTTTTAAATGGTCTTTGGTTGGTGGTTCAATGGCCGGCTATTGGGTACCTCGTTCTTGGAGTTCTAATCGGCCTGTATTTTGGTGCAATACCGGGTTTATCGGGTCTGGTAGGACTTGCTATTTTGTTGCCCTTTACTTTTCTAATGGAGCCAGCGCCGGCATTTGCATTTTTGCTGGGTATGTTTGCCGTAACCACAACGAGTGACACTCTTGCGTCGGTTCTGTTGGGAGTTCCGGGTACTGCGGCTTCACAGGCAACTATTCTCGATGGTTATCCTCTTGCAATGAAGGGTGAGGCCGACCGAGCATTTGGGGCGGCTTTTACTGTTTCGGCATTAGGTGGGGTTTTGGGTGCAGTTGCACTTGCGGTGTCTATTCCCATCGTAAAACCTCTTATTTTTTCATTTGCGAAGCCCGAATTTTTCGCTTTGGGTGTTCTTGGCCTGACCATGATTGGTTCATTGGCCGGCGGGAATATGGTGAAGGGTTTGTTTGCGGCTTTGATTGGTCTACTTATTTCGATGGTGGGATATTCATTAACGGGTGGGGTGCCTCGGTATTGGTTGGGAGCTACCTATTTACTTGAGGGTATTCCCATCGTCCCGATGGTACTTGGCTTGTTCGCGGTACCTGAAGTTATAGAGCTTGCAGTTCGAAATACCTCAATATCAAGAGTTCCTCGCGACTCTGTAAGTGGTGGAATGAAACAAGGCATAGGTGACGCCTTTAAAAATTGGTGGCTATTTCTTCGGTCTTCAGCAATTGGGATCTATATCGGTATGCTGCCTGGCTTGGGAGGTGTGATTGTTGATTGGATTGCTTATGGGCATGCAGTTCAAAGTGCGAAGGATAAGTCCCAATTTGGTAAGGGTGATATTAGGGGGGTTATTGCTCCGGAATCAGCTAATAACGCGATGAAGGGTGGAGCATTGATGCCGACGGTCGCATTCGGCATACCCGGTAGTCCTGCAATGGCAATTCTTTTGGGCGCTTTTGTCATCCAAGGCTTTATGCCTGGCATGCAGATGTTGACTACCAAACTGGATGTGACATTTTCAATGGTTTGGACCCTAGCAATAGCGAATGTTTTAGGAGCAGTTTTGCTCTTAATTTGGGCCAAGCAAATAGCAAAAATTACATTTCTTCCGAGCCACCTTATTGTGCCTGCTGTCGTTTTATTTGTAATGATGGGCGCCTGGATGAGCTCCAACACCCTCTCTGATTGGTGGTCAATGCTCGCCTTCGGGATAATTGGCTATTGGATGAAGCAAGGAGGTATCCCGCGGCCACCATTGATACTTGGGTTTGTTCTTGGACCGATTATGGAAAGTGCTCTGTATGTCACCTATCAAGCTTACGGTCCGATAGCTTGGATATTTAGGCCTATTTGCCTGGTCATTCTCATTTTGGCCATTATGACCATCGTTGTTACGGCGTTAAGGGCTCGGCGTCAGAGTAAAGATGGATCAACGGTGAAAATACAAGAAACTCAGAATGAAGATCAACTAGCGGGATTTTTCTTCATATTTCTGATGGTGGTCGTTTTCTTCTTGGCTGGTTGGCAATCTATAGGATGGGATAGGGCAACCGGACAATTTCCAATAGTTGTATGCATTCCTGCTGTTTTGCTTGGTTTGTTGGCATTGTATCGAGATGGTTTGGGTATAAAGGACGTCTACAAAGGATCGAAAAATGGACTTCGAACCTTGGCTGCCCGCTCAGTTGTAATCAAAGAGTTGCCTGGCGCAAGCTTACTATTAGGCAGCCTTGCCTGTATTGTAGGTGTAACGGTGCTCTTTGGTCAGGCAATTGCTATTCCTTTATTCATTCTTGGATATTTAATCCTTCGTGGAAAAACAACGTGGCATTTTGCTTTGTCTTACGCTGTGATCGCTGGTTTGACCCTTTACTTTATGTTCGGTGAATTAATCGGGATCCTCTGGTATCCCTCTATTTTTATTGATTACGGTTGATAGGTTTGCGAATAAGGTTGTTGACGCTTTTAAAGCTTTAGATCAACTATTGTGCTGCATAATTTGAGCGAAAGTATTGAATATCGGTATCTATTCTGTAAGGCTAAAACCACGACCTTTTTATATTCATTTTTAAAACAAAAAACAGAGGGGAAACGACAATGTTTTTTAACAAAAAAATAATTCTATTTGGCGTCCTCGGTTATTTGGTGTCTGCGATTGGGGCACCTATACTATCCGCTGACGACGTTGCAAAGTTCTATAAGGGCAAACGGATTACAATGTGGATTGGCTATTCAGCAGGTGGCGGTTATGATCGTTACGCTCGCACCCTTTCACGACACATGGGAAGACATATCCCGGGCAATCCAAAATTTGTTGCAAAAAATAAGCCTGGTGCCGGGAGCATGATTTTGGCAAATGATATGTACAGTATCATGCCCCAAGATGGAACGGCACTGTCGACAATTGGTCGTGGTGTTCCGACGGAGCCGCTATTTGGAAATAAGCAAGCAAAATTTGATCCGCGAAAGTTTGGTTGGCTTGGTAGTACCAATAACGAAGTAAGTGTTTGCGCTACGATGAAAGGGACCGGCCTGAAAAAGTTTGAAGATTTGCGCACTATGGGTGCGGTCTTGGGTGGTACCGGTAAGGGCGCCGATACGGATACATTTCCGACAGTTATGAATAACCTTTTGGGGACCAACCTTAAGTTAGTGACTGGTTACCCTGGCGGGAATGACATCAACTTCGCGATGGAAAGAGGGGAACTTGATGGTCGTTGTGGCTGGTCTTGGTCCTCGGTTAAGGCTACCCGCGGTAAGTGGCTAAAATCTGGAAAGATAAATATAGTACTACAGATGTCTACGGCTAAGCATGCCGATCTGCCAAATGTTCCATTCATTATGGATTTGGCTAAGAGTGATAAAGACAAGAAAATTCTTGGCTTAATTTTTGCTCGTCAAGCGTGGGGACGGCCATTTAATACTACGCCAAATGTTCCCAAGGCCCGGCTAGCAGCTTTGCGTGCGGCTTTTCAGGCGACTATGAAGGACCCAAAATATATTGAGGACATGAAGAGGCAGAAACTGGAATTGAACCCAATTTCAGGTGAAAAAATCCAAGGGATGATTGGAGACCTCTTCAAATTGCCTAAAAAGTTAGTGGCTGCGACAGCGAGAGCGGCCAGTGATCAGGGAGGCATGAATGTCAAGAAAGCGGTAGTCCCTACATTTACTCATAAGGGTAAAATCACAAAACTTAAACGTGGGGGTCGTCGCGTTAAGTGGTCCGGTGGTGGTAAAAAGGGAAAACTAAAAGTTAAAGGAAAAACAAAGATTACCATTGGTGGAAAAAAGGCTAAACGTAAGGCGCTTAAGGTCGGCATGAGTTGTACCTTTAGAGTAAAGGGCGTTTCAAAGGCACTCGCGATATCTTGTAAATAATTAAGAAATAGTTTTTGACAGGAAGGCCACGCGACAATGTAGTTGTGTGGTCTTTCTTCTAGCCATTTTCTGATTAAAAAGATTTTGGATTTAGGTTTAGTCTCTTGTAGCTAGAGGGGTAGGGTGCGTGGAAGTTGATATGTTAAATACGGCCCTGGAGGCCGCACTTATCATCATTGATCCGGCGAGGTTAATGTTTCTTGCTGGAGGGGTTTTTATTGGATTAGCACTTGGCGTCATTCCTGGCTTGGGCGGAATAGTAGGAATGGCTCTTCTTTTGCCATTTACTTTTGATATTGACCCGTATTCAGCTTTTGCGTTGCTGCTTGGCATGGGCTCGGTGACCACAACTTCAGATACTATACCGGCTGTTTTATTTGGAGTGCCGGGGACTGCTGGTTCGGCGGCTACCATTCTTGATGGTCACCCTTTGGCCCGGCAGGGGCAGGCTGGGAGGGCATTCGGTGCGGCCTATACAGCCTCAATGATTGGTGGAATTTTTGGGGCTTTGTTATTAGCGATCAGTATCCCAATTTTGCGGCCTATCATGCTCACAGTTGGGGCGCCAGAGTTACTGTCTTTTGCTTTTTTTGGATTGTGTATGGTTTCGATCCTTTCCGGATCTTCTCCGTTAAGGGGTATGGCAGCGGCAGGATTCGGTCTCATGATTGATATGATCGGCCAAGATCCTCAAACTGGCACCCTTCGATGGACCTTGGACACTCTTTATCTCTGGAGTGGTATGCCATTGGTTCCGGTCACATTAGGTATATTTGCGCTACCAGAACTTGCTGACATGATGATAGAGCGTAGAAGTATTTCAACAGACGGTAAATTAAATACTCGGCAGGGTCAGTGGCAGGGGGTTAGGGACACCCTAAAACATTGGTGGTTGGTTGTCCGTGTTGCCTTTCTTGGGTCAACTCTTGGGGCGGTGCCGGGCCTTGGAGCCGCTATTATTGATTGGGTTGCTTATGGACATGCTGCAAGGACAGAAAAAGGAGCAGCAGAAACATTCGGAAGTGGAGACATCAGGGGTGTTTTGGCTTCCGAAGGTGCCAATAACGCGAAAGAAGGGGGGGCATTGGTCCCCACAGTCGCCTTCGGTGTACCTGGAAGTGCCTCTATGGCAATTTTACTGGGTGCCTTCTTGATCCACGGCCTCGTGCCGGGACCCGACATGCTAAATAAGGATCTCAATGTTACCTACACAATCGTTTGGTCAGTGGCCCTGGCTAATATTTTGGGCGCTGGCCTTTGCTTCGTTTTTTCAGATCAATTAGCTCGAATAGCCGTCGTACGACACTCAATTATTATGCCTTTAATACTAACCGTTATAATGGTGGGAGCATTCCAAGCCCGTCGAAATTGGGGTGATCTCTACGTTTTAATGTTTTTCGGCCTGTTGGGCTGGATAATGAAACGGTTACGTTGGCCAAGGCCACCGGTAATTCTCGGAGTAGTTTTGGGTGGCATTGTAGAGAGGTATTTTAACATTTCTGTGAATAGGTATTCAGAAGACTGGGAGACCCTCGAGGATATTTATTTTTGGTTGGTGTATGATCATTATATTGTGATTATCGTAATTTTGCTTTCCGTATGGGGCCTTTACCGACCTTTTATACGAGAAGTAAATAGAATGGGTGGATTCCGCCAGATGTTTACTGGCTACGGGAATTTTAACTTAGACCTTAATACAGCTTTTTACGCCTTTTTCATTGGTTTACTGGCGGTAATGTTGCAGGAATCCTTCGATTGGAAAGAGGGTGCGAAGAGGGTCCCTGTATTTGTAGCCTGGGTTACCATTACTATTGCTTCAATCAGTTTCCTGAACCACACATTTCGTAAACCGCCCGTATCATCGTCGAATGGAGAAAGCAAAGGCGGCAGTTCCAAGGTTCATGAAAGAGCGGCGCACTTAGATATTGAAACTGACGAGACCCTACCCGGAAATATTATTATTAAAAGGGCGTCTATATTTCTTGGTTGGCTTATCGGCTTTTTGGTGTCTACGGCATTATTCGGAATGCTTCCGACAACGTTTATATTCGTAATTGCATTCATGCATCTAGAAAACAGAGAGCCTTGGAAACTAATTTCTGTATGTAGTATTGGTCTTACCACCTTTTCTTGGTTTGTCTTTGATTATCTGCTTGCGTTACCGTGGCCTAGATCGCAGTTGGGCATTTGGTTTCCAATATTGAAGGATTATATTCCTTCGATGTAATAACCCTAATTCGATGATATTTTTAATATTGATTTTGCATGGTAATGTTAAAAAGCGGGTCGTTGGTGTTATTCCAATTTAATGTTTGTTACACTATTCCAAGAAAATTAATTCACCAGTCGCAATTAATAATCGGCAATGTCAAAAGTAAATAGAGCCCCAGGCTATACCAGTGCTCAGACAATATCGGTTCTGACAGGCGCAAGTCTCATGCTTACGATGAGTATGGGCATGCGCCAGAGCTTTGGACTTTTCGTTACACCGGTAACTCAGGACCTTGGAATATCCGTAGCAGATTTTACCCTGGCCATCGCGATCCAGAATTTTACTTGGGGGCTAACACAGCCTTTGATTGGTGCTTTTGCTGATAGGTTGGGCTGTCGAGTTATGACCGTGTTTGGTTGTTTCCTTTATGCTGGGGGTCTCGGGGTTACTATGATGGCCGAGGGGCCTGCGGCGCTGTGGATAGGGTTGGGCATTATGGTAGGACTGGCCCTGGCTTGTACCGGACTTAGCTTAGCGCTTGCCTCAGCTGCGAGGGCGGTCTCACCCCTTAAACGAAGCGTGACATTAGGAACTATAGCCGCTGCCGGCTCTATAGGAACGTTTATAGCAGCACCACTTGCTCAGGGTTTGATTGATAGTGATGGCTGGTTAGTGGCGATGATTGGCTTCATAGGTTTATGTGTAGTCATGATACCCGCGGCATTTTTCACTGGTGCTGGTGATAAAGTAAGATCTGCGCCAACTTATGAAACAGGTGAAAGTGATTTGGAAATGTCGCTAAAAGATGTTCTCATCGAGGCATGGGGACACAAGGGATACGTTACCATGGCGGTTGCTTATTTCGTCTGTGGTCTTCAGCTGATTTTTATTGCCGCGCACTTGCCAGCTTATCTAGAAATTTGTGGCCAATCGCCAACCCTTGGTGCACAGGCACTTGGTGTTATTGGGGGATTTAATGCTATCGGGTGTTATATCCTTGGTTGGATGGGTGGAAAGTACCCCAAGCAATATTTATTAGGTGGTGTTTATATAATGCGGTCGGCGTTTATCATCATTTATTTTTTGTTACCAGCGACACCAACAACTACGTTAATTTTTGCTGCGGTTATGGGTCTACTGTGGCTCGGCGTATCTCCTCTTGTCACGGGATTGGTTGGACAAATTTTCGGTCTTAGGAATATGGCAACATTAACGGGTATCGCGTTTCTTTGTCATCAAACTGGTTCATTTATAGGGGCATGGGGAGCAGGACTTCTGTTTGATTCTTTCGGTAATTATGATCTTGCGTGGCAGATCGGTGTCATCGTTGGGATAACTGTTGGGATGGCCCAGTTATTTATGAACGACAAGCCTACTGATCGTATGGCCGGTGCCGTCCCGGCATAGCTGGGGATAAAAGTAATTATTTTTAATAGCGAGATCTAAATATGCGTGAAAAAATGATTGGTACGTGGCGCCTGGTTGGGTTCCATTTTATTGATGCAGACGGCAATCCAGGGCGCCAAGAGGATGCGCCGAGGGGAGGTCGTATGGAGTACACAACGGATGGACATATGGCGACAGCAACGCGCCAATCAAACGGTGATTATTTTAGTTATTTTGGTGAATTTGAGCTCAAGGGTGAACAGGTGCTTCATCATATTGAAATTTCAGCTCATCGGAAACTAGAGGGAACAACCACCATTCGTGATGTTTCTTTTGAAGGTGATAAATTGATTTTAACGGCATCTCCTCCAGTGATGGGTGGGCCTGGTAGTAAGGCGTCTTTAATTTGGGAAAAGATTTAAGCTTGTCTGCTAGTCTACCAAACCCAGGAAAAGAGTTCGCCTTGCCCTTTTCAGGTAGGAACTGAGCCTGCCCCTCTACTTCCGAATGTTCCAATGATCACTGATCACATTTCGGGTATTAATACTAAGATTATTAGTTTTATTTCTAGTCGCGGTATCATTGGTCGAGGGTTAGCCTATCCCCCAGGAACGGCAAAAAAACACATCAGCTTCATTAGGGTCGCCTATGCAAAAATGGCCAAGGGTAAGGACTTTATTGCGCACGCCAAGAAGCGTCGTCTTCGTGTCTTGTATTCCTCGGGTGAGCAAATTCAAAAAGTTGTAAACACTCGCCTAAAATTGTTCTCGCATTCTGGCTAATTCGTCCATAAGTGCATTGTTATCATTGCCTGTAAATCTAACGCATAAATGGCTGGCGCCTGCCTCAATAAATTCATTGAGCCAAGCCGTTACCTTAGCCCTGTCACCAGCCACGCTATATTGTTCATTTCGAATTTGTTCTGCAGGTCGAAGATAGTAGTTTGCGAGATACTCATCGAGTCCCTTTTTGGCATACGAGACATTCTTGTTAACTGATAGGGTGACGTATGCGGCGCCAACGATGTCAGACGGGCCTCTTCCCGCTTCTTCAGCGTAGACTTTAAGTTGTTCCCAGCTTTTACGCCAATCCTGACCGTTTCCTGGTCCAGAAGGAAACCAACCATCGAAGTATCGGGCGGACCTTTTAAGGGCAGCGGGGACGCCACCTCCACCCCAAATTCGAGGCCCACCATTTGTAAATGGTATTGGAGCAAGTTCAGCTTCATTTATGCTCCACCTTCCATCCCAGTTAACTTTTTTGCCACTCCATAGGGCACGACAAAGTTTTATTTGTTCGAGCATAGTTCCTATTCTTTTTTCAAACGGTACTCCCGCGGCGTTAAATTCGTTGCGAATTGCTGGGACATCTCGTGCAGTTCCAATTCCAAGAATTATTCGTCCTTCGCTGATTTGATCAATAGTTGCGACTTGGTGAGCGAGCAGTACAGGGTTACGTAACATGGGTAACAGAACTCCCGTACCAAGTTCAATATTTTTGGTTCGGCCAGCGATAGCAGCAATTAGGGAAAGGGGTTCGTGTCTTGGTTTGGCGAGTAATGAATCTCCGATCCATACAGAATCCAGACCAATATTTTCGGCGTAATCAGCCAATTCAAGTATTTCTGCTGTCTCGTGAGTACCTACCATTACTCTCTCGCGGGTTGGCAGTAAAAATCCAAGCTTTAGGTTCATATCGACTTATTTCCCATTAGTACTAATTTTTCCTGAGTTAGGTTTTGACATTAACAGAAACAATTTGGCAATTGATCCAAAGGTATGTGCTTCTATATCATAGAATTCAGGGTGATTATTTTATAAAACAGTTCTAGGGATAAGTATCTAATGCAAACTGATTATTGGCTCAATAAATTGATGTTTGATTTACAGGGACCGGAGGGAAAAGAATTGTGGGCTGAACACCGTAAGGCCACCCTCGATAAATATCCTTTATCTTTAGAAATTCGGACGGCTCTCCTTAGAGATGACTATGAATTTTTATATCCCCTGACCAATCCTTACCTAATGCGGTTTTTTTTATTGATCTGCGGGTACGATGATGAAAATTCAATCAAGATTTTATCCTCGATTAGGGTAAATAAGGAGAGAACCAATGGCTAAACTTGTTGGCAGTTTTGCTGCGGGACACGCGCCCAACATTGCTCGGTCATGGGATACGATGAAGCCAGAGAGCAGGGGATGGTTGACTAAACATTACCATGAATTGGGTCGACGTCTCTCGGCCCTTGAGCCTGATGTGTTGGTTATTCATTCAACTGACCACTGGGTGAACTTTTTTCTTGATAACATGCCAGCATTTTGTGTCGGTATTGGTGAAGAACATGAAGGACCACCAGAGCCATTTATGAAGCCAGTCTTCCCTCACGATACCCTTCCTGGTCATGCAGCGTTGGGGCGCCATATCTTGGATTATTCTCTAAATAATAACTTCGATCCGTCCTACTCTCGTCGGTTGAAGTTAGATCATGGAATGTGTGTTCCGGTTTGGTGCGCCGGCCTTGATCCTATACCTCCAATTATACCGGTCTTCATGAACTTAGTTGAGAAGCCATTTCCAACGCCACAGCGTTGCTTGGCATGGGGACATATGCTGAGAGAAGCTATCGAATGCCATCCCGATGATTTGCGTGTTGTAGTAATGGGTACGGGAGGTCTCAGCCATTCAATTGGTGAGACTACAATGGGCTGGATCGATGAACCCTTTGATAAGGCGTGTATAGAACTTTTTAAATCTGCATCAGACGATAAATTTGCGACAAACTTGGGGGCCATGCTCGAAAAGACGGGGAATGGTGGCGCCGAATTACGTGCCTGGGCAGTTGCCCATGCTGCGGCTGGCAGTCAAGGGTTCGATTTAATAGGTTACGCGCCCATGCCGGACATGCTGATCGGGTGTGGTGTTGCTGAGTGGCATTTGGCTGCGTAATCCCGAAATAAAGGTGGCTAATTTGCATCAGCCCCCGTCGATTTATAACTAAACGCTAAAAGGAGGTATTTTTCTAAGGTTTCTTTTTAAGTCTCATTAGCTACCGTAATTTTGCCACTTAAGCTTTTGGTGAACTCATAATTTTCTCACATGTTTCTGGATAGCCTTTTAAAAAGATGTTTTTTAGTTCTCAGTATGTCCAATGCGTAGGATAATATCAGAATTCAATTAAATAGAGAGTATTGAACATGCGCCCGTTAAAATTTGGTGTTACAGAATTTAACCAGTCGCTTGCGTTTCCAAGTTTTACTCTGTTTGCGCCATCCGGCGGAAACCAATGTTTTTTGATTGATATGCTCGGAGAATGTCGAAAAGAATGGACTTTGCCTGGTCCATTAGGAAATTACGGACAACTACTTCCGAACGGAAATTTATTAATCACAGTGAGGACGTCGGAGGGCCCAAAGTTCAACCCAATTGGAGGCCAAATTCTTGAGATTGATTGGGACGGCAATATCGTTTGGGAACACATCGATCATCTCCAACACCACGATTTTAATCGATTACCAAATGGAAACACCACTTATCTTTCATGGGAATTAATTCCCACGAAAGACGCGGAGGTAATCGGCGGTGTTCCAGGCAGTGAGCATTCGGATGGTGGTATTTATTATGATGTGTTGCGCGAGGTAAACGCTGACGGTGATAGGGTATGGGAGTGGCGGATGGTGGACCATTTTCCATTTGAAAAATATCCCCTAAGGCCGGCCCGACCTCGCGAAGAATACGCGCATGCCAATTGCTGTTTTGTCCAGCCAGACGGAAATATTCTAGTGAGTTGGAGAGACATCGATTTGATTGCTCTAATCGATCGGGGAACCGGTGAATTTTTGTGGGAAATGCAAGACCGCCGGTGGGGAGGGCAGCATGACCCAAGACAATTAGATAACGGCAATATTACATTGTTTGCCAATGGCAGCGAACAAACGGGTCCAGAGTATTCCAGGGTTTTGGAAATTGACCCGAATGAGAAAGAAATAGTTTGGAGCTATCAGGGAACTCCAGTCGACACCTTCTTCTCACCTCGCGTGAGTGGAGCCCAAAGATTACCGAACGGTAATACCTTTATCTGTGAGGGTCGCCACGGGCGCTTGTTTGAGGTGAACATGAATGGAGAAATTGTGTGGGAGTTTATATCGCCATATTTAAATAAAAGGGCTGACGGAATTACGCGGCAGATATTCAGAGCTTTAAAATATGGATCTGCAACCGAAGAAATAGCTGGAAGAGTAGCGTTAACAAGATAAATCAAAATTTAGGGATAAATTTCATGCTCACTTTATACCACGGGGATACATCTACCTGCTCGAAACGGGTCCGTATAACGCTTGCCGAAAAGGGTGTCGAGTGGGACAGTAAATTTTTGGACTTGGCAAAAAGAGATAACTTGGATCCCGAATATCTAAAAATTAATCCAAATGGAGTTGTGCCAACGATAGTCCATGATGGAAAAGTACTCTATGAATCAAATATGATTATAGAATATCTCGATGAGATTTTTCCCGATCCGCCATTGAGGCCAACCGACCCCTATTTGCGGGCTAAAATGCATGTATGGATGGATAGGATAGAACATGTCCTGCACCGAAATATTAATACCGTCTCCTGGATTAAACAGGGAAGGGATAAACGGTTCGATGGGATGAACGATGCAGAACTGCAGGCGGTACTTGATAGTCAGGCTACGGAAGAAAAAAGGTTGGTTCTTAAAACACGCCTGGCTCAGGGTGTATCAGAGGAAGATCTTGAATTTGCTGAGGCAAGAGTAGCCGAAGTCTTGGATAAGATGGAAGACGAGTTGCAGGACAAAGACTGGCTTTGCGACGAAATTTTTTCTCTAGCAGACATCAGCGTTGCCCCTTTTATCGAAAGGTTTGAGTCTAATAAAATGCCAGGTCTTACCGACTGGGAAAAGCGTCCGGGGCTAGGCGCCTGGTGGGAACGCATCCAAGCAAAGAAATCCTTTCAAAAGGCTTTTTCTTTTAAACGACCTGAATAAAATTTAGATAATAATAGCACGAGTTTCCTTCAGAATTGCTTCGGAAAGGGATAGGGCGGTCGTGGCTGACGTTTTGGGGTTGTCTGGAGCGGGTAGTCCCCTACATTCGACTTTTAGGGAGCCAAACTGACCCACCGCGCTAATAGCACCGACATTATTTGGTGCAACCTTTGGGTCCGCCACTAGCTCAATTTGAGTCTGGTCCATCCCAAGGCCAGCCAGTGCAACGGTCGCTGCGAGATTTGCATTTTTTGGGAAAAGGCGTGCGGCCTCACGGGCCGGCCCCGTAAAGAGTATTGTTCGTTCTTTAATTTTTGAAAGGTCAAACTCCTTATCTGCTGGAGTACCTACCCATGCGAGAGGTGGCTTTGTCGAGGTGTACTTAACTGTGGATAAGCCACCAATTCGAAGTGAATTTAAGCCATCGAGACCGGCGATTGCTCCCGACGGTATCAAAATGCGTGTACCATTTTCATTGCAAATTTTTGTTAGTTCATTTCTCAGTTGATCATCTGCCAGTGCACCAGTCGAAATAACCAATAAATCTACCCCTGAAGAAACTACGGATTTTCCATATTCTGATACGGCTCCTTGGCCTGCACATTCTGCAACGACGTTGGGGGATAGCCGGACAAGATCTTCAATTGTAGTGACTACGGAAATTGAAGAGTCTAAGGACGCCCTTGTTTCTTTTTCTCGCTTTTTTCTGACGAGTATACCAACTATCTTCACATCATCATTTTGATCGTGTTCATTGATTTTATCTAAAGAAATACGGGCAATGGCTCCATATCCGATAAGGGCGACCTTTTTCATTTTTACCTCGCGGTGTTGACGTAACTAAATCGTAAAGACCGAAGGAATTATTTCCAATAGAGAAATTTTTTCTTATCTAAAGGTCCTGACTGACGAAATCATAAGTTATGTTCATCAGATTAACTTTAGGCTATCAAACCAGTATAAAGGAGCCTCAATGCTAAACCAGTTAACGTAACCCGAAAGATAATTTTGAAAACTTTTTCAGACATAAATTTTAGTAATATACGCCCTAGGTAGCTTCCGATGAAAGCTGTAGCAATCATAACAAATATAAGCGGTACATAGGCAGCGATTGTAAAGCCCAAAAATCCAAATACCAGTATTTTTAAACCGTGGATAACCGTCATGAAGCTGTATTGGGTTCCAACGAATTCGTGGCGGTCTTTACAAGCTCTAGCAACAAAGGGAGCAATTACGACGCCACTTGATCCAATAAATAGGGCAAGAATGGTGCCAATGAAACCGAGACCCAACAATTTTTTATTCGAATAAGTAGAGGAGCGAGGAGCGGGCGCCCAGCATGCGTAAAGGATAAATATACTTAAGATAACCTGAAGAATTGTGATCGGTAGGTTTACGATGATATTTGATCCGAGGATCGCCCCCAAAAATGCACCAAAAAAAAATGAGGGTAGGAGATCTCGCCTTATAAATTTATACATTAAAATTGCACGCCCTACGTTAGTACCCAGTAGCACCGCACCATGCAGGGGGATAAGAATCGATGGAGGGAACATAGTTGTCATAAAGGCTAATAACATAACTCCACCGCCAAGACCCGCGCCCACGCCCATTGCGCCCGATAGGCAACTTAGAAACGATAAAAGGGCAAAATCTGCGCCTGTAATTCCTGGTATAGAAGTAAAAATTTCAAACACTATTTTTGAGTTTTTCGTTTCCTTGGTTAGTCCGTAATGTCAATGCAATTATTGTTCCAATTAAGAAAGCACCACTGCCGGCTAAAAAAATTGGGACGTAGTTATTGGTGAGTTCAAACAACGTAACATACCCATAGGCAGCGGCTGCTTGTATTATAGTAGAGATGAGGGCTGACATGCGCCAAACAGGAGCCATACTGTCGGGACCCATCAATTGATGAAACCGCCCAGACATAATTGCCGTTAGGCCAGGTTGCGTTCCAACAACTAATGAGGAAATAACTAATGCCCAGGAGACAGAATTGATAACTGGGAGCGCTATTCCGGTGGCGATTGCTCCAAATGCGATAGCCAAACCGGCGTGAAATCCAATTTTGTCGGCGATTCGGCCCCAAAGGTAGGTTCCTCCGATTGCTCCCAAGCCAAATAGTGCCCAGTGGAGCCCACCGAACTCAATCTTGTTATCGAGCCCTCGAATGAGATAATCGATCCAGTAGATCGTGTGCGGGATAAGTCCGATGGAGAATAACACGCGAGTAGAAATGAGACCAAATACCGGATACGTCCATATAATTTTTGGGTGAGGCTTTTTTTTTTTAGAATTTTGGTGAGTTGTTAAGCCCTGCCAACCCCATATTGCAACCAAAGAAGACACAAGTCCTATAGTGCCAATCCCCAACCAAGTAATGGCAAGGCTGTAACCGAGAAGCCATGGAATTAAAGATCCCGACAACAAGATTCCGATACCGACGCCGGTATATACAATGCCGGTTGCTGCTCCTAATTTATTGGGTGGTGCAAATCGAGTGGCGACCGCGAGACAATAGATCATCATCACGCCAACAATAGCACCCAGCAAGCTCCTCCATAAAACTAGCCACACGAACCCCCACGGAAATACGCAAGCAAATAAGGATAACAGGCCTATGAGGAGGCATAAGCGCATAGTGTTGGCCTCACCCCATAATAAGCGCATGGTTGGAGCGGCGAGTGCTCCAATGAGGTAACCAAAGAAATTTGAGGCACCAATTACCCCGGCTTCCCAAGCTGTTAGGTGACCAACCTCAATGAGATAGGGAATTAGTGGAGAGTATGAGAAGCGACCCAGGCCCATCCCTACTAGAAGGGTGGCGCCGCCGGCTACGGATAGCCGAAGCCATAAGCGGTCAGGGTTGGTGGGCTGCGAACGAGAAGACACAGACGAAGCTTGGACCGGTATCAACTTTTCGTCTAGTCTCGATTTCAAAAATTACAAAACATATAATGTACTGTTTGCGACATTCCGTCTGGAAGATAATGAATAATAAATTTGAAAAATCACTATCGGTTCGTGTCCAGATGCCGGTTTATGGGGTGGCTCTCTTTAGCAATAGTATCCCCGACTTGGTGCTCGTTGTGATGCAGCTGTGGCTCGTTAAGCTGGGAGCCCCATTATTTATGATTGGTCTAGTTTTTGGTGTTCGTTACGTTGGTCCCCTGCTATTTGCGATCCACGGTGGAGCTTTGATGGATCGTATTGGAACCCGCCGGGTTCTAATCTTTTTTGCCTTGATCATGCTAATTTTGCCATTTGTTTATCCGGTAGCCCCCTGGATGACCGCTATTATATTCCTTCAACTGGTTAGTGGCATTGCAGATTCCATGAGTTGGGTAGGTGCGCAGACACTTACCGGACAAGTCTTGAGGGGTAACCCGACCTACACCGGTAGACTTGTTTTTGCGACCCGTCTTGGAACATTTGGAGGGCCACCGATCGCGGGTGCCGCCTGGGATATTTTGGGTCCTTGGGGTGGATTTTTTGCACTAAGCTTATGGGGTGCGGGGTTACTATATAGCGTATTCGCGTTACCAAAGGACGCACTTTCTAAGGAGTTAGGAAGCCCGACACCAGGTATAAAGGCTGCATTGCCTCGTGTGGGCGATTACGTGGAGGCGTTTAAACTTTTCTCTATTCCACTGATTGCTGTAGTATTGGCTATGACCGTTATCCGGCAATTTGGTAGCGGGATGCAAAATTCATTTTATGCTGTGTATCTTGAAGGAATAGGAATGTCAGGAACCCTAATAGGGCTCCTTGTTTCGGCGACGGGTCTTATGGGAATAGCAGCACTCGGCAGTGGACCGCTCGTCAGGCGTTTTAATGAATTTAGCCTTTTGATTTTGTGTATAATAATTTCGATAATTGGGATCGCAGTTGTTCCCTTGTTTGTTAATTTTATTCCACTTTTTATTGCCTCGAGTTTGCGCGGAGCAGTAATGGCAATAAGTGTTGTGATTATTGTTTCTTTAATTGCGAGGACGGTCGGAACAACTGTTCAGGGCAGGGCCATGGGTTTAAGAACGACCTGTAATCAGGCGGCTAATGTGATTATTCCAATTGTAATGGGAGCGCTTGCACATTTTTGGGGCTTAGAGTTAGCTTTTTACATTGTTGGAGCAGCCGGAATTTTGATGACACTGGTTGCGGCGGCCGTATCTAGAAAAACGAAAACACCGCCCCTCTGAAGATTTTATTCCTCGGCGACAACTCTACCTAGGTGAGTAAGTTTACAAATGGTCCAGTCTTTCTTTGGAGGGTTATCAAACCATGGCTCCGCCCATCCTAACCCAATGCATCTTTTAACGGTCTGTTTAGAAATTCGTTGTCCTTCTTCATCAAAGAGTGGAAGCTTTCCGTTAGGTTTTGTTAAACCACGCCTGAGCCAGCGGCTCTGCACGTCGGATGGCTTTGCAAACACACCTGGTCTGAACCCAGGGCGCCTGAAGGCTGATTCTGACATAATTTTCCCCCGATAGATGCAGGTGGTCCCCCCGGAGCGCCCGTCTATCTTTTATCGATTCGGGTCGAGTGTTAAACTATTGTAACACTCAAATCAATTCCGGTTATTAGTATTTTACTTCGAGATTTCAGAACTTTATGTCAAATAAGCCTTGTTTCGTCTACATTACCACTTCATCAAGAGAGGAAGCCCTCCTGATCGGGGAGCATTTGGTTGAAGAGGACCTAGCCGCATGCGTTAATGTTATAAACGGAATTTTTTCGATGTATCGATGGAAGGGGAAGGTTGAGAAAGCCGAGGAGGCGGCAATGATTGTAAAAACAGTCCAATCTTTAGTAGGCCCTCTCATTGATAGAGTGAAAGACCTGCATTCATATGACTGTCCTTGCATTGTGTCTTTGCCGGTCGATGGTGGAAATCAAGAGTTTCTTTCTTGGATTGAAAATCAAATTAACCATAAAAAATAGTTATTTAAGAGAATTTTCTATTAAAATAGTTTAATAAAATTCCATTTTATGCTTTGATTTTTTTACCTATGATTGATTCGACGAACGGACCTATAACATTATGATTAACAAAATGAAAAATAGGCCTAATCGTGCCCTTTTGTTTGTTAATCTGGGTCACTTTTTAAACCATGTCATTATGCTTATTTACCCGACTGTTGCCTTAACCCTCGTCGATGTCTGGTCTGTGTCATATGGAGAATTATTTAAGCTTTTCTTTATGGCATCGTTACTATATGGCGCTGCCGCTTTGCCGGCTGGGTGGCTGGGTGATCGGTGGAGTAGCTGGAGAATGTTGGTTATTTATTTGTTGGGTACCGGCACGGCAACATTTATGACAGGATTTGCAAATACTCCAATGCAAATTTCAATTGGCTTGGCCATGACCGGTATATTTGCTGCAATTTATCATCCGGTGGGCACTAATTTCGTAGTGCAGCACGCTGTTGATAGAGCAAAAGACCTTGGGTTTAATGGTGCGTTTGGAACGGTAGGGCTGGCAGCTGCCGCCTTCATTGCGGCAGGTCTAACTCAGCTTTGGGGATGGCGTTTTGCTTTTTTTGTTCCTGGTGCGGCCTGTTTCCTACTCGGGATTTTCTTTATAATTTGTACCAGTGAGACTCCGAGTGGTACTATAAAAAAGGCATCACTGGAGAGAAATTATCCCGTTAATCGACGCACTACTTATTATGTTTTGACGTTGATGGGGGTGACTGCTTTATCTGTCGGTTTAATTACCCAAGCCTATACGTCCGGCTTACCGAAAATTTTTGACGAAACAATGGTTGCAGTCGTCGCAATTTTTACCCTTGATAGGGAGGGTGGGCTTACTCTTAGCTCTGGTTTGGTTACCCTAGTTCTTCTCGCCGGAGCCGTAGGCCAGATAATGGGAGGCAGCCTTGCCTCAAGGTATTCACCTAAGCTCGTTTATATTGGGATGTTTGTGGTGATGGTGCCCCTGGCAATGATTGCTTCTCAGCTCGATGGCTTTGCGTTAGTGGTTATGGCTGCGGTCATGATGCTGGTAATTACTGGATGCTTGCCTGCAGAGAATTGTATAATTGTTCGTTTTTGTCCAGAAAACTGGAGGGCTAGAGTATTCAGCGCCAAGTTTGTCATGGCCCTTGGGGGAGGCTCCTTTGCCGTTCTTGCGGTGGGTGAAATCTTTGACCAGACAACGGGTTTTTTCTTGTTTTATAGTTTTATGGTTTCTCTTGCTGCGATCGTAATCATTTTTGCTATGTTTTTGCCACCAATGTCGGGCTCCGTAGAAATTCCCAAAAATGGTTCTAAATCCGTTAATCAGGCATAGGGTAAGACTTTAAAGTAATTTGGGTTTCCTCTTTGAAACCAACAAGTATACATGAGTTTAAATCCATCACGGGTCGCTTGATAAGTGTTGGGTTTTCTAACAACAGGTTCGTCACCCCCGAAGTGTTCGCTTCATTCTGTTCTTTTGCAGAAAGTTTTCGCCATGTTGTTCCTCGTCGATTAAGAAGCTCTTCAATACCTAATTCTTTAATCCAATTATTAACAATCTTTTTATCAAGTCCGTCTTTTCGGAAGTCGTGAAATGTGTGCTCGATGCCTTGCAAATTTAGCCATTTCAAGGCTTTCCTGCAGGTGTCACAGTTCTTTATTCCATAAACAGTAATCACTGGCTTGCTCCCGAAATACTGATCCGCTTAATTAGAGTTCTGTTTGGTTGAGTCTTTAGCTTTCGCATTTAAACGGGCATGTGCCGCCTTCATTACCTTATCTAGATAATGTTCGGAAAATGTTACAGGTTTGAATTTCGGACCGTCACCCATACAACTTGGGACACATTCAATTAACGCGTCATGATTGGGGCTGTGAAAATAAACCAACGAAATTCTGTCAATTTTTGATACGCCAGGTGGAGGGTTTCCTACTCTATGAAGAGTGGATTTCCAGCGACCATTAGTCCACCGGGACAGAGCATCTCCAATATTGCAAACAAATCCACCCGGTGGGCACCTGACCTCTACCCATTCACCACCCGGTGTTTTGACTTCAGTTCCTCCCGGAACTGGATCTCCTCTAAGGAATGTCACTGTCCCATAATCTGTATGTTCACCGGCTCGGAGTTGACCGGGTTGGGCGGAGTTTTTGAGCGCTGGATAGCGTATAACGCGTCCCACACTAGATTGATGATCAAATTTTGTTCTGAAATAACTTCGGTTTACATCAAGAGAGATTGAAATAACATCCAACATTTTGTCTCCCAACCGTCGCATTGCCCTGTCATATTCAATAAGGGTTGCGCGGAAGTTTGGAGGGTATTTAGGCCAACGGTTCGGGGCCAGCATCGCAGTACTGGGGTCTTCTTTTATCCAATCCTCTCCATTGAATTCGTCAGGGCCAAAGGCAAATGCTTCTTGTAGGTCGGGTGGAGCTTCTTTTCCTAAAGAATATGAAAGAGATCGATCTTTAAATCTATTATATCCTCGGCTTACCTTTTCTGGAGGGCGTTCAACTTTTAATTTTTCTTCAATAGGAAGGTCAAAAAACTTTATAACTTCCTCCCGAGTGTTTTTTATGATTTTTTCGTCTACTCCGTGACCACTTATTGCAAAAAACCCCGTTTCTCTGCATGCGTGATCGAGTTGGTCCGCAACATTCCTTTGATCTTCGCTATTTCCAGTGAAGAAAGGGGCGATATTGATGGTAGGTGCGACCATTGATGTCATTTAATGCTCCCAACGTTTGAACTGATGGTACCTCTGAAAATAGACCTAATCAACTTGGTTAAGATTTCGTTATGGTATTATAATACCATAAATGTAATGGACTGAAACTATTCAATTATTTGTATTTGACATCTACAAAATTTTCCGCATACTCCGCCGACTTTATAAGACAGCTTTGGGTTGTAAAACTTAGGAATAATTCTCATGATGCAGTCAATGAAGACATATACTGCCAAGCCTTCGGATGTTGATCCTAAGTGGTTTGTTATTGACGCACAGGACGTAGTTCTTGGTCGTCTAGCCGTCGTGGTGGCAAATCGACTCCGGGGAAAGCATAAACCGATGTATACGCCTAATATAGATTGCGGAGATTTTATTGTCGTGATCAATGCTGAGAAAGTACTGCTAACCGGTAAAAAGAGGTCTGAAAAGACCTACTATTGGCATACAGGTTATCCAGGTGGAATCAAAAGTCGTACTGCTGAAAAATTATTGGATGGAAAACAGCCAGAACAGGTAATTTCCAAAGCGGTGGAACGTATGCTTCCGAAGTCTGTGATGGGACGTAAACAAATACGTAAATTAAAGGTATACGCTGGGTCAAATCACCCTCATGAGGCACAGTCACCCCAGATTTTGGATGTCGCAGCAATGAATCCTAAGAATAAGAGGAGTGTCTAATAATGGCAGATGAAAGTGGTGCAACACTTGCAGATGTGATGCCTGAAGAAACGAATAGCACCTTAGTTCCGCCGGCAGATGTTGTTGTGCCGGTATATGAACGAAAGGTAGATGCATCTGGTCGCTCTTACGCTACTGGAAAGCGTAAAGACGCCGTAGCCAGAGTTTGGGTGAAGCCTGGAAATGGTACAATTTCAGTTAACGGTAAGGAGGGAAACGTATATTTTAGTCGCCCAACCTTGCAGATGATAATTCGTCAGCCATTTGAAGTGGTTGAAAGGAAAGACCAATTTGATGTTTATTGTACAGTCAAGGGTGGAGGCTTATCTGGCCAGGCGGGTGCTGTGCGGCACGGAATTTCAAAGGCACTAACCCTACAAGAACCTGAGTTACGGAGTCCTTTAAAGAAAAACGGATTTCTGACCAGAGATTCGCGGACTGTCGAACGTAAAAAATATGGTAGACCCAAGGCTCGTCGTAGCTTCCAGTTCTCAAAACGCTAACCGAGTCTTGCCAAAATCATTTGAGACCTGGGACGTATATATAAACGACTGCTTTTACCAAATTGTATGTATCCGAAATTTCGAATATAATCGGTAGAGTTTAAATACCATATCTGGGTTTCGGATACCTTTTCGAATATTACAATAAATATAAAACTCTTCTTTAATTTAGGCCGAGAAATCGGAGTTTGTCTGAAAATCAAACAAGCTATGCATTTGTTGCATAACAGGATTGCAATTTATTTTATAGCGCTGCGGTTAAAGTAACCCTAAAGAAAGTTGTGAAGTGTAAAAGTAATCAAAAATTAAAGGGCGCGATTACTTAGTCTTAAATCTTTTTGAATAAAGTATAAGAGGAGGAGTGGAGAATGATTAAGACCACTACGAATTTTATTTTTTACGTTTTGGGGTTTTGGCTTCTTGTGGCGACAGTATTATCAGTATTCGAAATAAATTTAATATTTCCAATTGGATATGCTGTAAACCTAGAAGTTCCTTATCACCGGTGGCAATCCGTTAGGTTGGCTGCATTTATGACGCTTGCTTATTTTATTGGAAAGCATGTTATAACTGGCAGTAGACCAATCCTACCCATAGTCTTTTTATCCGCATTCTTAAAAAATTTGGTATTAATATCATTTATCCTGCTAGTTAACGAAAACGTTGAAAGGTCAGAGTGGGGCGTCTGGACCTTTTTCCTAATGTTTTCAATTTTGGTCCATTTTGTCGCAAAAAAAGACGCTGCTAAAATTTATTTCAATAAATAATGCACGTCCT
>CAZCKO010000029.1:0-27674 GCA_964499275.1 uncultured Rhodospirillaceae bacterium
TTCTATGGGTGAGCAGGGTGAGGTCTTTTGTACCGACCTAACACCACAAATGCTTATAGCCGCAAGGAAGAGGGGACAAAATATAAATTCAAATATCATCCAATTTATCGCAGCCGATATGGCTTCACTACCTTTCAGAAATAATGTTTTTGATGCGATAACTTGTCGATTCGGTATCATGTTTCCAAATGACAAAGTCACTGCAGCTCACGAAGCACATCGCGTTTTGAAAATTAATGGCCGCGCGGCTTTTATCGTCTGGGGTATTTATGATGAAAATCCGCCATTTTATGTCCCACGGCGCGCCGTCGCCAAGTATCTAGGGCTAAGTGAAGGCCCAATACCGAGCCGCCATGCCATGAGTGAGCCGGGAACACTAAAAAAAATTTTGGCCAAAGCGGGGTTTTTCGAAATAGAGGAGCGCGAACTCCGCTATAAAAATCGTGTGGATGATATCGATGATTATGTAACCCGAAACCTGAAACGTAGTTTCGTTAAGGAAACGGCAAATATGACGCCTATCGAATTTGGGCGTTTGAAAAATAAAGTTATCAGCGCTTGGCAACCATTTTTTGAAAATAATGTATTGCAAGTTCCCAATTATGCTCGCCTTGCGTTGGGGTGCAAGTCTGACTAAACGAACTTAATAACCTTGAGAAAACTAACTAAACTTCTATGAAATATTCTCGTCAGAAAGCACCCGTTTTATCAAATTTAACGTCTCTTCTACACCGTAAAGTGCAATAAAGGACCCCATTCGTGGTCCTTGTTCACAACCTAATAGAATTTCATAAAGTCCTTTAAACCAATTACGAAGATTCTCAAAGCCGTTCTTCTTCCCAACAGCATAAACAAGGTTTTGAATCGTTCCCGCATCCGCGTCTTGGTCTAAGTTTTCAAGTCCTTTGACTAACTCCTCGAGTGCGGCCCGCTCCTTTTGATTTGGCTTTCGATAAAATTTTTCCGGTTTAACAAAATCTTGATAATAATGGATTGCATATTCAACCAAATTATCAAGGATGGGGTTAACCGTCGGGCTAGCGTCTGGAGCGTAGCGAGATATAAATCCCCAGAGTACCGTTTTGTCATCAGTATTACAGGCGGACACCAGATTAAGGAGCAATCCAAACGTAACGTGATTATCTTCAAATGGTGGATTGCCAGAATGGATATGCCATACAGGGTTCTCGAGTTTCTTTGCACTCTCGCCCTCAGTAAACCCCACAATAAATTTTAGATAATCATCAACATGACGAGGAATAACATCAAAATGGAGCCGTTTTGCCTTTCGGGGCGAATTGTACATATATAATTGTAAACTCTCCTGGGGTGCGTAGCGCAGCCAATCCTCAACAGTTAGCCCGTTACCCCGGGATTTGGAGATCTTTTCGCCATTTTCATCAAGGAAGAGCTCGTAGGTAAAACCTTCAGGAGCTCTACCACCCAAAATTTTGCAAATTTGGGAAGACAAGCGAACAGAGTCTATCAGGTCTTTGCCCGACATCTCATAATCAACAGCCAATGCCGCCCAGCGCATGGCCCAGTCGGCTTTCCATTGGAGCTTACAGTGACCGCCCGTGACAGGCATTTCTAACGTCCCACCTTCATCAAGCCGAAAGGTAATGGTACCCGCATCAATATCGCTGGCGATTGCCGGCACTTGAAGCACCACACCGGTAGCCGGACAAATCGGCAAAAATGGACAGTAAGTTTCCCGGCGCTCCGGCCCTAACGTTGGTAAAATAACTTGGGTGACTGCATTAAGATTGGCTAGTAACTTCAGCAAAGTTTCATCAAATTTTCCTTCTGTGTAGCACGATGTTGCACTCTGGAATTCGTAATCAAATTCAAATCTATCTAAAAATTCTCGGAGACGCGCATTATTGTGATGCCCAAAACTTTCATATTCGTCAAATGGATCAGGAACAGATGAAAGCGGTTTACCCAGGTGTTTTTCCAACATCTCCTTTTTTGGAACATTTTCAGGGATGCTACGAAACCCATCCATGTCATCGGAAAACGCAAATAACCGAGAGGGGACGTCACTCAGCTCAGTAAAAGCCTGCCGAACCATGGTAGTGCGGACAACCTCCCCGAAAGTCCCTATATGGGGTAATCCAGAAGGCCCATAGCCAGTTTCAAACAGTACATAACCTTTTGCAGGCTTTTGTCCGCCCAGACGTTTATTTAGCTTACGGGCTTCATCAAAAGGCCATGCACGGGCCTTTTGACTCAAAATTCGAACTGTATCCATTTTTTCCCAATTTGTTTATCTTGGTTGGCGCAAAAACCTATGCGCGGAGACAGCTTTCGTCAATGAAGAAGCACCGATCAACGGGAAACATAGCGCCCGAATCTCTCACGTATTATATAATAAAAATATGGATAGTCCTCTTCCATTTGGTAGATCAAATTCGTCGGCAACGCGATACGTCTTAGTGGCTGGCTTAAGCGATTCTATCATCCAATCTCCCAAGAACGAAATACGACATATTACCCAGTTAAATTCCGAAACAGTCATCACCTCGATCGAACCGCCTATTTTGTGTCATGCCCCGTCTATTTGTCGTCGACTAGATGTTAAGAAATTCGAGGCACTTGATTTATTAGAGCTTTTTGCTTTTTGTCGACCCTCGCAGTTTTGCGTCCCAACTCCTAGCGGAATTGCCAAGGCACTCGAACTTGATACACCAGCATCAATAGAAGAAGAGGCTGAAACCCTACGCCATGCAAGCGAGTTATTATTAAAAGAGTTAAATTTTATGGATCCAGAAGAAGAACCTGACGTATTTTTAATAGCTAAAGCAATGCAAAATGGTGGATGGCCGTGGGGGCCGATTGTCATGGACAATTTGAAGCATCTCGCTAATTCCGATTAC
This sequence comes from uncultured Rhodospirillaceae bacterium, assembly GCA_964499275.1. Lineage (GTDB taxonomy): Bacteria > Pseudomonadota > Alphaproteobacteria > MPNO01 > UBA2964 > UBA2964. The sequence continues at coordinate 2,880 of CAZCKO010000029.1, forward strand.
CAGTCACACCCTAAAAGTGGTCTAGACATCTGGGCGCGGTTAAATAGTTGGGCAGAGCATGCCCCTGACCCACCCCCAGAAAACCAAGAGCTCACTGTAGCGGAAACTCGACAGAGATTATCAGAGCTCATCGGGGAAGCTGCCGAACCTCGGCCACAACAAGCAGACTATGCGTCAGCCGTTTCCGCGGCTTTTTCTCCTAAAGTGGAGGTTGATAAGCCCAATGTTGTAATCGCCGAAGCTGGCACTGGCGTCGGTAAAACACTAGGATACATCGCACCCGCCAGTGTTTGGGCTGACAAGAATGGTGGCACAGTCTGGCTAAGCACTTATACCAAAAATCTTCAACACCAAATTGACAACGAGCTTAACCGTCTCCACCCGGATCCGCAAATTAAAGCTCGCCGTGTAGTAATACGCAAAGGCCGAGAAAACTATCTTTGCCTTTTAAACCTAGAGGAAGCGGTTGGCCAAATCCAGACGAGACCCGCAAGTGCCATAGGGATTGGTCTACTTGCCCGTTGGGCAGCGGTTACCCGATCCGGCGACATCATAAGTGGTGACTTTCCTGCTTGGTTAATCGACCTTGTTGGGTTCCGTGACACGCTGGCACTTGCGGACAGGCGCGGCGAATGCATTTATTCGTCATGTAGCCATTACAATAAATGCTTTATCGAACGCAATATTCGGCAAGCCCGCCGCGCTGACCTTGTAGTGGCTAATCATGCATTAATAATGGCTCAAGCCACTTTGGGGGCTATAGACGAAGAGCACATTCCAACCCGGCTGGTTTTTGATGAAGGACACCATTTGTTCGATTCTTCAGATATTGCATTTTCGGCTAAACTTTCTGGGCTGCAAAGCTTTGAATTACGTCGGTGGCTACTGGGAGACGAAAGCAGCGGCCAAAGTCGTTCGCGCGGATTGAAGGGTCGTATAGAAGATCTTATTTCCGCCGATGCTAAAACAGCCGAGAAATTTAAATTATTAAGAGAGGCAGCCCAATGTCTCCCTCATACTGGCTGGATCACGCGGTTGAACAATGAAGACGAGCCGCATGGTCAAATGGAATCTTTTCTCAGCCTCGTCCGTAAACAGGTATATTCCTATGCCAACAATCCCAAAAGCCCTTACGACCTTGAGACCAATACGTACCCTTCGATTGAAGGACTAAAGGATGCAGCCGTGGCCCTTGAACGAGCACTTAGTGATCTTTCTCAACCAATGAAAGATTTAAATTCTCGGCTTTCATACCTTTTAGACTTTGAAGCTGATAATTTTGACACCCAGACCCGCCAGCGAGTAGATGCAGCTTGCCGCGGGCTAACCCGCCGTAGCGAGAACGAGATTGATATCTGGCGGGCAATGTTAAAAGCATTAAATGATGTGGTGCCGGAAAAATTTATCGACTGGTTTTCGGTCGAGCGCAGTGTAAGTCGTGATAACGATATCGGCATGTATCGACACTGGGTAGATCCCACTATCCCTTTTTCAGAGTATGTGATCCAACCAGCCCACGGGGTTGTAATAACCTCCGCGACGCTGCGTGACAGTTCGGGTGATAATGAAAATGATTGGAAAAATGCTGAAAGCGTAACCGGCACAGCCCATTTGGAAGCCCCGGCGATCCGAGCCAACATACCCTCGCCATTTAGTTATCCAATTCAGACCAAGATATTCATCGTTAACGATGTTAATAGAAAAAACAGCGATCAAATTGCTTCGGCATATCGTGAATTGTTTCTCAGTTCAAATGGTGGAGCACTTGGGCTATTTACAGCTATTTCCCGTTTACGCACTGTACATAGTAAAATTGCAATTCCTCTGGAGCAATCAGGTCTATCACTCCTCGCACAACATGTAGATGGGATAGATACTGCCAGTCTAATAGAAATTTTCCGCTCGGAAATTAATAGCTGCATCCTTGGTACCGACGCAATTCGTGATGGCGTAGACATACCAGGCAACGCGTTAAGACTTGTTGTATTTGATCGCATTCCTTGGCCTCGCCCTACTATCCTACATCGAGCGCGCAAAATTGCATTTGACGGCAACGCATACGATGATCGCATAGCTCGACTAAGACTCAAACAAGCGTTTGGTCGATTGATCAGACGAGACACCGATCGCGGAATATTTGTTATCCTTGATTCACGAACGCCCACAAGGCTGTTGACCGCCTTTCCCGAAGGTGTCGAGATCAAACGGGTAGGTATTGCTGAAGCGGTTAGAGGGACCAAAGACTTTCTGAAACTTACTTAAAATTTGAGAACAATTAACCTTTTAAATATGTAAATAAAAAAGGCCCCGCTAATGCGAGGCCTTAATCATTTGGCTTTGGTTAAACAGTGTAAGAAACCACGAAACCACCTTACATCATGCCGCCCATACCGCCCATGCCGCCCATGTCAGGCATCGGAGGCATCGCGCCACCTGCTTTATCATCAGGGGCCTCAGCAACCATAGCTTCAGTCGTTATTAATAGGCCAGCTACCGAACCAGCATTCTGTAGAGCTGTCCGCACAACCTTAACTGGGTCTATAACACCGGATTTAACCAGATCTTCATATTTTCCGGTCTGGGCATTAAAACCAAGGGTAGAGCCCTTAGCTTCAAGAAGCTTACCTGCAACAACCGCACCAGATTCTCCAGCATTTTCAGCAATCTGACGCACCGGTGTCTGAATTGCTTTGCCGACAATATCAACGCCAACGCGCTGGTCATCATTAGCGGGAGTTACCTTTTTGAGGGCTTTAGTGGCAAAAATCAGAGCAGTTCCACCGCCAGCAACGATACCTTCTTCAACAGCTGCACGGGTCGCATTCATCGCATCTTCAACACGATCGCGCTTTTCTTTAACTTCAACTTCAGTGGCACCACCAACTTTAATTACAGCTACACCACCAGCAAGCTTAGCAAGACGTTCTTGCAACTTCTCGCGGTCATAGTCAGAGGATGTTTCCTCTACCTGCGCACGTATCTGATTACAACGGCCTTGGATTTCACTTTTTTTACCGGCACCTTCAACGATGGTAGTTTCTTCTTTAGTGAGAGAAACCTTCTTAGCAGAACCAAGCATGTCCATAGTGACGTTCTCAAGCTTGATACCAAGATCCTCCGAAACAACCTGTCCACCGGTAAGGATAGCAATATCCTCAAGCATAGCCTTTCTGCGGTCACCAAAACCAGGAGCCTTAACAGCCGCAACTTTTAATCCACCTCGCAGCTTGTTCACTACAAGAGTAGCAAGGGCTTCACCTTCCACGTCTTCAGCCACAATAATAAGTGGACGAGTGGACTGAACAATTGACTCCAATAATGGAAGTAGCGGTTGCAAACTAGAAAGCTTAGCTTCGTGAAGAAGAATTAACGGGTTCTCCATGTCACAAACCATTTTTTCAGCATTTGTGACAAAATATGGAGAAAGGTAACCACGATCAAATTGCATACCTTCAACAACTTCAAGTTCAGTGGTTAATCCTTTCGCTTCTTCAACCGTGATAACACCTTCCTTACCGACTTTCTGCATCGCTGCTGAAATCATTTCGCCTACTTCTTCATCGCCGTTAGCGGAAATGGTCCCAACCTGAGCAATTTCGGCTTCATCCTTAACTCTCTTAGAGCGTGCCTTAAGATCAGCAACAACGGCTACAACCGCCGCATCGATGCCCCGTTTTAAATCCATAGGGTTCATTCCAGCGGCTACCGCTTTGCAACCTTCACGAACAATAGCCCCAGCAAGCACAGTTGCTGTTGTAGTGCCGTCACCCGCTTCATCATTAGTTTTAGAAGCGACTTCCCGTACCATCTGGGCTCCCATGTTTTCGAATTTATCAGAAAGTTCGATTTCCTTGGCGACCGTCACACCATCTTTGGTGATCCGAGGAGCGCCGAAGGCTTTATCGAGAACAACGTTACGGCCTTTCGGGCCTAAGGTTACTTTCACCGCATCGGCGAGAGTATCTACACCAGCCAGCATTTTATCGCGGGCGTCGGAATCAAATTTAACTTCTTTAGCTGCCATCGGTCCGATCTCCTTACTCGATGATGCCCATAATATCGGATTCCTTCATAATCAGGTAATCCCTGCCGTCCACCTTAATCTCGGTGCCGGACCACTTGCCGTAAAGGACACGATCGCCCTTTTTGACGTCAAGTGCACTAATATTTCCGTCTTCGCCCCGAACACCCGGTCCGGTTGAAATGACTTTTCCTTCCTGCGGCTTTTCCTGAGCCGTATCAGGGAGAATCACGCCGCCTGCTGTTTTGGCCTCAGCTTCGAGGGCCTCCACCACGACGCGGTCATGCAATGGCCTAAATTTCATTTGCGCGCTCCAAATTAATCGTTGATATTAAAGGGGATTTTTACCTTGTTAGCACTCTCCCCCGAAGAGTGCCGGATATATAAGTATGACCTCCTAGCCTGTCAAGGACATCAAAATAAAAAATTTCATTTCTTTTTTTCATAAATCTTAAAAAATTATTTGGTTTCGATGAGAAATTGTTGTTCTGATGATGACCAAAGCCTACTTTTGAAAAGAAAAAGTCATAAAGAAATGCTGAAAAAAATAATTTCAACACCCTTGACCTTGGTTATAGAACGAGACTCCCGACCAACCCCAAAATATGTTGGTTATTGGCTTTTGATCTGCTGTTTAATGGTTGGAGGCATGATTCTGCTTGGTGGGACAACCCGACTGACCGAGAGTGGCCTATCAATTGTTGACTGGAAACCATTGACTGGTTTTTTTCCACCAACTAGTCAGGCTGAGTGGGCGACATTATTCACCACTTACAAGACAAGCCCAGAATTCATAAAGATAAATTTCTGGATGACTATTGACGACTTTAAATCGATTTACTGGCTCGAATATCTGCACCGCTTATGGGGAAGACTCATTGGTCTTGTTTTCTTTCTACCATATGTCTGGATAGTAATTCGCGGTAAAATTCCCTTTTTCCTCTCCATAAAATTAGGTGGATTATTTTCATTGATCTGTCTGCAGGGATTTGTTGGCTGGTATATGGTTAAAAGCGGATTGGTTGATGAGCCTTTCGTCAGCCAATATCGCCTGGCATTGCACCTTGGTCTTGCTTTTGTGATTTTTGGCTTACTATTCTGGTTTGCCATCAATTGCTTAAAATCCCGCAAGCAAAAAACTGGGTCCTTATGGCTTCGCGGCGGCTCTTTGATTATTCTTTACTGCACTTTCATTACTATCATTTCGGGAGCTTTTGTCGCTGGATTAAATGCAGGGCTAGCATACAACACATTTCCGTTAATGGACGGCCAATTAGTGCCTGACGACCTTTTTGTTATGTCTCCATGGTGGGTTAATTTTTTCGAAAACACGGCAACAGTTCAATTCACGCATCGACTGATAGCAATTGGAACATTTACATTAACCATTCTATTCTGGATATTAGCATCCCGAGAAATCCTTGGTGTTGGTATATCTCGTGCCATCAACACACTCATGATACTTGTTATTTTCCAATTGGGTTTGGGGATTGCAACATTACTCACTGAGGTAGAATTTTCATTGGCTTTATTACATCAATTTGGTGCGATGGCGATTTTTACAGCTTCAATTTGGGTGAAATACCAACTTGGTGTTCAGATAAAATAGGGGCTCGATAAAACTTATATTTTGTATATGACACTGGTTGTTACACCGAATAAAAAATAAAAACTATGCGTATATAATAAAGCCTATACTCTTGACGTGCTTCTTTTAGAACTGTAGTAACCCCTCTGTGGTGATTTGAGCCCGACTGGCTTGCGGCCACTTAAAAAAAACCGCTAAAAGGTCGGCGCCCTACGAAGCCCTGACCTAGGTGGTCGGGGTTTTTTATATGGGGCTCTGTACTGCTGACTTTATTAAAAACGGCAGGAGGTAACAGCAATGGCAATGGAAACAAAAGAAAAACAATGGAGGACCCAAACCCAACTCGTGCGGGGAGGTACTAGGCGCTCTATGTTTGACGAAACCAACGAAGCTATCTTTATGACGTCGGGCTTTATATATGAAAAGGCTGAGGATGCAGAAGCTGCTTTTAAAAACGAAGTTGATCGTTTCATCTACTCTCGTTACGGGAATCCCACAAATGAGATGTTTCAGGACCGCTTTTGCTTATTGGAGGGTGCCGAGGCATGCCGGGCGACAGCAAGTGGCATGGCCGCAGTCTTTGCCTCGTTAGCTTGTCATGTTAACGCGGGTGATCGGGTAGTAGGTGCGAGGGCTTTATTTGGCTCCTGTCACTTCATTTTAACTGAAATTCTTCCCCGCTTCGGAGTTGAAGTTGAAATCATTGATGGCTCGAATCTCAGCCAGTGGGAAAAAGCCCTGAGTCAACCAACTAAGGCCGTCTTTTTTGAAACACCATCCAATCCTGGATTAGAAATTATTGATGTCTATGCGGTTTGCCAAATGGCGCACAATGCAGGAGCCCTAGTCATAGTTGATAATGTTTTTGCTACACCCATTTTACAACAACCTCTAGAATTAGGCGCTGACGTCGTAGTTTATTCAACTACCAAACACATTGATGGTCAGGGTCGTACTATGGGTGGTGCCATTCTCGGGCCAGAAGAATGGGTTGATAATGTGCTCAGTCCATTTTATAGGCATACCGGGCCGTCAATGAGTCCGTTTAATGCCTGGTTACTTTTGAAGGGATTAGAAACACTTGATATACGAGTAAAAAGACACTGTAAAAATGCCACGGAAATTGCTAATTTTTTGATAGAGCATAAAACACCCACCAGAGTTCTATATCCAGGTTTAGATTCACACCCACAGTATGAACTGGCCAAAACGCAAATGTCTGATTTCGGTACGGTGGTTTGTATTGATTTAAATGGCAAAAAGGATAAAGCCTTTCGTTTTATGAATGCGTTAAAACTGATAGATATTTCTAACAATCTCGGGGACACTAAAAGCCTGACTACTCACCCAGCAACAACAACACATCAAAGACTTTCTGAAGAAGAACGAGCTCGATTGGGTATAACTGATGGATTCGTCCGCTTGTCAATTGGTTTAGAAGATATTGAGGACTTAAAAGAAGATATTGCCCAAGCCCTATCAAAGGTGTAACGGAACACTTACATAACCGATATCTTTAATGGCGACATATTCTAATTCGCCGCCAGGAGAAATAAAATGTATGAAGCAACCACCAGAAGTATTCGCGTTTCAGTTGAACCGATATTTCTGGATGATCAGTCAGCACCCGACGAAGATCACTATGTCTGGGCTTACCAAGTACATATTAGAAACGATGGCATGGAACCCGTTCAGCTTTTAAATAGACACTGGCGGATAACTGACGCACGAGGTCAGTTACAGGAAGTTAAAGGCGAGGGTGTCGTCGGCGAACAACCAATGTTAAAACCTGGAGAAGCATTCGAATATACCAGTGGTACACCATTAGCAACTCCGTCGGGAATTATGTTTGGTTCCTATGAAATGGAAACAAAAACTGGTGAGCGTTTCGATATAGAAATCCCAGCTTTTTCTCTTGATAGCCCCTATCAAGCCAGACAGCTGAATTAATTAGATTATAGAATATCTTCATCCCCTATGGGTAGCGGATAAACAGATAAGTGGCAGAAGGACATAGATAATGGAACCTTTAAAACGTGCTATGAATAGCGGTCCAATCGAGGTTACCAGTCGACCAACCCAGTCGGAAGCAGAGGAAGCCGTTCGTGTTTTACTCCGCTGGGCTGGCGACAACCCCGCACGAGAAGGGCTACTTGATACGCCTAAGCGAGTAACTAATGCCTTTGGCGAATGGTTTGCAGGTTATGAAATTAATCCAGAAGAAATTTTGGCGCGAACATTCGAAGAGGTGGAGGGTTATGACGAAATGGTGGTCCTTAGAAATGTTCGCTTTGAATCCCATTGCGAGCATCACCTAGCACCGATAATTGGAAAGGCTCATATTGCTTACCTGCCTGACCGACGAGTTGTGGGTATCAGCAAGTTAGCACGACTAGTAGATGCCTATGGGAAACGCCTTCAAATTCAAGAAAAGATGACGGCGCAAATTGCAAAAACTTTAAATGACGTTCTCGAACCTAAAGGAGTTGGTGTTGTAATTGAAGCTTCTCACGGTTGTATGACAACCCGTGGAATTCATAAATCGGGACTTACCATGGTCACCAGCCGAATGATGGGTGCTTTTCGAGAACAAGCGCCAACGCGACGAGAATTTCTTGCCGCAATTGGTAACCCAACATCTGGCTCAGGCCATATAGACTGAGGGCTAATTCCTGCTAATTGGCAGAAAAACAGTACGATGATTGATCTCAGACCTGCCTTATTTGTTATAGGTATTTTACTAACCACCATCGCCGTGGCAATGCTGGCACCTTTTGCTACGGATTTGATAAATGGCCATCCTGACTGGAAAGTTTTTGCCGCAGCGGGTACTTTGACACTCTTTGTTGGTGGTGTTTTAGTCCTTACTAACCAAACCCCAATAAGAAAGCTTTCAATTCAACAGGCATTTATTTTAACAGCGGCCAGTTGGCTATCAATCACAATGTTTGCGGCGCTGCCATTTGTATTTTCAGAAGTTAAGCTCAGTTATACAGATGCTTTTTTCGAAGCAATGTCGGGGATAACAACTACTGGTTCCACTGTAATGACAGGCCTCGATGAAGCCCCTAACGGAATACTTTTGTGGAGAGCGCTTCTCCAGTGGCTTGGAGGTATTGGCATAATTGTTATGGCTATCGCAGTTCTACCAATGTTGCGGGTGGGGGGAATGCAATTATTCAAAGTTGAAGCTTTTGAAACTCAGGAGAAAGCTCTTCCTCGTGCGGGGCAAATAGCAGCATGGATCACTTTTGTTTATATTGGTTTAACAGCAATTTGGGCGTTAGGCCTTTGGATTTTAGATATGGAAAGGTTTCCTGCCGTAATACACGCGATGACAACCATCGCGACGGGCGGGTATTCATCCTCAGACCAATCTATAGCGGTATTTGAAAGTGCACCAATTGAAATTTTTATTACTTTTGGGATGCTAGTAGGTGCGATGCCCTTTTTACTCTACTTGCGTATGATCCGTGAGGGGTCCTTTGCCCTTACACGTGACCCACAAGTACGGTGTTTTATGGCTATTGCACTGATCGCATCTAGTGGTGTCATTTTTTGGCTTTGGACATCTAACGAAATGCCCTTTGACAGAGCTACAGTCAGCGGTGCCTTTAATACGATATCCATAATGACAGGTACTGGTTTTACGTCCGCGGATTATCAAAACTGGGGGGCTTTTCCCGTAGTAATTTTATTTCTACTAATGTTCATCGGTGGATGCGCTGGTTCTACTGCCTGTGGCATTAAAATTTTTCGCTTTCAGGTTTTATTTTCGACTGTTCACACACAGTTTCAACAATTATTGCAACCTCACGGCGTTTTTGTCCCACACTATAACCACCGGCCAATTGCAGAGGACGTCGTCCAATCGGTAATGAATTTCTTTTTCCTTTTTATAGGAACTTTTGCTGCTTTGGCCCTTATACTGGGTGCACTAGGCCTCGATTATGTTACAGCCATTACCGGGGCAGCGACTGCTATTTGTAACGTAGGACCAGCTATGGGCCCAATCATTGGACCCTCTGGAAATTTTTCATCCCTGCCTGATGCAGCGAAATGGACTTTATCGGCAGGGATGATCCTGGGTCGCCTTGAGCTCTTTACTATCCTAATTCTCTTTGTTCCATCATTTTGGAAACGCTAACGTATCCATTGCTGGAAATATTTTCGAATCTGTTTCTCCAATGAACTATTTAGGTCATTCATCATGGCCTCTAGCATACGAAACCAAATTACCTCCCGTTCTGCCAGGGTCACATCTTCTGAAACGGTTTGGGACCTTTTAGCTTGTGAGGAGACCGTTCCTCGTAAAACCCCCTTATAATCAAATATTTCGATCTTAGCTGATAGGACAGCGTCATACCGCTCAGATTGATCTTTTGTAAAAACGCCTCGAATTCCCCCACTTCGCTTTAATGGCACCTCAACCACGCCAGCATTTGTGACCGTGGCGCGGATTACAGCTAATCCACCAACCGCCGACAAACGATCTCTAAACCAATTACTTACGACCGTTGCTGGTAAAATGGGAAACTCGGTTTCTACATTAGGTTTTTTAAAAACCGATTGATATTTTGTTTCTACATCAATTTTTGATACAGCTAGTGAAATTACAGGAAGGTGTGTGTAACGAAGTTGAGGAAAAATTCTTTTTGTCTCTATCGCCTCGCAGGCCAAAAGGAATGCGGGTAATAGCAATACGACATAGCATCTTTGAATAAATCTCATAGCGTAACTCCTTACTTTAATAAAAGCGTTACCGCATTAAACAGATTTTTTTACCTTAAATATGTCGTTAATGTGACTTTCACAAAACCGGTAATCGGCATTGCAAAATTCACAGGTTACCAATACATCGCCATTTACTTTCATAGACACCACTTCATCGCGCGGAAACGAAACTAATACATTTTGAATTCGTTCTCTTGAACAACGGCATTTCATATATAAAGGCGAGGGCTCAAAGACTCGAACTCCATCTTCAGAAAACAATCTGAAAAGTAGATTGTGTGGATGTAAGGTGGGATCAAGCATTTCATCATTGGTACAACTACCGAGAAAAATAACTGCTTTACGCCATGCTTCTTCTATGTCGAGGTTTTTTGTTTTTCCGGATAAACTTTGGACCCCTGAAAAAGCCAATTTTTGTAATAAAACACCTCCACCACGCCAGGCAGAACCAATCTTGTTTTCAACTTCTGAAACAACCACTTTAAGTGCCGCATCTAGTTGAGCGGATTGATATAAGTAATTATGTGCACATTCTACGAGAGTTGCCCCCTCCAAAGACACCACCCCCTGATAGGGCGCGCTATCTGGTCCCTGATCAACTGTTAATGCAAAAAATCCACTGCCAAGAAATCGAGGCACTTTTTGCTGGGGTCCAATGGATGAATTATTATTTAATTTTTCCAATTTTTCTAAATCAAATTTTGCTAAACCACGCATTTGACCATCGGTTGTAACGTCTACTAACAGCAACGTGATGGCCCGATCACCCTTAATTTGAATCGATAAAACACCGTCAAACTTCAATATCCCAGACAAAAGCCCAGCAATAACTTGAAGTTCACCTAGCAATACCGCCACTTCTTTAGGGTAATTTCTGGCAGTCAAGACTTTATTGATAGTTTCGCCTAAGCGAACCAGTCGACCCTGGGCAACTCTGTTTTCGAGTTGAAATGGCTGTAACTTATTATCTGGTACTGACTTATTATTCACCCAAGACACCAAACAAGTATTCCCTTTTGGGCATGTAGCCGGTTTTCAGCTTCGTCCCATACAACGGATTGCGGGCCATCTATAACGTCAGATAGAACCTCTTCGCCGCGATGGGCTGGCAGACAGTGCATAAAAATTGCATCGGGATCTGCCTGTTTCATTAATTTATTATTTACACAGTAGGGTTTCAATAATTGATAACGGCGTTCATCCCGCTGGTCGCCCATAGAGATCCAGGTATCTGTAACAACACAATCCGCACCTCTTACCGCCTCTAACGGATCCTCTGTTACTTTCACGGTTTTACCCTTTGCAGCAGCTCTTTCGATCTCTGATCGTGGAATAGAAAATTCGGAAGGACAGGCTAAAGATAACTCAAAATTGAATTGCACGGCAGCTTGGATCCAAGTAGCCGCCATATTATTTCCATCTCCAACCCACGCTATTTTCCGCCCTTCTATGTGGCCCTTATATTCTTCAAAAGTCATCACATCTGCCATTACCTGGCAGGGGTGCGAACGGTCAGTAAGGGCATTGATGACAGGCACCGTAGCATTATTTGCCAGCTCCATAATTTTATCGGGGTCATTGGTCCTGAGCATGATTGCGTCGACGTATCGGCTCAGGACCCTTGCGGTATCGGCAATCGTTTCTCCTCTGCCGATTTGCATGTCATCTGGACTCAACACAACTGTTGAACCTCCAAGTTGTTTCATACCAACCTCAAATGATACACGAGTTCTTGTGGATGGTTTTTCAAAAATCATCGCTAATGTTTTACCTGTGAGCGGAGATGAAACACCTCTCCCATTTTTAAAATCGGAAGCCAGCTTTAACATTAGCCGTAATTCTTCATTTTCTATGAGATCAAGATCTAGAAAATGTCTTAATTTCATGGTGGTGACATCCCTTCCCATGCGGAGGTCATCATCTTGATGCACTCGGTAATATGTTCCTCGGTAATTATTAACGGTGGTAATAATCGCATGACATTGTCTCCCGCGGGCACTGTAAGTAAACATTCATCGCGGCAAGCTTTAACAAAATCAGCAACCGGTGGCATACATTTAAGTCCGATCATCATTCCAATACCTCGAACAACCTCAAAAGCACCAGGGTGATCTCTGGAAAAACAGACCATACTGTCGTATAGTAATTTACCCGTTTCCCGGATATTATTTAAAAAACCATCCTCCTGGACAATATCAATAACCTCATTTGCCACAGCCATGGCAAGTGGGTTCCCTCCAAAAGTACTGCCGTGAGTTCCCGGTGTAATTCCAATAGCTGCTCTGTCTGTGGCTAGACAGGCACCAACAGGAATTCCACCACCCAAACCCTTTGCAAGGGACATTACATCAGGTTTGATACCAAAATTCTCATATGCGAAAAGCTGTCCGGTTCTCCCGACCCCGGTCTGCACCTCATCGAAAAAAAGCAGTATATCAAACTCATCACAAGTCTCCCGCAATCCCTTCAAAAATTCCTTATTGGATGGCCGTATGCCACCCTCACCCTGTATTGGTTCGACAATAACACCTGCCGTTTCCTCCGTTATTGTCTGACGTAATTCGTTGAGATTCCCAAAGGATACTTGGTCAAATCCATCTGGCATAGGGCCAAAGCCTGAGACATGCGCATTATTCTTAGCAGCTGCAATAGTTGATAAGGTTCTTCCATGAAAACTTCCTTCAAAGGAAATTAATCTGTACCGTTCAGGGTGACCAACCTCAGAGTGATATTTGCGGATTAGTTTAATCCCGGCTTCAACCGCCTCCGCACCAGAATTACAGAAGAACACTGTATCTGCAAAACTGGCGGCGACCAGTTTGTGCGCTAAAGTCTCCTGTTCAGGAATTTGGTAAAGGTTAGAAATATGCCAAAGTTTCTCTCCCTGAGCTACAAGTGCTTTGACCAATCTTGGATGATTATGTCCAAGTGCATTTACAGCTATACCAGATGCGAAGTCGAGATAGCGTGTTCCATCCGTGGAAAATAGATGCGCACCTTCACCTCTCTCGAAAGCGAGATCTGCACGACCGTAACTAGGCATTATCACTGGCATCATTTTTCATCTCCTGCAGGTTTGCAACAGCATCCCTTTGACCAAAAACGGGGAGAATTATGCCTCAGCCATATTAATGTCAACGATCGCTTGAGAATTTATAACAATTTTTCCGTCTTCTTACTCAAACTAGCTCTTCAATTTGTAGCCATTCGCAACGACTCGGAGACATATAATCCACAATAAGATGTTTAATCCCAAAAGCAACGATATACCGAGAATTAAGGAGACATCCGAATACCCAATAAAGCCAAAACGAAAGCCATCAATCATATAAAAAAAAGGGTTAACCATTACCGCGTCCCTCCAAAATTCAGGAAGGCGTTCGATTGAATAAAATGTACCGGATAAAAATGCTAGGGGCGTAATTATAAAATTACTTATAGAAGCTTGGTGATCAAATTTTTCCGCGATTATTCCTGTAAGTAAACCGACCATCGACAAGATGGAAGAGGCCGCCAATAGATAAAATATTATTACCCAAATATTATGAATTTGAAGAGGTACAAACCCCCAGATTGCCAACCCCACGCAAATAGCCACCAACAAACCTCGCACTATTCCACCCAATAAAAAACCAATTATAAATTCGCTAGGAGATAAAGGTGGCATTAGCATATCAACAATATTTCCCTGAATTTTTGAAATCATTAGTGAGCTGACAGTATTAGAAAATGAATTTTGTATTACCGCCATTATTATTAACCCAGGAGCCAAGAACTGGACAAATGAGACACCACCAACTGATTGGGCCGCACGACCCAGTGCCAAACTAAAGACAGCCAAAAATAACAACGTTGTAACTGTTGGCGCTATCAAAGTTTGCAAACCAACTTTAAAAAAACGTTGAATCTCCTTACGGATATGTGTCCTAAGACCAATCCAATTTATCGGATCCAGATCTCGAGGTGGGGTTAATTCCATGGCCTAATTTATCTTTAATCGCCGTCAGTGAAATCCGAGCCACTCGCTTCATGGCCCCGACTAATAGTCGGCCTTTTTTTCTTTTTTATCGCTATTTGCTCTTTTTCAATAACTGAGTCATTTTCAGCTTCAACCGTTGTAATTCTTGCAGGAGGGGCATTACCCGACGCATCCTCTCCAAAATATATTGTTCGGTGAGGAAAAGGCATCTCTATTCCCAGTTCATCGAAACGGTTCTTGATACGACGATTGAATTCCCGTCCAACCACCCATTGTTTTGCTGGTTTGGTTGTAATTCGTGCCTTAATTACCACAGCATTGTCACCGAAGCTATCAACTCCAAGAACCTCTAACGGCTCCAGTATTAATTCTCCATAGTGCTCATCCTTCAAAAGCTCTTCCCCCAACTCATGGAGTACATCAACTACCCGATCAGTATTCTCACGGTAGGCAATTCCCACATCAAAAACATATCGTGAAAAATCTTTGGTCAAATTTTCGATAGTTGTCACCTCGCTGAAGGGAATAACATGCACAGTTCCCCCTGGATCGCGGAGCTGTATGGTCCGTAATGTTAACTTTTCAACAAGCCCGGAATGGCTTCCGACTTTCACTACATCACCCACAGAAATGTGATCTTCGATTAAGATAAAAAGACCGGTTATTATATCCTTAACAAGCGTCTGGGCTCCAAACCCAACCGCAAGCCCTATCACTCCGGCGCCCGCTAACAGTGGGCCAATGTTCAATCCGAGTTCGGAAAGGGTAACCATTACAACGAGGGTTACAAGCACAACTAAGATCGCTGTCCGCAGGAGAGGTAACAGCGTCTTCGCTCGCGCTGAAACATCTCCTTCCATTCGAGACAAATAACGCTCCACGGCTGCACTAATCATTTCCCAAATCATCACCGAAATTGCTAGTAGAATAATAACAGTCGCGAGACTGCCCGTAATTCGTTGACCAAAGGGCGTACGCAACCAATCAAAAGCATTCAACCCCCATGCTTCAAAAATTGTAAAGGCTGCCAATATGCCAACTACAACTGAGCAAGTTTGCATGATAATTGGTTGATATCTGTTAGCCCTTGCTTCTAATCCTGGATACCTTTCCTTTACTTCTGGCTTTAAAGCAAAAATCTTGTATGAGATTCTTTTAATTCCCAATACAACTATCTGCGCCGCAATGATAATTAAAATCGTCAGCAGCGTTGCCTGTAAAAGCTTTGTAAAACCATCCTCTACTGCAAGGGCCCAAACTACGTACATCGAAAATACATAAATAACAGCCGGTACGTGCCAAATTTCAGCAACGCGGTTCCAAAATAGCATCTGGGGACCCGGACTATCTTTGGTACCACGAAGCAAATTCACAACCAAATTACGGTTTTGCAAAATAAAAACTATTAACATTAAGGCCACAAACAAGCCGATGATTTTTAAAAAGGCGCTAACACCCTCCAAAGGCAATCCTAAAATCTGGGAAATCTGAACTAGAGCGAAGCCATATACAGTTAATTCTGTGAGCCGTCTTACCCAAATAAACAGATAATTTGCATCAACATCCTTAATGGGGATTATTCGAAGTGACCCCACTGAAGGAACTAGGATCATTCGTGCTAGTGCCATTACAACGCGGACTACAACGTTCGCTATAATCAAAGTCACCATAACTTGTTGGCTTATAAGGCCGGGATCTGATAGGACTAATATTGCATAACTGCCAGCTATAAATCCGAATATGGGAACCACATCTAAGGTCGTTCTTGCTATAAGGGCAGAGAATTGGACCCATAGGCTATCAATATCTTTTGTCTCCAAGACTTTGCGGGGACGTTCTATAATGTTTCTCAGAAACTTTTCGAGCACGAACCCAACAGTTATTGATAATAGAACCTTCCATATTATCTCGACCCAATCTGAGCGCTTCTTCGGATCAGAGACTTGTTCGGAAAGCCAATTGAACACGTTAGGTAAATCTAAGATCGCATTAGTACCGGCAACAATCTCACCGCTTAGGGATTCCATGCGATCAGATAGCAATTCGATCACATGTACCCCTATACCCGCTGGGGCACTCCGACGTTCGCCGGATTTAGTATTTACTTGCAGCAACATTTCCAATTGGCTAATGAGTTTCTCGCGGTCATTGTCATCTTTGAGAGTTTTAACTAGTGATGTTAACTCAGATTTGGAAGCAGCCGAGACACTTGTCGTCGCAAGAGTCTTGGCAGTTTGCGCCGATGCCAAATCACCAATAGTCAATGCGACAAAAATAAATAAACAGAAAAATATTTTAAGATCTATACGTCTCATAAATTAGCCATAAATTTGGACAACCGTCATTATACCGACTTCTACACTCTCCCTTATAGTATGTCCGGCGCGTCAATACCATTAGTTACAGCAACGACGATAAATCATGGCGTTGTTGTAGTCTTAGCCTTCCGATATGATCCGCCGCAACATTTGGCCGACCCGAAAGGAAATAAAAATGGGCGAGTTTGCAGTCGGACAATCCGTGTCGCGACAGGAAGATCCGAGGCTATTAACAGGGGCTGGCGAATTCCTTGATGACGTTAATTTACGTAATCAAACATGGGGATTTGTTCTTCGATCACCCCATGCCATGGCCGAAATCCTCTCAATTAACACTTCAGCGGCGGAAAAAGCGCCTGGTGTATTGAAAGTTTTAACAGGAGAGGACTGGGCCTTAGAGAATTATGGTGGATTGCCATGTGAGGATGCAAATAAGAAGAAAAAGGATGGGTCCCCCATGTACCACCCGCATTGGCCGGCGCTCGTTAGAGACAGAGTCCGCTTAGTAGGTGACTGCGTTGCATTTGTTGTGGCAGAAACAAAAACCCAAGCACGCGATGCCGCCGAACTGATCGAGGTAGATTACAAACCTTTGGCCTCGGTCACGGAAGTTGAAAATGCAATAATCGATAATTCACCCGCGATTTGGCCTGATTGCCCTGATAATATTTCTTTTTTTCAAGAGATGGGGGATGCTGCAGCAGTCGATGCCGCTTTTAAAAAAGCGGACTTTGTAATTCAAAAAAAATTAATCGTTAACCGTATAACTGCTGTAGCGATGGAACCACGTGGCTGCCTTGGTGATTATGATGCACACCGAGATCGCTATACACTCTATACGGGTTTACAGAACCCACACCCCCTCAGATTTCAGCTTGCCCAAGAAATATTTCATATTCCTGAGACTAATGTCCGGATAATACCAGGCGATGTTGGAGGAAGTTTCGGGATGAGGGGAGGAACCTATAACGAGTTACCACTCGTTCTTTGGGCCTCTCGCTTAGTAGGTCGTCCGGTGAAATGGGTATCCGACCGCTCTGAGGGTTTTATGTCTGACACTCATGGCCGTGACAATGTCACCGATATTAAATTAGCTGTTGATAAAAAGGGCCATTTTCTGGCTTTAAAAATCAAAACTATAGCCAGTATGGGAGCCTATTTAGCAATCCGCGGACCCCGCCCACCAACAAATAATTTAGGAACATTAGCAGGTATATACAGAACACCCGCTGTACACGTTGAGGTTACAGGTGTATTTACTAATAATTGTTCCACAAACCCATACCGAGGAGCTGGCGCGCCAGAAGCCGCTTATGTAGGGGAACGTTTGGTGGACCTCGCAGCACGAAAATTAGGTATGGATCCCGCAATAATAAGGCAAATAAATACTGTAACGCCTGATGAAATGCCTTGGACCAACGCACTTGGGTTTAAATATGACTGCGGAGACTTTCCTGGCAATATGGAAAAAGCTCTCAAAGCAATCGACTATGATAATTTTGAAAGCCGTCGCAACGATGCGGCAAAGCGTGGTATTTACAGAGGTCTTGGAATTTCTAACACAGTCAAAAAGACTTCTTCGCCAAATCTTGAATCCAGTAGTATACGCTTTGACCCATCTGGAACTGTTACACTAATAATGGGAACAATAAGCCACGGACAAGGACACGAAACGGTCTTTAAACAAATCGTTTGTGACCGGCTTGGTTTAAACCCAGACCAAATTCGATATGTACAAGGCGATACAGACATCGTCACTTACGGGAGGGGTACCTTTAATTCGAGGTCCATGTCAATTGGGGGATCTGCCGTATCTCTCGCTTGTGATAAAACCATAGAAAAAGGTACAAAAATTGCAGCCCATATTATGGAATCCGCAATTTCGGATATTGAATTTAAGGAAGGATTATTCACTGTCGTAGGAACCGACAAGTCTATGAGCCTTGTGGAGATTGCAAAAGCGTCATTTAATCCATTTGCGCTACCTGCCGACATCGAGCCAGGTTTACATGAGGTTGGTACCTTCACGCCCCAATATTGGAACTGGCCCACCGGCGTTCAAATTTGTGAATTAGAAATTGACCCTGAAACGGGAGCAACGGAAATAGTCAACTTCATTTGCGTTGATGATGTTGGAACGGTCATCAACCCTCTTCTTCTTAAAGCGCAAATGCATGGTGGAATTATACAAGGTATTGGACAGGCCTTGATGGAAGATATTGTTTACGACGAAAATGGTCAGCTTATTTCGGGATCACTCATGGATTATTGCATGCCACGTGCTGAGGGCATGTGTTACATGGAAATTATAAGTGCGCCAATACCAACATCATCAAACCTAATCGGAGCGAAAGGTGGGGGAGAATCGGGGCCTACGGGAGCATTGCCCGCCACAATCAATGCCGTAGTGGATGCTCTTAAGCCGCTTGGTGTTACCCATATCGATATGCCAGCTACACCTCATAGGATTTGGCAAACAATTCGAACCGCAAATACCCCTGAAAGTTGCTGAATATTGGCCAAACCAATGGAGATAGAGAGAAAAAATGTCAAACCCATCAATCGCGGGTAAAGTTTGTATTATTACTGGCGGCAGCCGGGGCCTTGGAAAAGCGATGACACTCGCCCTAACTGCCGCAGGTGCTAAAGTCGTTGCACCAAGCCATATTCCAGAAGATATTCCTTTGATTGAAACTAGCGTTGCAAATATCAAAGGAAACAGCGGCGGGGAAATTCACGCTATGACTGCAGATCTTCGTAATGCTGATCAATGCAATGATATCATAGAAACCACGCTCGATCGTTTTGGACAAATTGACATGGTTGTCAATAACGCTGGACTTGGTATGAGACCGTTCAGCGAGGAATTCATGACAAAGCGCACAAAATTTTGGGAAGCTGATATTATTCAAGTACAGGCAACTTTCGATACAAACACAATGGGCCCATTCCATATGGCAGCCCTTGCAGTACCTAATATGCTTAAAAATAGCTGGGGCCGCATTGTAAATGTGACCACCAGTATTGGGACCATGCAACGAAATGGCTTTTTCCCATATGGTTCTTCCAAAGCTGCTCTCGAGGCGGCTACAAACATTTGGGCGGAAGACCTAGCGAACACCAACATTACCTGTAATGTACTTATTCCGGGGCGGGCCGCAGATACAGATATCATGCCCTCAGAGTGGCGAGAGTCGGGAAAACATCGCTCAGGACAGGAGCCAGCCGACCCAGATATCATGGGACCGCCTATTTTATGGCTCGCGTCAACTGATTCCGATGGAATTACTGGCCAACGCTTTGAGGCTGACAAATGGGATCTCACAATCGATCCCACCGAAGCTGCCAAAGAACAAATGCAACCCGTGGGATTTGAACTACGAGCTCCCAAGTAAAATTAATTATATGACATGGATAAAACCAAAATCTGAAGAGGATTCAAATGGGTGAATTTGGTATAGGCCAACCGGTTCCGAGAACGGAAGACCCAAGATTACTGCAAGGCCGCGGCAAATATGGGGATGACTTTACTCTCGCCAATCAGTGTCATGGCTATATCCTCCGGTCCCCACATGCAAATGCCAAGATTATATCGATAAATATAGATGCCGCTGAAGCGGCCCCAGGTATTTTACTCATCTTAACTGGCAAGGACTGGAATGCAGCAAACTTCAATCCCTTTCCCGTCTCAGTACCCAGAGAAAAAAGAGATGGTTCTCCAATGTTTACAGCCCCTCGGGCCGCTTTGTCTTCGGACCAAGTACGAATGGTAGGTGACGAGGTCGCACTTGTGATTGGAAATACCTATGCGGAAGCAAAGGATGCCGCCGAACTCATAGATATCGAATATGAACTACTACCAGCCGTTACTTCTGCCGCTGATGCCATTAAGTCCAATGCTCCTTCAATTTGGGAACAATGCCCTGATAATGAGTGTTTTTTCTTTGAATTAGGAAACAAAGATAATGTCGCTATCGCAATGGAAAACGCGCATCATGTGGCGAAGGTAAAATATTATATTAACCGAATATCTGCCAATACAATGGAGCCGCGTGTCTCAATAGGCAGTTATGATAAACGATTAGACCGCTATACCCTTTATACCAGTACGCAAAGCGTGCATGGTATTCGTGATCACGTCGCGAATATCATCAAACAGCCGCCTTCAAAAATTCGTGTCATCGCCGGCGATGTAGGGGGAGCCTTTGGTATGAAAGGTGATATTTATCATGATCAAGTCCTTGTCATGTGGGCTTCAAAGCTTTTAGAACGACCCGTCAAATGGACGGCTGACCGTACAGAATCTATTATGTCGGATACCCACGCTCGCGATAATCATGTCACCGCTGAATTAGCCTTGGACAAAGACGGAAATTTCCTTGCTTTCAAAGTGGATACTATAGCTAATCTTGGGGCATATCTCGGCTCAATGACACCCCATTCTATGACTAACAATCTGGGTGGATTAGCAGGCGTTTACATAACACCAAATATTTACACGTCTGTTTCGGGCGTATTCACCAACACAAATTGGGTAGGGCCTTATCGTGGGGCCGGACGACCAGAGGCTAGCCTCGCCATCGAAAAGGCTATCGATCGCGCCGCTACCGAGATGGGTTTCGACCGAGTGGAAATTCGCCTGCAGAATTTAATTCGTCCAGATGAACTACCATATCAAACTGGGCTTATTTTTAATTATGACTCTGGTGATTTTCCAGACGTTCTCAAGAAAGCTAGTAAAATTGCAGATTACGAAAATTTTGAGATGCGGCGTTTAGAAGCCGCTAAAAGAAGAAAATTACGCGGTATTGGTATCGCTTTTGCCATTGAGCAATCCGCAGCACCCATAGAAGAATTTGCCGAAGTTCGCTTTGACGCAACCGGCCACTGCACGATCCTTATGGGGACTTTAGCACAAGGTCAGGGGCACGATGTCACCTTCAAACAGCTCGTCAATGAAATGCTCGGAATAGAGTTGGATAAGATCACCCTATTACAAGGAGATACCGATGTTGTTGCACATGGGAGGGGTACCTTCGGTTCAAGATCTGCTGGTAATGGCGGAGCTGCCCTTCAAATTGCAAGTAACCGGATCATCGAACATGGTAAAAAAATTGCTGGCCATCTTTTAGAAGCGGCAGAGACCGATATAAGCTTCAATAGCGGTCGATTTTTTATTGATGGGACCGATCGGGCGGTGGGTATAGAAGACGTCGCCAAAACCGCCTATGACTTCATGGCACTCCCACCCAATATAGAGCCTACTCTGGTCGCTTCCGGAGCTTTTAAACCACAGGCACCAACATTTCCCAATGGATGTCACTTCTGTGAAGTCGAAATTGATCCTGAGACCGGCTCTACTGAATTTATATCATATTTAGTAGTCGATGATGTCGGAACGATAATTAACCCCCTGTTATTAGAGGGCCAAATTCATGGCGGCATTAGCCAAGGGCTCGGGCAGGCCATTTGTGAAGACTTAAATTATGATCGTGAAAGCGGTCAATTGATTTCTGCCTCATTCCTGGATTATTGTATGCCACGGGCTGACGATATGTGCTCAATCGATGTTATAAGCGCCAGCGTGCCGTCTCCGACCAACCCATTGGGAATAAAAGGTGCCGGTGAGGCCGGTTGTGTAGGGGCTTTGCCTTGTATTCAGAGTGCTTTGATTGACGCGTTAAACCATTTAGGTGTCAACGATGTGCCTATGCCAGCAACACCATTCCGAATTTGGGAAACAATCGTAAAGAATAAGGCAATCTGACGTGCATCAAATTTCCAGAGCACACGTCCTAAAGCCAGCGATGACATCACGGCGATCACACGTATAAAAATTTCGGAAGGTATTCCAAATAATTCTATTTCGCGTAGCCCAAGAGCCTCCACGTAAAACAGCATGTTTTCCATCAAACCAGGGCTTAGAGTAGTCTTCATAAGGGTCAGGCACAAATCCCTCAAATGGCGCAAACACAGACTGCGTCCACTCCCACACATTTCCTATCATCTGTCGACACCCATAGGCACTATCACCATCGGGAAACGCTGCAACATCGACCGTTTCCCCAAATTTACCATCAAGATTTGCTTCCTTTGAACTAGGGGGTTCGTTGCCCCATGGATAACGGGTCTCTGGCCCACCAAGGTATTCTGGGGTTTTTTGCGGTATGCGAGAAGCGGCAACTTCCCACTCCCCTTCCCATGGTAACCGTCTGGCAGCCCAATTACACCAAGCCTGTGCTTCATACCAACAAACATGTGTCACCGGCCTATTCAACCCGAGCAATTCCATATGGTCATAAGTTCTGACATGCCAATCACCATTTATTTTTTTCCAATAGACCGGGCCCTGAGCATCGACGTAATTTCGCCACTGCCAACCAGCCTTAGTCCAAAGCTCCTCACGTTTATAACCGCCCGCCTCCACAAACTCAGCAAATTCTGCGTTTGTGACCGGCGCCTTTGATATCGAAAATGGTTTCACTTCGTATCCTTGACCCCATTTTTCATTATCCATGAAGTATGGGGCATTGTGTGATGTTCCGAGCATATGTATCCCGCCGGGAATTTCTACATCCCCGGGCAAAGGCCCTAGACTTGACTGATTTGATGAAGGTTGCTCAACAAATTTTGGGACAGGATATCCTAATGTTTGCCGTGTACAGACAAATGCCTCATCATGCATGTCTTCATGAAAGACTGTAAGTTGCGTAAAGTAGGAATTTTCTGTACTTGCAAGTTGTTCTGACCCCAGACGTGCGATAATCAAATCTCGTATGGTCTCTCGGTACTTTATTGTGGCTTCAAGGTCGGGCAGATCAAGATCCCAACGAGTTGCATGCGCAACGGCCATGGAATCATACAGTTCATCGGTGTTTCGTAAAACGGGTGAACAAGCATCTCGGTCACGCAAAATAAACTTTTCATAAAACCATGCGATGTGCCCAATTTCCCAGAGGATAGGGTTTACAATCTGCAGCCGGGGGCCCGTTAATTGCGTATCATCTAAATCCGAAACTAATGCCATAGTCCGTGCGTCCGCATCACGAACTAAATCTTCAAGATAACGTGTTGGAACCTGTTGGACTTTAGGGAAGTTTGGCATAATTGCAAAAGATTAAAACATTCTCGCCATAAAAAACAAACCGTTTGGCCCTATACTCAAATTTTTGTTTATGTGATTTACATGAGTGGATGGACGACTCAGCAAAGCTATGTGATAAAGCTAGTATAGCTATTCTCTATAACTTACTAAAGAAAGGATAGTGCTGTGGAGTTCGAAAACGAATTCGAAGTTCCAGTCCCATTAGATCAGGCTTGGGACATTTTGATGGATATCGAACGCATCGCGCCTTGTGTACCGGGAGCAGAGCTTACAGAAGTTGTCGACGATAAAACCTATAAAGGTAAAATCTCAGTGAAGTTAGGGCCAGTTGCGTTAATTTTTAATGGTCAGACCACATTTGAAGAACTCGATACAGCAAACTTTGGTGCAAAACTGAAAGCACAAGGAACCGATTCGAAAGGTCGAGGTGGCGCACACGCGAATGTTACTTTTCGTATGGAGCCTCGAGAAAATAATACTAAGGTCATTATCAATACGAACCTCCAACTTTCGGGGGCAGTTGCGCAGTATGGCCGGGGCGTCGGTATGGTTCAGGATTTATCTCAGCAGATAATTAGTCAATTTGCGGATAACCTAGCCAAGGATGTCATTGATCATAAAGACGAAATAGAATTAGAGACTAGTAATTCTTCTTCACCTTCATTAATTAAAACAGAAGATAAAATTCCAAAGACTGCAGCCCCAGTTCAAGTGGGCAGTATGGGACTTCGCGTCATCTGGAATGCAATTAAACGGTTGCTGGGTATTAAGTAAGGAAATTTAATCGAATTCTAATGTACGGACCCAATTTGGATCACCCCATCATCATTTTGGGCTCCGGCTGAGGTAGGACCTGCCTGATGATGAATAATTTTCCATAAGCTACCTTCACGGTGAAAAAATTTGTAGCTGCAAGAACTCCCTCAGTAAGTTCTTCTATACAAATAACACTCGCTGTATCGCCGAAAATATTAACATTTTCATCATAAGATCTTATAACAGGTGCATCTGGACTAGTTAAAATTGCTTTCCAAGTTTTCAGAATTTCAC
>CAZCKO010000030.1:0-14586 GCA_964499275.1 uncultured Rhodospirillaceae bacterium
CCACCATATGGTGTCAAAAAAGGAAGCAACGGGGCAGCAAACCGTTTTGTGGTTCTTCGTGATGGTAAGGAAGTTCCGCCATCTGATGTGCCAGGAAAAGTTTCGGGTTTTCCTTTGAGGGCCGGGGACGTCGTTCGTGAAGAGACTGCAGGAGGAGGGGGGCATGGTAACCCTTTGGACCGTGGCCCAGAAAAAGTAAGAGAAGACGTTCGGCTAGGTTACATTAGTATAGATCAGGCGGCTTCGCGTTACGGTGTTGTTATAGGTAAAGACAGCGAGGTTGATGCTGACCAGACTGCCGAACGACGCAAACATTTGGAAGACCGTCGGGTATATGTGGAACTTGAAGTTGCCAATGAAGATGATATCAATGGCCCAAGTCGGTATATCTCCATACCATCACCTCTAGCTAAACAACTCAATATAACTAAGGGTGATCTCGTTGAAATTCACGCTAAAGCTGCTGCCCCATTAAGGGGATGGGCTAAAATTTCCAAGGCCACAGCATCTGTAATTCCAGTTGGTCCTGTCGGCATCAAACTTTTAAATGCTAAACAGGGTGAGGTAGCAGAAATTCGACCAGTGTCTTCTGCACCGGCAGGGATCCTTTGATGTCTAAAAGTTCTAACCGCTACCTCGTGGGCATTGATGTCGGGGGAACCTTTACAGATATCCTGTGTTTAGACATCAATAATCAAGTGCTTCTCTCCGCAAAAACACCATCGCTTCCTGGTAAGCAATGGGAAGGCGTTTTGAATGCGCTTCAAGAATTGGGAATTACAACCGGTGATATCCAGGCGTTTGTTCATGGAACCACTATCGCGACGAATGCTTTACTTGAACGAAAAGGGGCCAAGACTGCCTTAATTACAACTGAAGGTTTTCAGGATACCCTTGAAATTGGGAGAACCAGACGCCTGATAGGAGGATTATTTGATATCAAGTTTGTGCGTCCTCTTCCCTTGGTGGAACGTCCATTAAGGATCGGGGTTCCAGAGCGAACTGCGGCAAATGGCGACGTTCTGGAAGATTTATCGGATTTTGATTTTGGACTACTTGCTAAAAAGTTGAAGTCCGAGGGTGTGGAGGCGGTAGCGGTAGGATTCGTAAACGCCTATGCAAACAATCAAACAGAAATAAATTTCGTCACTTCATTAGGTGAATATTTGGAATCAATACCCCTTTGTTACTCGACAGACGTTGTCGCTGAACGGGGAGAGTTTCATCGATTTTCAACTTGTGTCTTAAACGCCTATCTCACGCCCGTAGTCATAAAGTATTTGGATACCCTGCAAGCAGAGCTGAGGGGCCAGGGCGTAGAGGCGCCCGTCAATATAATGGGATCAAATGGTGGTGCTATGAGCCTACCACAGGCTGCAAAGTTTGCGGCCGGTACTTTCCTATCGGGGCCAGTGGGTGGAGCCGGAGGCGCCGTACGAATATGTGAAATGGCGAATGTAGAGGATTGTATCACATTTGATATGGGAGGAACCTCAACTGACGTTGCGCTTATTTATCAGCGAGAACCTCGCATTAGTCACGACAATCAAATCGATGCCTACCCATTGCAGGTCCCACAACTTGATATACACACCATTGGGGCAGGGGGTGGATCCATAGCTTGGGTGCAGGAAGATGGAACCTTAGAAGTGGGGCCACAGAGTGCGGGGGCACTTCCGGGCCCGGCATGTTATGGAAGAGGGGGTACTTTGCCTACAATTTCAGATGCAAACCTATTGCTTGGTCGTTTGCCTACGGAGAGAACACTCTCTGGTGGTTTGCAATTGAACAAAGAGGCGTCAGAAATTGCATTTGAAACATTAGCTGAGCAACTTGGTGGAGGGGATATTGTTTCTCTTGCAGACGGTATCCTTAAGATTGCAGTAGCGAAGATGGCAGGAGCAGTACGGGAGGTCTCCGTCCACAGGGGATTTGATCCTCGTGATTTTGCTTTGCTTGGTTTCGGTGGTGCAGGCCCGATGCATGTCTTCCTTGTCGCCGAAGAACTGGCAGTACCACAGGTCATCATACCCAGATACCCGGGGCACCTTTCCGCACTTGGGCAACTCCTCGCGGACCAGCGTTTAGACTCTGTTCGTGCGTGGGGTGGCAGGCTATCTAGTCTAGACCCTGCCGCTTTACAGGCCCAATTGGCAGAAATGAAAAATGCAGCACAAAGTAAGCTGGTTGAAGCCGGCTTCAGTGATGATAAGCAGGATCACGCCTTTTCAGCTGACACGCGATATGTAGGACAATCATACACACTTTCAGTTCCTTTGGCCGAAGGCACAAAGGCTTGGGGTGAAGTCAGGAAAGCCTTCGCGCACAGTCACGCGGAGACATTTGGACATGCTGACATGAATAGTGACGTCGAAATTGTAAATCTGAGGCTGGTTTCCTTAGGTGTCGTAGAAAAGCCGGAACTTGCCTTTAAATCCCAAACGGGAGGGGAGTTAGTCTTTGAAAATCGTAATGTTTGGTTCGATGGAGATTGGAGCCATTGTCCTGTCTATGATCGGGACCAAATGGAAGCAGGGTTTGGACTTGTTGGCCCTGCCATTATTGAAGAAGGTGGTGGAACTTCGATAGTTCCACCAGGTTGGAAGGTTACGGTTTTGGAGGCGGGGTCCTTAGATTGTCGAAATCCGCAAATAGATACCTAAAGTTGAGTGCACCAAAACAGGTATCAAATTTAACTAATTAACCAGTCTGGCAGGGGCACCGTCCGGTGGTGTAACATCAAAGGCGTTTGCTGTGCAGCAGGTCATTGAAAACGCCCCGACGCGGGCTACCAACATCACCAACTCCTCTTCCGTGTAGGCAGTGGACGCAGCATCGTAAGTCGCATCACTGATCGATTTATCTTTGAGTAGTTCACTCGCAATTTTATATGCAAGAATTTCTCGATTGTCACTTAAGGATGGTGTCTGTTGATTGTTAATGGCATCAATAATTCCCTGTTCGATACCTATTTTAAGTGACCCGCGGACTTGAACAGCCCAGGGATAATCGGCACTCCAAAAGCGGGCAACGGTTAAGATGGCTATTTGCTGTTCCCTTTTCGACAGACTGCTATTGCCTATGCAAGTCGTTACAAGTTGCGTGGTTTTCATCAGCTCCGGTATTCGAATGTAGGCATAATAGGGTCCTCCGAGTGGGCGTCCTGCTGCTTTGGATTCGTCATAGACGTCGCCTTGTTCTTCGTTCATTTCTTCCCGAGAAATAATCGCTATGCGTGTCATTGTAGTCTCCCTAGTTTTTAAATGATTGTCGGCTTAATATTAGTCTGCGTCAGTTTTGGCTAATAAACAAATCAAGTATCTTCTTATGGGGAGAAAATAATGGCCTACCAAGATATCAAATATGAACTTCAAGATGGAATTGTGACTATCACGATGAACCGTCCGGAAGTGATGAATGCGTTGTCAGAAAATCTCGAGGAGGAGATCCATGATGCTTTCGATGAGGCAGATCGGGATCGCGATGCCAGAGTTATTATTTTGACAGGTGAGGGGGCTGCATTTTGCGCGGGTTATGATCAAAGTCCCAAGAAGGGTGGTAAAAAGAAAGGTGACCCGACGGGGCGCTCAATTGCTGATTATATTGAGGGGTGGCAACGCAACGACAGTAAAATTGCGGATAATTGGGCTCATATGTGGAAACTGGGTAAACCAATCATTGCTGCAGTTAATGGTTGGGCGATGGGTGGAGGATTTTGGTATCAACTTGCAGCCGATATGACGATTGCTTCCGATAAAGCAGTATTTGCTCAACCAGAAGTGCGTCACATTTCCAACACCTCTTACTTAATGACGGCCTTGTGCGGCTGGAAAGCAGCTAACCGTTGGGGCTTAACCGGGGATCACTTTGATGCTCAGGAAGCCTATCGGATCGGAATGGTGAATGAAGTTGTACCGCATGAGGATTTAATGAAAAGGTCCAACGAACTGGCTACCCGGATTGCACTGGTACCAGAACCGGCTGTTAGATTAAACAAGGCAATTGCTATGCAGGGTCTGCAAGCCTCGGGTGTAAACGCTTCATTACTGCTAGAAGGAGCGCTGGGTAGCATGGCGCATTCCTCTCATAACGAGCACCGAGAGGCTCTATATAAGACCATGCAAGAGGAGGGCGTTCGAGCGTACTTACAAAAACGGGATGGACCATTTCAACCCGAACCTATGGGTCCAAGATCTGCAGCCGCAATCGCTGCAAGGAAAAATAGGAAATAGGCTGATATGAACCCAGAGAAATTTTAATTACCGAAGTTAATTATAAAGGAGATTGTTCTATGCATGAATGCAACGCAGCGGTCATTACAGAACATAATAAACCGCTTGAAATTCAAAAAGTTCCAATTCCAGAATTGGAACCTGGTGCTTTGTTAATAAAGATCACGGCATCCACATTGTGCGGAACTGATGTTCACCGTTGGCATGGTCCACTGGGCGGGAGCGATAGCCTGCCTATTATAACAGGACATGAGCCTTGCGGAACAATTGAGGACTTTAACGGTGAACGCACTGATATTCTCGGAAACAAACTTAAGCGTGGTGATCGAGTGGTCTGGTCGTATGTTGCGTGCGGCTCTTGCTACTATTGCAGTGTTGCCGTGCAGCCATGTATTTGTCGAGGGCGTGCGTCTTGGGGGCACAATCGGTGTGACGAATTTCCTTATCTCTTGGGTAGTGTGTCGGAGTACATGTATGTTCCCCCGGAATGTCTAATTATTAAAGTTCCAGATGAGGTGTCGTCGGCATCGGCCGCTGCCGCAGCATGTGCATACCGAACAGTCATGCATGGTTACGATATGTTAGGAGCTATAAAGGATCACGAGACAGTTGTCATTCAGGGTAGCGGACCGCTTGGAAATTTTGCTGCCGCTGTTGCCAAAGACCATGGGGCAAAGAAGGTGTTCGTATTAGGGGCTCCGGCACACCGCTTGGAGGTATCAAGAAAAATGGGTGCGGATGAAGTGCTCAATATTGAGGAGGTGGTTGATATTAAAAATCGGCAGGAATGGGTAAAGGGACACACCGACGGACGGGGTGCTGATGTCGTAATACAGGTCGCGACTAACGCGGCAGTTCCCGAGGGTTTAACAATGTTGAGGGATGGGGGTCGCTATCTTGACATTGGTGCTGGCGGGAAAGGAAATATATCCGTCGAGGCAATGCCCCAAGAGATGACCTACCTTACCGTACGGTCTGGAGAGCCGAGACACTGGTTGCAAGCAATTGATTTTTTGGCATCGCGTCGTGACCGGTTTCCTTTCGATGATATGATTAGCCGGAGTTATCAATTAGACGAAGTTAACGAGGCTATGAGTGCCATGGCTAATTTTGAGGTAGTGAAGCCTGTAATAAATTTTTGATTATTGGCGTGGCGGGAACTAATTTTCCGCCCCACTTGCAATGTAAGCTGCTGCTTCGTTTTCAACTATAGTTCCCTTAAAGAAGTCTGGGTTCATGCTTGAGTGCATGTCGACTATGTTACAAAAAGTGAAGTCACGAAAATCCTCTTCAGACATTAAATCTTCATCAACCATTTCGTATGCTTCTACCATTACTTTTGTCATATCCGGTACGTCCCAGTGTCCAATATCTGATCCAAGAATTGCCTTAAGCTTAATTCCGTAATGATTGTATCGAGTGTCAAAAGCGATCCCATTTAGGTGGTCGTCAGCCTCACACCCAAAATAAAAATTGTTGGCAAAAATATCACGAATTTGCTCAGGTTTGGTGATCCCGGCGGGGGTAAAGTCATCAACTTCTTCCGGGGGAACCGGCAGATGAGTTGACACCGGATGATTGGGGTCTTCTCTTATTCGCTCTGGGGTGAGGTAATCGTTGCCATATTTTTCAAACATTTTAACGAGAAGGTCGACATCTAATCTAGCTGGGTCAAGGTTTTTGGCGAGCGCCCGGATATTCCTTTTTTCCCAGTACTCGAACAAACTATTGTAAAGTTGTGCAGCCCATGCAGCTCCGCCCTCAAGGAACGCAAATTTTAGAGTGGGGAAGCGGCAGGCCACGCCACCCATTAGTATGGAACGACAAAAATATTCACTTCCCTTTCCGAAACTGCCCAATGAATTGTATACATAATTAGAGGGAGAGCCATTAAGGGTACCCCTTCCACGTGATGAGTTGTGGCATGTTGGAGCCACACCAAGCTCCACGCACTTCGCCCATACCGCGTCATATTTATTTCCTTGGTCAATGGCTGGCGAACTTGGCGCTAATGAATATTGTTCCAGTTCGGGAGCATGTTTGGTAACTTCGGGGTGAGGGCTTTGAATTTGGGTGTTCATTACTATTGTTTTAAGACCGAGTTGCTTTACGACAAATTCGAGTTCGGCAATCGTTTCATTTGGGTTGTGGATTGGAATTACTGCTGCGGGTGTCAGGCGATATCCAAGTCCCTTGAACATGTCTGCATACATCTTGTTCATGGCACGGTAGACAACGGGGCGCAATTCATCATCGCGTATACGTAACACTCCAAGGGCTTGTGTGCCGTAGCAGATACCGAAGTCGATACCTGCCTCATCTAACCGTTCCATATAAAGCTTCGGTAACATTGCTGTAGCACGGTCAATGCTTGCTGGCCCGGAATTACCTACCCAAATCGCTCTGCGTCCGGGAGCACTGGAGTCGCCTTTTAGGTATTTTTCATAACGGTTGGCAATTTTTTTCCCTCCAACTTCCTTAACAAAATCCAAAATTGCAAAGGTACACTCGATAATATGACCGTCGGCGTCTACCACGGGGTGGTTCAATTTAGCACGAATATCTGATCCATTTCTGCCTATTGAATGTCCGCTCATATTTAATTCTCCTGTGAAGAAAAGCTTTGCGTTGTTGTGGATTGTAAACGATAAATCTTGCGTTGGGGAAATACCTAATTGGATTTAGTGGGTAAATAAATTAGAAATTATAATCTAAGTTTTGTGGAATAGATTAGTTTAGTCGAAAGGAAGTAAAGATGTGTCCTGTTGAAACAGCAACAGATCAAGCTGTACCAGAGGTTATGACACAAAGTGATTATTATAGCATTGCAGATACCGTCCTTCCGGGCGGTGGGCTTGGCGGCTATTCTTTGCCTGAGGATGTGCGCTTCGTAATCAAAAAGGGTCAGGGATCACGCCTTCAGGATGTCAATGGGAATTGGCATATTGATTATGTTGGGGGTGCCGGTGCCCTAATTATAGGGCATGCATTTCCAAGCGTCGGTGACGCGGTATCTGAGGCTGCACCGAAGGGGATCCATTTCTTCGGGACGCTTAACCACTACGCAATTAAATTAGCTGAAGAGTTGGTAGATGCTATACCGTGTGCGGAAAAAATTGCATACGCGACAACGGGTTCGGAGGCAACTTTCTATGCCATGCGGATAGCCCGTGCTTATACAGGCCGAGATAAAGTCTTAAAGTGCGAGGGCGGATATCACGGGAATCATGACTACTCTACATTTTCGGTTTCACCCAGAGCGGTATCGAATTTTCCCGTTGGCCAACCAGACACCGCTGGTATGCCCGCAAATTTAACTGAAAATGTATTGATTAGTCCCTACAATGACCTCGACGTTGTCAGAGAAATCGTAAAAAGCAACAAGGACGAATTGGCAGCGATTATTGTTGAGCCGGCTCAGCGTATTATCTTCCCAAAGGATGGATACCTTGAAGGGTTACGAGAGATATGTAGCGACAATGATATTCTTTTAATATTCGATGAGGTTGTAACCGGATTTCGTCTTGCCTATGGCGGGGCCCAAACATATTTCGGTGTGAAGCCGGACCTAGCGAGTTACGGTAAGATTGTGGGCGGAGGTGGTCCGGTCGCTTGTGTAGGTGGGCCTACGGAAATTATGGAACAATGCAATCCGGTTAACCGAGGCAAGGATAATTACGCATATATAAACGGTACACTCCACGGCAACCCGGTTGGTTGCGCAGCGGGGCTTGCAACATTGGAAGAGCTTCGCAGTCCTGGATTTTACAATCAATTGCACAGTCGTTCAGAGGAAATACAGCGGCGTTGTCAGGAGGTACTCGACAATCATAGGATACCAGCCCTGGCAATAGGTCGCGGGTCACTGTGGCAAATTGTATTCATGGAAAAAGAGCCCGAAAACTTTGGAGACTTTATTCAAGCAGATATGGCGGCTACTAGAGAACTAGATCTTTGTCAGATGCGGCATGGTCTGTATGTTTTACCATCGGTGCGCCGCTTCGTCTCCTCAGTCCATAGCGATCAGGATTTTGAAGATACGGTCAAAGCTCTCGATGCAGCGTGTCAAGATGTTAAGTGAGAACCGCGTAATGACAACTGATTTAACGGGAGTCAAGGGAGGTGCTATCCTATTTTCAGAGATGACTCCGCCCAGTGGACAAGAGGAAAAGTTTAATGATTGGTATGACGGCCACCATTCCCCGAGCCATGTGCAGGGTGTTCCAGGTTTTTTAAGTGCAATGCGCTATCAATCCCCCGATGGGCCCCATTTTTTGGCGGTCTATGAACTTGAAGGACCGGAGGCTCTTGACCACGAGGAATATAAAAAGCGTAAGCTGACACCTGATAACCCGACCTATCAGATGTTAAAATCGGTTTCAGGTTTTACTCGATATATTGCAACGGAACAGTTTGTTCTCATGCAATCAAACGTGGACACTAATCCGCTGAATGCCGACGTATTATTTTGTGCGCTATTTACTGTTCCGGCAAAGACACACGAGGAGTTTGAAACTTGGTTTGACACCGAGCATGCGCCGATGTTGCAACAAAATCAAAGTTGGTTTTGTTCCCGGCGTTTTAAAATTATTGAGCAGGACCCTGAACCACATACACATTTAATTTTACATTATCTGGAAGGCAAGGGTGCGTTGGAAGTTCCGGAAAGGGCTGCTGCTTCAGATACAGAATGGCGCAATAAATTAGCGTCTGAGCCATGGTTTAATCCAACGATTTTAACTTATATGAAAAGAAATAACAGATTTTTAAAAACTGGTTAATGACTGTCGGAGAATAAGGGAGAAATAAATTGGCGATTTCCAATAAAGAAACTTATGACAAGGGTTTGAATATTCGTCGAGAGGTCCTCGGTTCGGAATATGTTGATCCAAATATTGAAAAAGCTTCCCAGGATGATTTCCACGGGGCCATTCAGGATGTCGTTACAGAATATTGTTGGGGAATGGGTTGGGGTAGAGAGGGTGTGCTGGATCGTAAAACCCGTTCGATGCTGGTATTAGCAATGTTAACGGCATTAGGAAAACCGGCGGAATTAAAAGCGCACACCAGGGGAGCGTTACGTAATGGCTGTTCTGTAGAAGAAATTCGTGAGCTACTTATCCACGCTACAGTTTATTGTGGGATCCCCGCGGGTGTTGACGCGTTTAGAAATGCTAAGGAAGCTATCGATGCCTGGGAAGCAGATCCGGAGGGTTAAGAAATCATCCGAACAGGCGCCCATATCCCTTTATTTGGTCATTTATACCCGCCTTACGAAGGGCATTCCAAAAGGATGCAGTATTACTACTAATCACGGGTTTTCCAAGGTCTTCCTCAAGCTCTTGTATCACCCCAGAGGAGCCAAAATCTGTACAACAGATGAGAATTGCTTCAGCTTCATCGCGGTCTACTGACTTAGCATGAGAATAAATTTCATTGGGTGGCACCCGTGACATTTTTTTAATTTTTTCTAACGTACCGCCAAGGCCAAGCCCTTTCATAGCTACGACTTCAAAGCCATTTTTTTCCATAAAATTGCTTTCTTTTTCATTTGTCGCTTCCGTATAGGGTGTTGCCATCGAAATTCGGGAAACCCCAAGTATCTCTAGGGCATCAATAATGGAGCCCGCTGTAGAAACTGATGGCTTGCCGGATTTGTTTTCCATTATCCCTATGAGGCGGTCAGCGGGGCACACCATTGATCCAGATGTGCAGCCGTAAACGATTATATCGGCGCCGGCAGCGGCAAGGTTCTCAGATGCCTCTCCAGCATGGGAGAGCATATCGTTAAAATCGTCCTCTGCTGGATTGTTATGAAGAGGTACCCGGGTGAAATGAACGGTAACACCTTCAGGCTTCATTTCGTTAAATTCTGTCTCGTTAGTCGTGTTACTTACCGGAATGATTGTTCCAATTCGGGCTCGCCAACTCGCGGGGCGACTTTCCATTTTTATATCCCTTTATTCTAATCTAACGAATAGGCTTAATTTTACTAACACCGCCAATTAATTCAATCTTCGCCTTGGACCGCAATACACTTATTGATTTGTCAAATATCTTGTCCAACAGCTCGTTACGAATTTTTGAAAGAGCTTGGTCGTAATTGTCTCTACCTGCTATTCGTCGGTCCATTAACTTGATGATGTGAAAGCCAAACTGTGTCTTCACTGGTTCGGCTGTGAATTGACCCTTCTCAAGATCAAATGCGGCTTTGGAGAAAGGTGGGACCATTTGGCCTTTTCCAAAAAAACCTAAGTCACCCCCGTTTTTACCTGATGGCCCAATGGAATTTTCTTTAGCTAATTTTATAAAATCTGCGCCCTTTCTAAGAAGGGAAATAATTTTGGTCGCCTCAGATTTTGTTTTAACTAAGATATGGCGCGCTCGAATTTCTGTTTGCTTGGGCTGAAGCGCAATTGATTTTTGATAAGCTTCTCTGACCTTGGTTTCCGAAAGTTCTCTTTTCATAATTCTTGATAGATATGCTTCGTTAAGCACGCCGCGCCGAGCTATAGCTATTCGTTTCCTGATTAACTTATCCTCGTGCAGCTTACTCTTGATCGCGGCTTCTGCGATGAGCGTTTGTTCGATTATTCGTTGGATTAGTTTATCCCGAATTTGTTGGTACGGTATTTTTTTATATTGAGACGGTAATGTTGTGTAAAAAACCTTTACTCCTGATTCTGTTATTGCCGTTCCATTCACAATTGCTACGACAAAGTCGTTGGACTTGTTGTTGGTTTTTATTTTTGCATTTAAATTTGGCGCTAAGCCAATCAACAGGGCGGAGCATAAAGATATAATGAAAAAGGGTTTCACGGTTTAATCCTTGCGAGTGGGTGTGTGTATAGCCGAACTATATGGGTTATGTTGAAAAGGGCACACATTTTTATTATCTTCTGAATGTTATACAGGGGCTTGCGAAATGTTGAAACAAGTCATACGGTGCCGCGCTGCGAAAAAAAGTTAATTAATTTTTGAGGAGAGGTATAATGAAACATTCAATTTTGTTCGCCTGTCTTTGCTGGGTTGTCTCCGTCTTCGTGACAACTTCGGTGGATGCTGGCAAACTAAAAAAGGTGAAGATCACAGCCGCTCGTAACAGTATTCTGATGTTATATTCCTATGGTCCCCGAGATGCTGGTATTTTTAAAAAGCACGGGATCGATCTCGAAATTGATAACAGGCCCTTCAAGGGACACATGGCTGGCCTTCCCGCTGGTGAGGTTCCCTGCACGACCTATGCGGGTACAGCGGCTATTGCCCGTATCAACAAAGGGTTGGATTGGGTCATTGTCGGCGGTGGACTTACGGTGATGCAGGAAGTTTTCGTTCTTAAATCTTCACCTTTCAAGAAAATTACTGATTTAAAGGGGAAGAAGTTTGCCAGTTGGTCAACTGGAGCCGGAGCTTTCAAGGCAATGCGTGCCACTGTAATCGATGGGTACGGCTTTGATGTCTTGAAAGATACAGAGTTTGTACAGGCAGCTCCACCAGCACTTCTCAAAATGCTTGATCGGGGACAAGTTGACTCAATGTTCAATATTAGTTCTTTGACCATTGCTGCTGCGGCTCAACCTGATAAATACCGCTCTGTTTATGCCCCAAATGCTTACTGGAAGAAGAAAACGGGACAATCGATTCTTTGGTCTGCTCCTCTAGTTTGCTGGAGAAAGTGGGTAGATGCCGACAGAGCTCGTGCAACTGCTTTTGTAAAAGCTTTTACTGAAGGGTATAAATGGCTCCGTAAGCCCGAAAACCTAAGAAAAGCGGTTAAAAAATATGGTAAGTTAGCAGCCGTCAAAAATGAAGCGCAAGCCAAAACCTATGAGAGCTGGTTAAAGCAAGGAAAGATGTTGATCACTGATTGGAACGAAGAGACACGTGACAAACAGTGGCAATTTCTCCACATGGCTAAGAAGCACGGTATTTTGACAAAGATACCGCCTAAAGAAAAAACCGGCTTAATTTTGAAGTAAATCGTAAGTGTAGCGATATAATTGAGTAGAGAGCAGTGAAGTCATTAAATTTAAAACCTGGACTGGTGCCAGGTGTCTTAACAATTCTTGTTAGTTTGATTATATGGCAGGTGGCTTCCCTGTTTTTTATTCCGGTGTTTTTGCCGGGTCCGGTATACCTTATCGATTTAATCGTTGAGGTGTATAGTGACCCGGCATCTTACTCGGTTATTTGGCAAACCCTCACAAGAATCTTTAACGGGCTTGTTCTTTGTATGCTGATAGGGACGTCCATTGGAATCTTGATGGGCATCAGGAAAAATTTTGAATCCTTCATGGATAGTTGGATTATGGTGCTACTTACCTTTCCGGCTATATGTTGGGCTTTTCTATCCGTTTTATGGTTTGGGCTCTCGGAATGGGCCCCCATGCTTACCGTTATTTTAATAGTGTTTCCTTTTGTTTCCATGAACATCTGGGAGGGAACGAAAGCTCTTGAAAAAGAACTTGTAGATATGGCAACAGTTTACCGCGCGGATAAATGGAGTATGTTGCGCAAGGTACTTATTCCGCAGCTCATGCCCTATATTTTTTCAGCGATGCGTATCGCCCTTTCTCTCTCTTGGAAAATTGTTCTTGTCGGTGAAGCTTTTGGCGTCAGTAGTGGGGTAGGACAAAAATTAATTTATTGGTTTGAGGAGACACGCGTAGACATGATGCTCACCTGGGGTTTGAGTTTCATGGTATTCATGGTTGTAATAGAACTTTTAGTGTTCCGTCTATGGGAACGGCATACCTTTGCTTGGAGACATCAAATTGCCAACTGATCAAATGAATAGACACGGAAATACCGTTGTCGATGTAAAAAATCTTACTAAAAAATTTCCTGATCCGATGACGGGCGAGGAATTTGTTGTTCTTGATGCGATTAGCCTTAGAGTTGAAAAGGGAAAGTTTGCTAGCATCGTCGGCCCATCTGGGTGCGGTAAATCAACTCTGCTGAATATTATAGCAGGAATTGAAACACATGACCCTTCAGATGGGGGCACGCTGGATGTTTATTCCGATTCTGAAGCGGCAGAGCCAAGAGTAGGGTACGTATTCCAGAATGCGCGTCTGTTAAACTGGTTAACAGTCGAGGACAATATGATTTTTGCTCTCGAATCTCAGGATATTTCCAAAGACCTATGGAGAGAACGGGTAGACAAGTACCTTGAAATGGTGGGCCTTGAAGGTCAGCAAAAAAATTACCCTCTCAACCTATCCGGTGGTATGCAACAACGTGTAGCCATCGCGCGAGCCCTAGCGATAGAACCAGATATTTTGTTGATGGACGAGCCGTTTAGCCATTTGGACGAAATTACGGCAAGAAAAATGCGTTTTGATTTAATGGAAATATTGATGCGCGCCAATCCCACTATCTTGTTTATTACGCATGATCTCGGTGAAGCGGTTTTTCTGGCTGACAATATTTACATGATGAGTACGAAGCCGGCGAGGATATTCAAACAGATTGAAGTTGACGTCCCGCGCCCAAGAAAACCGGAAGATCCTAAGATTTTCGACCTAGAAAAAGAACTCGTGAAAGAATTCTTTAGTGTCTTGGACGCCCAAGAGTTAGAGGACGGCTAAATGTCAGAGAAAGCGACAGCCGTCTCTATAAGAATTGGTTCTATATTTGTACTGATTTGTATTTGGTATCTATTTGCCAAATTAATGGCCGACGCTGAGGTTCTACCCGAACCCCTTGCTATTGCCCAGGCTATTGGAAGAGTTTTGGTTGAGCCGGGTCCAGAGGGGAAGTCCGCCTATTTTCATGTAGGAATTACACTGGGGAGGACGTTTTTAACCTTCGGGGTGGCGATGCTTCTAGGTATCGCCATTGGCTTGGCAATGGGACTGCGAAAAGTAATTGAATTTTCGATGATGTCCCTGATTCCTTTGGCGTTGACCATGCCGACGATCCTTATGGTTTTCTTGGCTGTTATGTGGTTTGGCTTTAACGAGATTGGAAGTCTTGTCGCTGTTGTTGGGGTTGTGACGCCTTATGTAGCCGTGAATATTTTTCAGGGGGCTCAGGCAATGGACAAGTCTGTAATTGACATGGCAAGGGTTTTTCGTGCCGATAAACGAATGCTCATCCGTAAAGTCTATATACCACAGCTTCTTCCCTATATTTTTTCTGCTTTTCGGTTTGCGTTTGGCATGACCTGGAAAATTGTCGCGTTAGCTGAGACCTTTGGAATTAAATATGGGATCGGT
Organism: uncultured Rhodospirillaceae bacterium; assembly: GCA_964499275.1. Lineage (GTDB taxonomy): Bacteria > Pseudomonadota > Alphaproteobacteria > MPNO01 > UBA2964 > UBA2964. Next base: position 14,453 of record CAZCKO010000030.1, read on the forward strand.
TATATGTTCTTTTTCTGGTTCGAGCAGTTTAATATGGAACTTGTATTAGCGTGGATCATTATGTTTGTGATTTTGATGCTAATTTTAGAGCACGGAGTGTTCGCTAGATTAGAGCATGTTGCATTCAAATGGCG
>CAZCKO010000030.1:14596-27545 GCA_964499275.1 uncultured Rhodospirillaceae bacterium
GCAAATAAGTTGCAGACCTAATCCTAATAAGTTTTCTGGTGATTTAAGAGAAAACCTTGCTGAATAAGCAACGATAACCGGTTAGGCTTTGAACCTGCCCCCAATGGCTTCATAAAACTGACTGCTGCCCTGAAACCAATATTCTTGTTCTAATTTTTCCCGTAGATCTGTTTTTCGAGATTCTTCAAATTCCTTTGAAGATAATGCTGTTACCGCATTGGACAAATAGTGAAGGGCTAAATGTGTCCACGGTTGCGGGTCTCCTTCGATAATCTCAAATCGACGTACAGCCTTCCATTCCGGGCATTTTAACACCAATGGGCTGTATTCTTCGTCGTACCACTTATTAAAGTCATCAGATTTGTCGTCAGGAACACTGTAGAATTCCGCGAAAACAAATGCTTCGTCTATAGCCCCCTCTCCAACACCCTTCTGCCGAGTGTCACTAATCTCATTACCAATATAACGGCTATAATTTTCAACATTAGATAGCATCCATGCCGTTTGCGCGTTGGGCTGTGCTCGAACTTTTTCGTAATCACTGCTGTGGAGTACTGTTTCTGAGGCTATTTCATAGATTGCAAGATATGCAGGCCTGTCCGGGTCGCGATATCTATGGGCACTTATAAAACCCTCTACCTTCGTCCGGTTAGGAATGTGATGTGTGTCGTACCAACGGTTAAAGTCGTCTTCCCAATCGATATCGGGTGACATTTCTGTAAATAATATCGTGGCGCCCTTCAACGCCTTCCTCCTCTGTTTTTGTACAGTTTTGTAACTGACTTCTTTTTTTTTATATTGCATCATTAAATTAGTTTCTGCAAAGGGGTAATTCCTTGAAAGCAAAAATATTTGTTTCTAAGGGTATTTCCTATATTCGCAAAGGGGCGTTATATGTTTATTATCTTAAAATTTCGAAGCTTCCTATATTTTTGAATCTGGGGTGAGTTTATGGATGGATCCTATCAAAATCATGGATACGAAGATCTTGTAGATGATCGTGTTTCTGAGGGTGTATTCCGCATTGATCGGTCGGTCTACACAGACCAAAATATATTTGATGCTGAGATCGAACGGATTTTTGAAAAGAGCTGGGTTTATCTCTGCCATGAAAGCCAAATTCCAGAAGAGGGGAGTTATTTTGCCGCTGATATTGGAAGGCACCCAGTCGTGGTTATTCGACAAAACAATAACGATATTTCTGCTTTTTTAAATGTTTGTTCCCATCGCGGCGCACTACTTACCCCAAAAAAACAAGGGAAAACGAGAACACTGACCTGCCGGTTTCATGGGTGGGCTTACGGGTGTGATGGGCGCTGTATTAGGATTAAGAATGAGAAAGAGGGTTTTGGTAAGGATGATTTTGATCGATCTCAGTATGATTTGAAACCAGTTGCAAAGGTTGCGAATTACCGTGGTTTCATCTTTGGGAGTTTGGTTGATCAAGTAGAACCTTTAGAATCCTACCTAGGAGCGGCTTCTACTTGGATCGATCTCATGGTTGAGCAGTCACCCGAAGGCCTAGAGGTTGTCCCTGGAAGTTCTACTTATGTCATTCGGGGCAATTGGAAAATGCAACTGGAAAACAGTGTCGACGGTTATCACGTTTCCACTGTTCATCGAGTTTTTGCGTCGACTGTGCGTAACCGCGAAGAACGCGATGGTTTAAAGGGACTAAAACAAACCGAGGGCGGTAGGTTGGTGGGTATGGTCCCGTCAGGGGCATATGACCTTGGCAATGGACACATGTCGATCTGGGCTCAGCACACGACGCCCGAAAGAAGGCCAATTTACAAAAAAAAGGACTGGCTTGAAGCAAATCTGCCACCCGCCCATGTTGATTGGATTTTATCAAAGGGTCGAAACCTTGCTATCTTTCCTAACGTGATGCTTATGGATAATCCGTCTACGCAAATTCGTTACGTAAAGCCTATATCGTCTAATCGTGCAGAGGTGACTGTGTATTGCATTGCTCCTGTAGGAGAAGATGATGAAGCGAGATCGGCTCGCTTAAGAAAGTTTGAGGATTTTTATTTGACGGCTGGCATGGCAACTTCAGATGATATGGCGGCGCTAGAGGATACCATGGCTGGAAGTATGGCAAGCCAAACAAAGTGGAGTGACTTTAATAGAGGACTTAAAACAATGACGGTGGGCCCTGATGAAGGGGCTAAGGCCGTTGGCTTTGAACCAGTTTCGAGTAGCGAGAGCTGGGAGAATGAGACCCTGTTTCTTGGATTTTATCGCCGATGGCAGAAGATGATGAATTGTTCCACGGATTAAAAGTTAAGTTTTGAAAATGAATATTGATAAGGAATTAACTTTTGAGGTGACTCAACTCATTAACAAAGAGACCACGCTGCTCGACCGAAGGTTATGGGATGAGTGGATAGATTTATTTGCAGAAGATGCCGTATATTGGGTTCCGTCGTGGGCGGATGAAGAAAAAACCGTTAATGATCCAGAGACACAGCTTAACCTGATGTATTTTAGAGATCGGGGAGGGCTTGAAGATAGAGTGTTTCGTATAGAATCTCGTGATTCGTATGCGTCTTTGCCACTTGATCGTACCGTTCATATAGTGAGTAACATCTTAATATCCGAGGCAGAAGGCGAATTAATTGTAGCATCAGCAAATTGTTTGGTGCATTCATTTGGTAAGCACGGGAGCCAAAACCGGGCGAGCCTCTACGATTTCAAATTCAGAAAATTAAATGGTGATCTCAAAATTATTCAGAAGAAAATTACTTTAGTCGACGATCAGCTTGAGGGGCCGGTCGATATCTACCATCTTTAGGGCGATTGTATCATGCTTGCAGTATGTAAAATTAAAGAGGGCGAAGGCGGCATTGCCATTGAGGACCGGGAACCACGAGATCCCGATGCAGGCGAAATTCTAATTAAAGTTGCCGCGGCAGGAATTTGTGGGACCGACATGCAAATTTATCACTGGGCTCCCCGTATGGCCCGTCGGATGCAGTTGCCCCGGGTCCTTGGCCATGAAGCTTGTGGATATGTTAAAAAGATTGGTGAAGGCGTGTTGAACGTCAACGTTGGTGATTACGTCAGCCTGGAAAGCCATGTTTACTGCGGCACCTGTCGTCAATGTCGCTTGGGTAATGAACACCTTTGTCTTCATACTACTTACCCTGGTATAAATTTTGATGGGGGCTTTGCCGAATACGTTACGGTCCCATCTCAGATAGCCTGGAAAAATCCAAAAAGTTTGCCAGAAGAGGTTGCGGCGATGATGGAGCCGTTTGGGATTTCAGTTCACGCTACTCTCGCCGGATCCGGTGTTGCTGGGCGTACAGTATTGGTAAATGGTTGTGGGCCGATTGGAATGATGAATGTAGCAACGGCTCGAGCGCTTGGTGCTACTCGTATAATTTCCTGCGATATTAATCCGCTTCGCCTTGATATGAGTGAAGAAATGGGTGCAGATCGGGCGGTAAATGCTTCTGAAGAAGACTTGCAAGCCATTATTATGGATATCACCGGTGGAGAAGGGGTTGATGTTGCCATTGAATATTCGGGTTCGGAGAATGGTTTTAATGCCTGTTTTCAATCCCTTTCTAAAGGGGGTGATTTACGACTGGTCGGGGCACCACCAAAGGAAATTCCAGTTGATTTTACACGATGGTTACTAAAGTGTCCCGAAATGCAAAATATTCACGGAAGACGCATTTGGGATAGCTGGCAAGTTGCTTCGGAGCTTGTTTCGTCCGGATCCGTAGATTTAAGTCCTATCCATAGCCACTCTATTCCACTTTCAGAGGGTATCTCGGGCTTTCAATTGATTTTGGATGGGAAAGCTTTAAAGCCCCTTATTATTCCTTAATTTAATCAGAATACCTAATATTTATGAGTAAACATAACGTTACCTTAGTTTTTGAAGATGGCCGCAGTGAGCGGATACACGCTGATGAAAATGACACCATTTATATTGCTTGTTTGCGTAATAAAATCAGAATTTTGACTGATTGTCTGGAGGGGGCGTGCGCTACATGTAAAGCGCATTGCGTAGAGGGTGATTATGATCTGGATGATATTTCGGAGGAGGCGTTATCTGAGGGTGAGGTATCCCAACGCGAGGTCCTTACATGTCAAATGCATGCGCGATCAGATTGCGTTATTGAATTTCCATACGAATCTCGATTAGCCATAAAACAAGAGCCAAAAACTTGGATTTGCGAAGTTGTTGCTATTGAGCAGGTGTCCTCCACAGTGGAACGGCTAGATGTACGAATTGTTACTGAAAATAATGATGGGCTTGGATTTTTGCCGGGACAATATGTTAATTTATCGGTACCCGGCACAGATAACTATCGTTCATATTCATTTTCTAACCCCCCCCATCAGACCGAAGTATTAAGTTTTTTCATCAAAGTTTTGGAATACGGTGTCATGAGCGATTATGTCCGTGAACGAGCGGAGCCCGGTGATCCTATTACGATGAAGGGCCCCTTTGGTCATTTCTATTTACGTGAGCCCGTTCGACCGATTTTAATGGTTGCAGGTGGCACTGGTTTGGCCCCAATGCTGTCAATGCTTGATCAAATGGTTGAATTAGGAAGAACATCCCAACCTATAAATTTATTGGTTGGAGCAAATGAACCTTCAGAATTATTTTCCTTGGATGCATTAGACCATTATAAATCCCGCGGTCTATCATTAAAATCCGAGATAGCGGTCGTTAATGGAGACCCGGAGTGGTCGGGTAATGTAGGGCATGTTACCGATCTTTTGCATGAGGACTTTATCAATTCAGAGGCCGATATATACCTTTGCGGCCCTCCTCCAATGATTGAGGTGGCCGAAAACTGGTTATCCGAACGTGGAGTTAATAGTAAACTAATTCATTCCGAAAAATTTCTTCCGAGCAGTGAATAATATGTCAAAACCGATAGTTATTCGAAACGGTCTTGTTATCGATGGTACTCGGGCGGAACCATTTTATGCAGATGTTGCCATAGACGAAGGACGCATAATCGAAATGGGTAATGATATTTCCAAAGGCGAGGCTGAGACCATAGATGCCACTGACAAAGTTGTTTCGCCCGGTTTTATTGATATAAAAACACACTCGGACTGGACTTTACCCCTTATGCCTCAGGCGGAGAGCAAAATTCGTCAGGGTGTTACCACGGAAGTGATTGGACATTGTGGGTATTCTTGTGCTCCCGCGCTGCCAGATAAGGTGGATGCACTGTCAGAATATCTTAGCCCAAGTGCCCCGTGGTTATCATTCAAGGAAACTAATTTTAATGATTACCTAAACCATTACCCAGCGTTATCGGTCAATGCGGTTCATCTTGTCGGCCACAATACATTACGTCTCATGACAATGGGTTTGGAGGATCGGCCCCCGACACCAGATGAATTGTCTCATATGAAAGAGCTGTTAAAGGAAGCTCTGGCATCCGGTGCCCTGGGCATGTCGTCTGGTCTCTTTACAGCCCCGGGATCATTTTCTGAGACAGAAGAACTTGTAGCACTAGGGAAGATACTCGAGATGAGTGGTGCATCTTACTTTACCCATTTAAGGAACGAAGGTAATAACGTTTTTGATGCTATTCAAGAAACGATGGAATTTTCTGAACAGGTTGGTGTTCATGTCCAAATTGTTCATATGAAACTTTCAGGCTTGGATAATTGGGGCGGCGCTCGTAAGGCTATGGATTTATTTTCTGAGGCAAGAGATAGGGGAATTCCAATCGACTGTGACATATATCCATATACGGCTGCTAGCAATCCCCTTCGTAATCTTATGCCGGCTTGGTTACAGGAGGGAGGAATAGAGGCAACCTTAACAAGGCTAGAAAACCCAGATATGAGAGAGCGACTACGAAAGGAAATTGGTCAGGAAGGCCTTAATAATTTTGGAAGAATACCATCTTGGGAAGCTGTTCGTATTTCTATATCACCTGACCTACCCGAATATGCCGGTAGAACCATCGCAAGTTTGGCAGAACAGCGGGGTGTAGATCAGTTTGAAATGGCTTTGGATTTTATTGTTGAAGACCGTGGTCAGACGCGGGTATTGGTTGATTCCATTTCAGAAGCTGATGTAAGGGCGTTCGTTCAAGACCCTGATGTAATGATTGGTTCGGATGGTAATTCGGTCTCTCCAGAGGGAACAACGGGGCAGGGCCGGCCACATCCACGTTTTTACGGTACCTTCGCAAGGGTGTTAGGACATTATAGCCGAGATTTAGGCCTGCTATCCCTTCAAGACGCCATCTATAAAATGACGGGTTCTTCGGCAAAAGCCTTAGGCCTACGTGACAGAGGTCTTCTTAAACCCGGTTTTAGCGCTGATATTACAGTTTTTGATCCAGAATCTATCGCTGAAAGGGCGACGTATGAGGAACCTCATCAATATGCTGCTGGTGTGGAGACCGTACTGGTTAATGGAATTAAAACACTACAAGGTGGAGAACATACCGGGGCTCTCGGTGGAAAAATTTTACGTCGTCAACAAGATTTCATTAATTCATAAATCATCTAACCCAATCTAACCTAGAAAGTGTTGACTTCACCATATAAATCCTTATTTCTATTGTAGACTAAAATAGTACTAAATATTAGGACCGAATTGGTCTTTTTAATAATTGTGGATATTTTATGATTAAGCTAAGCCGTTTGGCAGACTATTCTATTGTTTTAATGGCGCAATTAGCCGGTCGCCCATCTTCGCTGATGCAGGCTCCTGATCTTGCTTTGGTTACAGGTCTTCCGGTGCCGACTGTAGCCAAGACATTAAAACTCCTCGCACACGCGGGTTTGCTTGAATCCCAGCGGGGAGCGAAAGGTGGTTACGCTTTAGTGCGCGCGGCAGAAGAAATTCCTGTTACTGAAATTATTGCAGCCGTCGATGGCCCTATCGCCTTGACTGATTGCACAATAGAAGAGGATGGGGTTTGTGATATAGAGGCGCTATGCCCAACAAAGACAAATTGGCGTAAAATTAATGATGCTGTGGTCGGCGCACTTCGCGTTGTGACACTTGCAGATATGACCCCACAAATAGCCCCTATCGTTCCGTATCGGCCCTTTGAACCAACTGTAAACCATGCTGGGCAGGGAGGAGATGTTGGCTGAGGTAGAAATACAAACGGCTGAAAAACTTGCAGAAAAAAGCGAGTATAAATATGGGTTTGTTACCGATATTGACTCTGAGTTTGCACCAAAAGGGCTTGATGAAAATATTGTCCGTTATATTTCTGCAAAGAAAGAAGAACCAAATTGGTTGCTAGAGTGGAGACTGGAAGCATATCGCAAGTGGCTTGGTATGGATGAGCCTAGCTGGGCTTTAGTTAATTATCCAAAAATTGACTATCAGGACGCTTATTATTTTGCTGCACCAAAGTCAGACAAAGAAGCTCCAAAAAGTCTTGATGATGTGGACCCTAAATTACTAGAGACATATGACAAACTGGGGATCCCTTTGCACGAACGGGCCGCGTTGGCAGGGGTAGCGGTGGACGCAGTGTTTGACAGCGTTTCAGTGGCAACAACCTTTAAAGATAAGTTAGAAGAAGTTGGAGTCATTTTTTGTTCAATAAGTGAAGCGGTCAAGGAACATCCCGAATTAATTCGAAAATATTTGGGGTCCGTCGTACCACAATCGGATAACTTTTTTGCGACTCTCAATTCCGCAGTCTACAGCGATGGCACATTTGTTTATGTTCCGAAGGGCGTAAGGTGTCCAATGGAATTATCAACCTATTTCCGGATAAACGCTGCTAAGACAGGCCAATTCGAAAGAACGTTGATAATCGCCGATGAAGGTTCTCATGTAAGTTACCTGGAGGGATGTACGGCTCCTATGCGCGATGAAAATCAACTGCATGCAGCTGTGGTTGAACTTGTTGCTCATGACGACGCCGAAATTAAGTATTCCACGGTTCAAAATTGGTATCCGGGAGATGAAGAAGGGGTTGGTGGAATATATAATTTTGTTACCAAGCGTGGTTTGTGCCGAGGTAAAAATTCTAAAATTTCCTGGACACAGGTAGAAACCGGTTCGGCTGTAACTTGGAAGTACCCGAGTTGTGTGCTGGAAGGAGATAACTCAGTTGGTGAGTTTTATTCCGTGGCGTTAACGAATAATTTTCAGCAGGCTGACACTGGTACCAAGATGACGCATTTAGGCCGGAATACATCGAGTACTATCATTTCCAAAGGAATTTCGGCTGGTAAAGGACAAAATACCTATCGAGGTCTGGTTAAGGTTCTGGGTAGTGCGGAAGGTGCTAGAAACTTTACACAATGTGATTCTCTCTTGATCGGCGATCAATGCGGGGCCCATACCGTGCCTTATATTGAAACAGGTAACCCCACCGCTCAAGTTGAACATGAGGCAACCACGTCTAAAATTAGTGAAGATCAAATGTTTTATGTGATGCAACGCGGTCTTACTGCAGAAGACGCTGTTTCATTAATAGTTAATGGGTATTGCAAAGAGGTACTTAAGGAACTTCCCATGGAGTTTGCTGTGGAAGCGCAGAAACTATTGGCAGTTAGTCTTGAAGGTAGCGTTGGGTAACAGGATTTTCGAAAGGGTATTAGTTGAATGCTTTTAATTAATAATCTCCATGTCTCGGTTCAAGGAAAAGAAATTCTTCGTGGTGTCAATCTGGAGATCGGAACCGGTGAGGTACATGCCATTATGGGACCAAATGGCTCTGGGAAAAGCACACTTTCATATGTACTTTCTGGTCGTGAAGGTTACGACGTTACTGAGGGTGAAATTGTTTATAACGGTAAAAACTTATTGGATCTGGATATACATGAACGTGCGGGTGAAGGGGTGTTTTTGGCTTTCCAATATCCGGTCGAAATTCCTGGGGTATCTAGTATGAATTTTTTACGTACCTCCCTGAATTCGATCCGTGGCTATCGTGGAGAAAAAGAGATTTCTGCAATTGAATTTCTGAAGTTGGTCCGAGAAAAAGCGCGTTCGTTAGGAATGGATGATAAATTACTGCAACGACCGGTGAATGTCGGATTTTCTGGCGGCGAAAAGAAAAGAAATGAAGTGTTACAAATGTCTTTGTTAGAACCCAAATTTGCAGTGCTTGATGAGACTGATTCTGGTCTTGATATCGATGCCCTTAAGGCTGTTGCTGATGGAGTTAACGGGCTACGTTCGTCCAAACGTTCAACTCTCCTTATTACCCATTATCAACGACTTTTAGCCTATATAGTTCCGGATTATGTTCATGTTCTCGCACAGGGAAAAATTGTCGCCTCTGGCACTAAAGAACTTGCACTTGAGTTGGAGGAAAAAGGGTATGGAGCTCTCGGATTTGATAAAACCGAAGCAGCTTAGATAAAGGTTCCACCTTAATGTCAAGAACTCAACTTCATCCTGATTCAAAAATTGAATATTACGAGTCCCGATTTGCCGCTTTGCGCGACCAATTACCGGGAGCCAGCCATTTACGACAAAAAGCTATGGAGGTCCTCAGGCGTGAGGGCCTTCCAACACGTCGGACGGAAACATGGAAGTATACAGATTTAAGGCAGTTATTTCGTGCCGAATTTAGACAAAGGCCAAATAATGATATTAAAAGAGACGCATTCGAATCTTATATCTTGGAGAGTTCATACAATATCGTATTTGTAGACGGAATATTTTCTCCCAGGTTATCGTGCATAGAGGGGCTAGAAGGAAAAGCAAGATTTGAATCTCTCGCTGGCTTTTTAAATGGGAAAGATGACCATTCGCCGTGGCCAAGTATCGTCGATATCGAAAAAGCAGGGCTCGCGGCACTTAACACTTCATTAATGCAAGATGGGGTAGTTTTTCAAATAGTAGACGGTGTGTCCATAGCACGCCCAATACAGTTTATCTTTGTAATGTCAGAGAAGTCAGCGGCAGAAATGCACCTAAGGAATTTGGTGACGGCTGGGCAAAATAGTGAAGCGACAATAATCCAGACATATATTTCGCTCGGGCAGTCTACTAGTTTTTGTAATGTGGTAACTGAGTTAGTATTAGAAAGGGATGCAAATCTCCGACATATAATTCACCAAGACCTAAGCGATAGCAGCTGGCATATCGGACAAGTTACAGCAAGATTGGAACGAAGTGCCCATTTAAATAACTTTGTTCTCTCTTCTGGAGCGCGTTTAGCCCGCTCAGAAATATCTGTGGATTTAAATGATAACGAGGCCAATTGTTCGTTAAAAGGCCTCGCAATGGTTCGCGATAGGCAGCATTGTGACAATACTACCGATGTAATTCATAACAAACCTTATTGTCGCAGTAGTCAATCTTACAAGAATGTATTGGATGGTCACTCTCGAACGGTATTTCAGGGACGAATTTTTGTTGCGCCGGATTCTCAAAAAACTGAAGCGCACCAAATGAGTAGGAACCTATTGCTTTCTCGAGGTGCTAATGCTGACAGTAAACCGGAGCTAATTATTCATGCTGATGATGTAAAATGTAGCCATGGTGCGGCAGTCGGAGAGCTAGATCAGGAAGCTCTATTTTATTTAAAAACCCGTGGAATAGACGGAGTAACGGCGCGAAACATGATGGTACGTGCTTTTGTTTCAGATCTCTTAGAGGGTCTGCCTGAGGATAATGCCAAAGAATATCTTGAAAGGTTTATTAATTTATGGCTCCGAGATATTGAGAAATTTAAAGAGGTTGCGTAAGGATGGCGACAAAAATTGATAGTCAAATTCATCAAACTAAATTTGATGTTGATCTTGTTCGTGTAGCCTTTCCCATTTTATCCCAACAGGTGCATGGTAAGCCATTCGTTTATTTTGATAGCGCGGCAAGCGCTCAAAAGCCGCTGTCGGTTATAGACGCGGTCTCTAACGTTTATAGCAAGGAATATTCTAACGTTCATCGTGGCGTTCATTATATGAGTCAAAAGGCAACCGACGCGATGGAGGCTGCACGAGAAAAAATACGTAACTTTATTAATGCTGATAATATCCGTGAGATAATTTTTGTTCGAGGAGCTACTGAGGGAATCAATCTGGTAGCTTCTAGTTGGGGTCGCAGGAATCTTAAAGCAGGCGATGAAATTATTCTTTCTATTATGGAACACCACTCAAATATAGTACCATGGCAAATTATCGCAGAAGAAACAGGTGCATTAATTAAGGTTGTACCAATTGACGATAAAGGGGTGTTCGATATGAGCGCCTATTCAAAAATGTTGAATAATAAGACAAGAATGGTAGCGATTGCCCATGTATCGAATGCGCTTGGAACCGTATTGCCAGTTTCTGAAATTATTAGAATTGCGCATAAAAAAGGGGCTAAGGTCCTTGTGGATGGTTGTCAGGCTGCTCCTCATTTAGAACTCGATGTTCGCACTATGGACGCAGATTTTTATGTTTTTTCTGGTCATAAAATTTACGGTCCAAGTGGTATCGGCGTACTATATGGAAAAGAGGAATTACTTGATGCGATGCCACCTTATCAGGGTGGTGGCGAAATGATCGACGTTGTTACATTTGAAAAAACTACTTTTGCGGATTTACCGTTTAAGTTTGAAGCCGGGACCCCCCATATATCTGGAGCAATCGGTATGGGTACTGCAATTGATTACATTAATTCGGTTGGTCTAAATAATATTGCGGTGCATGAATTGGATCTACTTTCCTACGGTACCGAAAAACTCAAGGGGATAAACCATTTGCAAATTATTGGGCAGGCTCCAGAAAAAGCAGCAATACTGTCCTTTAATTTGGATGGGGTGCATCCCCATGACGTAGGCACTATTTTAGATATGGAAGGAATTGCGGTTCGTACAGGGCATCACTGTGCCCAACCCGTAATGGAACGTTTTAATGTAGCCGCAACAATTCGAGCTTCAATAGGTTTGTATAATAGTCGTGACGAAATAGATTCCTTGGTAGCCGGTCTTGGACGTGTTAGGGAGATTTTTGGCTAATGACCCGGACTCTTAAAGACCTTTATCAGGAAATTATCCTAGACCATAGTCGCCATCCAAGAAATTTTGGCACTATGGAAAACCCTGATCAAAGTGGTAACGGCAACAATCCACTCTGTGGAGACAAGGTAACGGTTTTTCTATCAATAAAAGATGATCATATATTGGATACGAGTTTTGATGCTAGAGGTTGTGCAATTTCTATAGCTTCTGCATCAATGATGACGGAAATGGTCAAAGGTAAATCAATAGAGCAAGCGAAGACTATATTTGAGAAGTTTACTTCTCTTGTTACGGGTCGAACCGAGCCATCAGGTGAACTTGCGGACCTTGAGACACTCACTGGTGTTAAAGACTTTCCAACGAGGATTAAATGCGCGACTTTATCATGGCATGCGATGTTAGCTGCACTTGACAATTCAGATGAAGATGTCAAAACCGAATAAGTGACAGGGCAATGTTTTTTAAGAAAGATGATTTAAAAGAATCCAAAAATAAAGGAGACGATTCTTTAATGGTTACGAAACAAAGGGAAAAGGATACAGTGGTATCTAGCTCCAACGATTCTACTCACGCTATTGAGCCGCCATCTTCTTCAAATCATGGTGAAGAGCGCAATACTAGAACAGATTTAGCCAACAATGAGTTTGATGGTAAGGTAATCGAAGCGATTTCTACTGTTTTTGACCCAGAGATACCGGTTAATATATATGAGTTAGGCCTCATCTATAATATTGATGTAAATGCTATGAAAGATGTACATATCGATATGACTTTAACGTCACCAGCTTGTCCAGTGGCTGGCACTCTACCCGGTGATGTAGAGCGTGTGGTGAAAGAGGTGGAAGGGATAGGTGGAGTTTGTGTTGAACTTGTCTGGGAACCTGCTTGGAGTCCTGACCGGATGAGTGAGGCTGCAAAATTAGAGCTAGGGTTTATGTGAGGTATTAAAAATTGAAAAATAAAGAACATTTTCAAGCAAGCCCATCAGTTTTAAGTGTTACCGATGCTGCAGTGGC
>CAZCKO010000031.1:0-27150 GCA_964499275.1 uncultured Rhodospirillaceae bacterium
GTTCACTGGAGGATATCGGGGCTGATATTCACAAATCATACGAAAAACGCCTCTATCGAGTCCGGACCAATAAATCTAGAACCTTTGGCACTAAAGCGTGTGACAGAGGTGCTACTTGGAGATAGGTTTGTCGTAACAACGACTATTGCGAGATAGATGCGCCGCTTCAATTTTTACATATTTTTCCATGTTTGTTTTGTTCTTGGCACTCTAACTTTGCCAATGTCGGCCTACGCCCAACACGTTTCTTCCGAGCATTCGGTAAACGCAACGGAGGGTGCCCCTACCAATGCCGCGACGATAACCAATCTGGTTCGGGCACTCGAAGATGAGGCAGCACGAAGTGAACTGATTGCCCGACTAAAGGCGTTGCAGTCGTCTGCTGGTTCTAAATCAAATTTACCGGAAACCAAGGAGGGACGTTCTGGCGGTCAGATGATCCAGGAACTGTCGGCTAGGATTGAAAGCATTAGTCGGGAATTGGTGATCGGGGCTTCCCTGCTACTGGATGTGTCCCGGTTTGCCGATTGGGTCACACAGCAGTTTTCGCGTCCGGAAACTCGCCTTAAATGGTTTCATGCAGTCTGGAAGATTCTCTTTCTTTTCGTTTCCGCCTTGCTTATTGAATGGGTTGTCCGGCGTTTGCTTAATCGAGCTCGAATGGCGGTTGAGGGGAGCGAGAAAGATTCAGTTATTCTTCGATTGCCGTTTTTAGTCGCCAGGACCTTTATCGATGTGGTGCCTATAGTAGCATTTGCTGCTACCGCATACCTTATTTTGACAGTTCTCGATCCCACTAAGACGACGCGCTTGGTTGCGTTGGCATTGGTAAATGCCAGTGTAATTGCGCGCGTTGTAATGGCAATTACGCGAATGCTCTTCGTCCCGACGGTTGCCGGACTGCGTGTTTTGACGATTGATAATGAAAATGCAAATTATATCGTGCTTTGGGTTCGCCGGTTCACCAATGTTGGGGTCTATGGTTATTTTCTTGCCGAAGTAGCTCTGCTTCTCGGAATGCCCTTCAGTGGCTATCTCGGCCTGGTCAATACCATCGGCTTTTTGATTGTAATTCTAGCGGTAATTTTTGTTCTTCAGATACGCCAGACAGTTGCTGACTGGATTGCAGGGCAAGAGGGTGGTGGATTGCTAGGCTTACGAGTTGCCCGACGTCGTTTTGCCGACCTTTGGCATGTACTTGCGATTGTTTATTTGGTCGGAGTATACGGCGTTTGGGCGCTTGGAGTTTCTGGTGGGTTTGAGTTCATATTGCGGGCCAGTGGTTTGAGTCTTGTAATACTAACAATTGCTAAAATTCTGATGATTCTTTCACATACTGCTGTTCGGAAAGGCTTTGGAGTTCGGCCGGAGACATTATCGCGATATCCTGGACTTGCAGCCCGAACCAATCGTTACTTCGCAATTTTAGAGACCGCAATTGTATCGGTGATCTCAGCAATAGCGGTATTTGCAATTCTCCAGGCATGGGGTGTTGACGCGTTTGGCTGGGTGAGAACTGATGCGGGTCGACGTATTCTGGGGAGTGCAGTCTCAAGTGGATTGGTAATTGTCGTAGCAGTAATTCTTTGGGAGGCGGTGAGTTCCGTAATTGAAAGATACCTTGCCAGTGGTGAAGAGGGTAATCGTGAAGTCAGCGCCCGCGCGAAAACTTTGCTACCATTGTTGCGGAAGGCATTGCTTCTAGTTGTAGGCACAATAGTAGCCCTAATAGTTCTGTCTGAAGTTGGTGTTGATATCGGTCCGCTTCTGGCTGGCGCGGGAGTTATTGGCCTTGCTGTTGGGTTTGGTGCTCAGACCTTGGTCAAAGATGTTATCACTGGTGTGTTCATTCTTGCGGAAGACCAGTTTGCGATCGGTGACATAGTCCGCGTTAACGACAAATCTGGCGCAGTCGAGGAAATTACCATTAGAACTCTTCGCCTGCGGGACCTTGGCGGGAATGTGCACATAATTCCATTTAGCTCGGTGGGTATGGTCGAAAATATGACTAAGGATTTCTCACGGTATGTTTTCGACGTTGGGATAGCCTACCGCGAGGATGTAGATGAAGTTATTGAGGTTTTGCGCGACCTCGGGGCCGAGATGCAAGAAGACCCTCATTATGGTCCGATGATCAATGAACCAATCGAAATCATGGGCGTTCAACGCTTTGACGACTCGGCTGTTGTGGTGCGTGCTCGGTTTACCACTAAGCCCATCAAGCAGTGGCAGATAGGACGTGAATTTAATCGTCGCATGAAACGAAAGTTTGACGAACTCGGAATCGAAATTCCATTTCCTCACCAGACAATTTACTTTGGTGAGGAAAAGGGTGGCGGAGCCCCCCCTGTTTACATGGAAACCACTGCTCATCCAGACCGGGGTAAGCGAACCACCAAATTACCGAGAGAACCCTCAGTCCGAACGGATTCTGGCGCTGCCGATGGTGATTCGGAATAAATCATACGTGTCGAAAATTGAAATTGTTAATTCTCATACAAACTGGAGGGTGTTTACTTGGCTAACGGGCGACGCGTTATGAGCTCATTGCCTATTCATCAGTTAGATCTATCACAGAGTTATTCATGGTCGCCACTTTACTCGATTTCTGTTAGGTACTGGATCGGGTGCCACAGACACTATTGAGTGCCTGAGCTGCCGAAATGTACACTAAACGATGGAGATACTTCTAATGAGCGAGCCCCTCGAACGGAATGAAGTGATTGAGCTGTTGGATAAACTGGGCAGCGAGCAAGATCAGGATGTGTTAGCTGCGGCGCGGATGCTTCATAGTCAGATTACAGAATCCGGAATGAGTTGGGAGGAACTTTTAGTTGGAGATGAGCCAGAAGATGAGGATGACACGCAGGATAGCGTAGAGCCCGATTATTATGAGGAAGATGCAGACGAAACACGGGAATTTGATACAACCCCTACCGTCGACGAAACACGAACACTTTCGCTAATAGAAAAACTTCTAGCCCGTGGCAATATTTCTGGTGAATTACGGGCGGAGCTAGAAGAATACAAAACCGACATATCCGACGGTGAATTTGAAACAAGCGACCACCGGTACGTTCACGCCCTCTACGCCCGTCTGACAAAAAACTGATAACGGGGCTAGTCATCATTCCGCTGTTACCTATAGTCCATGACTAGTGCCAGAACAAACCACCTAAGTACCTGTTCACGGTAACAGAATAGCCACTTTATAAATAGAATTCTTTATGGCCAACTAGTGATCACGATGGATATATTCCTTCAGAATTTTCACGATATTTGGACTTTTAGCTTGGTGTTTGCAGCATGCATTGCGCTGCCCGCGGGTATTATCCAGGGATATGCGGGGTTCGGGGGCGCCTTATTCGCGGTTCCCTTTTTTGCCCTCTTGTTTGGCCCCGTACCAGGGTTCAGCATTGTCGTTATTTTAATGCTGTTCGGTCAGGTCCAGCTTTTTTCTCAGGCGGTAGTGAAGGCTGAATGGAGGGAGGTCGCACCCCTCGTCGGCCCCAGTATGATATGTATAACACTTGGAATTCTATTTTTTGTATCTGCCGAACCGTCATTTATTCGACGCGGCATGGGTATATTCATTTTGCTTATTACCGTCTTCATGATCTTTGGTTGGAGGTATAATGGGAAACGACGTATCTTGGTTGGAATTTGCACGGGTTCGGTTGCAGGTGGCATTACAGGGAGCTTTGGAGTTCCTGCTTTTCCCCTTAGTGCGGTATACTTTCACAGTTCGACATCTTCTCCCGAAGTTATAAGAGCAAATGTCCTGGCCGCGTTAGCATGTAATTTAGTTGTTGGGATTATCGGGTTAAGTCTCCAGGGCGTATATAACGTTCCTATGGTTATGAAGGCTATTTTTGTAGGACCCGTATTTATTTTCGGAATTTACGCAGGTCGATATCTTTTTGAGTTGGCACCCGCCGCTTGGTTTCAAAAGGTCACATATGGGATTTTGATTTGTACTGCTTTATTTCTATTAATTTCATAGTGGCGGGAATAGAGTTCTGGACTCGCATAGAGACTGGCCCCCTTTGAGGCGATGGGTCTTTGATGAAACCGGTAATCGCACGGGAACCGCCCGCCTGTCGGAGGAAAATTTGTTATTTAACAGTTTTCACATACCATTGACTTGTGATCTTTCACTATGAGTACGTATAGGTTAGACCGAAGTTTCGATTGGAATTTTAAACATGGACCTGTTCACAACGGGGATTTTCAGGCTATGCCTAAAACACCCCTCAAAAACTTTTTTGGTCTGCCTACTAATTCAAAATTCGGGGTCGCGGCAAGTGTTATTGTTAATGAACGTTGGTTAGAAACATACAGTCGTTTAGGTTTTGATCTGCTTACATACAAGTCAGTTCGATTGGTCCAAAGGCGTTGCCATGCATTTCCGAATTGGGTGTTCGTGGATGGTGAGGTTGTTGAAAACGCAAAATTTTCAAATGACGCGTTGGTAAGGAGTTTCCGAAGAAATACCAATTTACTAAAAGCTACCGGCGCTGGGTCTTTCGGTATGCCATCAAAACCGCCATCCTTTTGGTTAAGGGACATCCGAAACTGTCGAACCAAAATACTTGATGGGCAGGTTTTAATCGTTTCCATTGTGGCTTCACCTCGGTCGGGTATGTCGAAGGAAGAGATTGCGGAAGAATATGGTGTTTTAGGACGCATGGTTATAGAGGCTGGTGCCCAGGTTGTGGAAGCGAACTTGTCTTGTCCAAATGTGACAACCGGCGAGGGAGAGCTTTATGCTGATAGTAAAATGGTGCGTCAGATAAGCCTTAATTTGCGTAAACACGCTGGTGCCACGCCAGTAACATTAAAATTAGGGTATATTTTTGATGATAAATTGCTGACATCGGTACTGCAGGCTGCAAATGAATGTGTCGACGGTGTTATTTTAATAAATGGCATAAATAAGCGGGTAATAGACAGGGTTGGAAACCCTGTGTTTGGTTCCGGTAGAGAAACATGTGGGATTACTGGTGCGGGTATACATAAAATAGCGCTTAACTATGTCAGACGTGCGATCAATATTGTTGACCGAAAAAACTTGTCGTTAAAAATCATTGCTAACGGCGGAATTGTTTCGCCGGAGACTGCTAAACCATTTTTTGATTGTGGAGCCTATGCGGTGACATCCGCATCTGGTGCGATTTTTGATCCTCAACTGGCACTAAATATCAAAAACCGCCATCCGGAATGGTGAGGTTTCTTCTCACCGGTTAGATATAGTCGTTTGGGTGGTTAACCCCGGATGAGAGGACATTAGAAGATATCCAGAATTTTGGTTCCATCTCTTTTTGCTAGTTAGAGGTATATCATCTATGTCAGTTGGTTAAATAGGAGGGCATCAGCAGAGGCTAAATGATAACGTTCTGGCAAATCTTATTGCACAGATTCCTGGGCAAAGTTGGGGTCGACGTATCTTTGGCCAGCCCTTTTCACGTGGTTCGCGACCATTTCTTTGCTGGCGGTCTCGGGCGTAGGGTCGTGGTCCCAGTGATTGAAATTATCAATACCGCGGGCCAGGTCCGCGAAGCGCCGGTCCAACGTTGATTGCACGTGGGTGGGCATGCAGAAAAACCCGAGCCCAATGCGCGGCCGGTCCGTCGCGTTGGGGAGCGACCCATGTACCAGCCGTTCGTGGTGTATGGAGAACTGGCCAGCCTTCAATTCAAGATTTATGGCGCTAGAGTCGTCAATCTCTTCAATTGATTGGCTGCGCGCTAATAGGTTTTTTTCGTCAGGTGTTTCGTCATGGGTGTAGGTTTTGCCCAGATGGGTGCGTGGAATTACGCGGAGACAGCCGTTTTCAACCGTGGAGTCGGTTAGCGCGAGCCAGACTGTCACGAGTTCGTTGGGTTCTAAGCCAAAATAGGCCGAGTCCTGGTGCCAAGAGACATAGGAACCATCACGTCCAGGCTTGATCCAGAACCGAGATGAGAAGAAAAGGATGTTTGGTCCAATCAAGTCCTCCACTGCGTCCAGAATGGATGCGCGACGGGAGAATGCAAACGCACGCGAAAAAAGTAGGTGGCTCTTAGTGATGATCTCGGTCGCATTGTGCCCTTGGGTCTTCTCGTAATCTTCCAGGTCTGCACACAGTGCGGCCGCTTCGTCTTGGCTGATTCCATTGAATGGGTGAAGGTGACCGTTCGTATGGAAAAACTCAATTTGTTCTTGGTTTAGAAGTAACGACATCGGCGTCCAGAATTAATTTTAAGAGGTTTTATGTTATTCATCTATTTCGACACAAAGATATTGACTCATATAAGATAGACGGGCAACGGCCGGCTTTTCATTGATAACTGGGCATAAATACTATCTTTGAAATTTTTGTTTGAGTTGACCAGCAACCAAAACTATTACATCAGTAAAACCAACGGAGTTAGGCGCTTTGCGTATAAAGTTGTAGTTTTCTCAGTACGTTCAATCGCGGTAACGCTTGGAGGAAAGATAACTGTTCCGGCGATATTCAAGATAGTAAAACTGTGAAACGTGCAGTTGCCTATAAGCGGGGAGACGAAAGATGTCAGAAAAAGAAACGATCCACCTCGCTGCAGACCTTTCGTTTCTGCATACGGATTTTCTTTGGCGGATGCCGGGCTCATGGGCAGGATATCCATACTACAGCACCTCAGACTTTTACGAGGACATAGCGAAGATAGCCGAACGCGGAAAGATGGACATGCTGTTTTTTGGCGATACCGGGGGTACATCGGAAGATTATGGGGGTAATCACGATGCTGTTGTTAGTCACGGGGTGAAATGGCCGCGACACGATATGACGCCGATGATCCCGATTTTGGCGCGATTAACGGAACGTGTAGGATACGCATTAACAATGTCTACGACGTATCATCATCCCTACCATGTGGCCCGAATTTTTAACGCGTTGGATCACGTTACGCGTGGTCGAATTGCTTGGAATGCCGTGACGTCGGCATATAAATGGGAGGCGATGAACTGGGGTTTTGATGTCATGATGGATCATGACGAGAGGTATCGTCGCGCCCAGGAGTTTTTGAACGCTACATGTCAACTTTGGGATAGTGTTGAAAAAGATGCTCCCATACTAGACCGTGATAGTGGGGTTTTTCTTGATCCTGAGAAGGTCCATCGCATCGATTTCAAAGGTGATTACTTTAGCGTGCGAGGCCCATTGCCCGCGTTGCCTTCCCCCCAACATCGACCATTAATTATCCAGGCTGGCCAGTCAGGACCCGGTATGGACCTGGCCGCACGGTACGCCGACCTCCAATTCAGTACGCGCCGAACACTAGACAGTATGAAAAATCATAGATCGAAAATTGATAAAAAATTAAATTCTTTTGGTCGGTCGCCGAGAGATCTTGGAATATTGTGGTCTGTTAGAGTTCAGGTGGCCGAATCTGAAGCAGAGGCGCGAGCGAAAGAAAAAAAATTCCTAGAATCAATCCCAATGGAAGGTGGTCTAATAGAGATGTCACAGTGGTTTGGCGTTGATTTTTCAAAGGCGGATTTGAACATGAGGTTGTCGGACTTCGCTGACCAAGTGCGGGAACAGAAAGGTAATCTGGGTACCTTTGATGAATTACTTAAGACGACAGATCCGGAGCTCACTGTTCGGGATCTTGGTAGAGATTACATGTCGCAAAGAATATTAGTTGCTGAGGGAACACCGAAGGAAATAGTCGATAAACTTGAGAAGATCCATTATGAGACCGGTGCGAATGGAGGTTTTATCCTCGGAAGGGGTTTCCATGCGTTGGACAACATCAAGGAATTTGTTGAATACGTCGTTCCGGAACTGCAGAGACGCGGTCTTTCAAAAAAAGATTATAGCGGTCCGACTTTGCGTGAAAATTTCAATGATTAAATAGGGACACAAAACAATCGTTATGGGTCGACCTTGATCACCAATTTACCAAAATGCTCGTCCTTTCCCAGCGCGTGATATGCCGCCCGCGCCTCTTCAAAGGGAAAAACCTGGTCTACAATTGGCCTCATTTTATTGACCGAAATTGCACGGTTCATGTTGCGAAACATTTCTCTGCTGCCTGCAAAAATACCGGATAGACGTATTGATTTGCGGAGTAGGGGGTGCATGTTTGTGTCGCCTAATAAAAGTGACCCAATCATCCCAATATGACCACCAAACCCGGTCGCACTAATTGACTTTTGGAGAGTGCCTGGGCCGCCAACCTCGACCACCTGATCTACTCCTTCTCCGTTTGTTAGGTCCATTATGACTTCATCCCAGGCGGGGTTGTCTGCGTAGTTGACCGTTTGATCCGCACCGATTTCCCTCGCGCGTTTAAGCTTTTTGTTACTTTTCGAGGTAATGATGACACGCGCGCCCAACATTTTGGAAAATTGGAGTGCAAAGATTGATACGCCGCCGGTTCCCATCACAAGGACCGTATCCCCAGATTTTAAGCCACCGTGCGCAATTAACGCATTCCACGCAGTTACACCGGCTACGGTCAGTGTACTAGCTTCTTCCCAGCTCAGATGTTCTGGTACAGAAACCAAACCTGATTGTGGAAGGATTGCTTCCTCAGACAACAGCCCTTCTTGTGCACCGCCGAGCGCGCCCCCCATGATTGCGGCCCGCATCCGACCTCCTTCCCAGTGTTTGAAAAAACAGCTGGCAACCCTGTCGCCGACTTTGAACTCTGTGACGTTTTTACCCACCGCAATTACTTCGCCAGCTCCATCGGAGTTTGGAATTCGTGGCAGGGGTGTTTTACGTTCGCTCGGTGCGCGCACTGTGTTGTAATCTCGTCGGTTGAGGGACGAGGCCTTTACTTTGAAACGAACCTCGTCCGGCCCAGGGTCGCGGATATCGACAGTAGTCAATTTAAGTGCATTTATCCCGTCGTCATTTTCAATTTGCCAAGCTCTCATAAATAACCTCCGGCGGACTATTCAAATAGATAACAGTACTTAGTAGTTTGGTGCGCTGTAATGGTTGTCCAAAACGACGAAAGGGGTGTGCAAATCGTTTGTTACGCTAGTTTGCTGCCCACGCGAATAAAATGATTGTACAGCCACAGAACCCAATAATCATTCCCCAAACAAAGGCACGGTGCAGCCACACACTACTTTTCACTGGGTCCCTAAGATTTTGAAATAGAGTCTTTCGGGGTTCTGCTCCAGATATTTTGTCCCATACCGCAGTTACTGCCCAACACCCGACCATCAAAACCAAGAAAAATACAAATTCGTCAAACATCTTCCATTCAGTCACATTGAAATTCTCCGTGTTTTGTTTGGGTGTTATACAGTAGGTCCGGAAATTGAACGGCTACCGTTTTCGATTTGATAAATGAGTTAATGGTTGATTATATTATGAAAGTTAGATTGGGTATGGGAACATGGCGGTTTAGCAAAATCATACGTTTTAGGGCAATTTTCCATTTTGTGCCTTCGCGTTTTAAACGGTGTTCGCATCGTGCTGCGAATACCCGTGGGTCTCCAAGTTCCAACTGTCGATCATCCCCACCGCGGATCTCATAAATCATCTGTGCTGATATGAGAACGGCTTCGTGTTCATCAATGCCTTTAGCTGTTTCGATATTTGAAACAATATGAAGTGTTCGTGAGATTGGGTTCTGTGCGGGAGGCGCAAGAGTAAGTCGATACACGCGTTCCCTGCGTCTCAAGTCGTTGTCATAAATTAAAGAAAGGTGCTCTGTAGGCCGCGCATTTTCGTCAATAGGCAGCCAGTATATTCCGTCTTCAGTAAACAAATTGAGCCAATGATCGTATTGTCTCTCATCAATGAGACGTGCCTCAAGATAAAGAAAATTCTCTGCCTCTTCACGTGATATCACGACGATAGCGTCCGGGTCTTGTTGTCATTAGTTTTTTCCAAGCGCGATGGAACGCTCGTTGCGGTGTTTCGTCAGTTGGGTCTCCAGTCCTTACACCTTTACTATCCATTTCTTCACGTTGCATGCCGCGGCTTAGTATCAGCCATTCTACCTCTTCGGCCTGGAGTCCGGTTTGGTTTATTGAGAATATTTCAACATCGTCAGGAGATCCAAAACCCGCGGGACCGAAAAACCTCTGGTAACCTGACATCCGAAATTCATTGTAGCTCTCTGGCACATTTTTTAGGTCATAAAAATAAATGGCGATTTCCGTGCGATCAATTGCGATGGGACGAATTATGCGGAGCTGGCCGTGAGCAACTGCCAGGTTAGGGAAGATCATCAGATTCATAGAGTTGAGCATCTGATGCGCGGACCGTTCGCCTCGTAATTTTTCTAGTTTTTCGACGTAGTCGGCATGCGGGCCGTGTTTCATCGCGAGAACAGCCTCTTCTGTCATCGGGCTTTCCCAAATACCGTGACCATTTTCAAAACCCACGGTTCTACCGGTAGTACGGTGTTCTATAATCTTTTCAAAGTCACCTTGTGTATACGCGCCATGTTGTCCACTTTTGTTGCCGAATTCGCCCACTAGTTTGAAAAAGCTTTCATGGACTGTATCGCCGTGATAGCCGTCTACAGCATTTTCCGATTGAAACTTCCAATTGCCCATATATTCAGTTCGGTGAGACCCATATTTAAGATTAATTTCCCCGATTAATGAGCGGTCGAGGTGAATGTCTAGAAAGGGTTTTGCCTCGCCAAGATAATCTAGAAACCCCTCGGCGTTCGGATCCATGCAGCCAAATATAAGACCTCGGTAACTGTGTATCTGCGGCAACTTCATTAGGCCGAGGGCAGATTTATCTATATCTTCCGGGTACCCACCTTTGTGTTTCGCTATTCCTAACAGATCACCGTTTAAATCGTATACCCAGCCATGGTATACACACTTAAAATTTTTAGTTTGGCCTTTGGTTTCTCGACAAAGCACTGAGCCGCGATGACGGCATCGATTTAGCATGACATGTATTTCACCATCATGCCCGCGGCTCATAATTACCGGTCTTAGCCCAATATAACTTGTCTTGTAATCGCCAATTTTGGGTATTTCGCTTTCATGTCCAACGAAAACCCAAGTTTGGCCGAAAATTTGGTCCATCTCCAGGTGAAAGAGATGCGGATTAGTATACACCGTTCCATGGACCCGAAAATCATTATCTGATTCCCTGATGCAGTCCGCAGGTTCGATATAAGGTGCTGTTTGGTCCATCCCGTTCAACGATTTAATTCTGAGAAAAGAGCTATCAAATTTTAAGCGAAGAATACAACTAACTTTTGAAAAATGTATCTAACAGAGTAATATATGGATGAAACAAAGAATTTTCCATGTTGAATATCACTATGGTCATGGGATCATTCCAGGATAAGAGGTAACAAATAACAGTGGAACTTATTGGTACAGCTTCGGAGGTCTTTGCTTGGGAGGGTTTAGTTTCCTTCGTATTTTATCTAGTGACGGCGGCGGCACTTACCATAATTTATGTGTTCATTTATATCGTTGTTACGCCTCACGCTGAGATTAAACTAATCAAACAAAATAATATGGCTGCCGCTTACGCGTTTTCGGGGAGCTTGATAGGCTTTTCTATTCCCTTGGCGATTGTCATTTCCCATTCTGCTGCGATCATGGAGTGCGTTATCTGGGGCGTAATCGCTCTTATCGTGCAAATAATCGTATATTTTTTGGCGCGAATACCTGTGCCTGAGCTTTCGCGGCGCATTGAGGACGGTGAGACATCGAGCGGCCTTTGGCTTGCCGCAGCGTCTTTAACCGGTGGTATAATAAATGCTGCGTGCATGACCTATTAATCTATAGTGTTCAGAGTATCATAGATCTGCGGCGCCAAATTTTTGTGCATTACCGAAAACCGTATTTGCGATGGGTATATAGACTGTTAGTTGCGCCAGCCAACACCTAACGGGTTGGCTGGCGATGTTTGGGCAAATAAACTTTGGTGTATTTAAAGGTTGGTTTTGAAATAAACTAACCAGTCTTCATTTGCCTGAGACGATACTAATTTTTTGACTTCTGTTTTCTAAATCCTCTTTGGTATCTAGTGCGTTAAAGCTAGGGACAACCCCCTTCACCATATGTCGCAGGTTTTCGTGTCCATCGGGATCTTCGGATAACATTGCGCGCATGTAACATAGCAGCGGAAAATCGTGGATGGCGAGCTGAAGCGCGGGTTCCTCAGATGTGCAAACGTGAGCGTGATTAGACCATGCGGGAGAGGTGGTGACGTCGCCGGCTTTCCAGTACTGCCGGTGCTCCTCTCGATCTAGGTTGTCGTCGTCAATTACCGTGTAGCCCTCTCCTTCCACCCAATAATATAGCGCGATGTAATTATGACGATGAAAGTCTAGGCGCTCACCAGGCAAAATAGGTTGGAATGAGATGCTTATTGTAGGAGTTGCACCAGCGGAGCCTTCGAGATCTTTGTTCACGAGCGTTATTCCTCGACGCTGATCTGTATGTCGCCTGTTTTCTTTGTTATATGCGCCCATCGCTTTTTTAATATCGTCGCCGGACCACTTTGCGGGCCGGGTGTCTGGTTGAAGCAACTTCCCAACGAACGAATCTATGTCCACGATTTCGCACCAATCGAAACCATTTTTGTTTGTCCAGTCCACGTTTTTCTCCTTCATTTTCCTATTAGAATAAAATTATTTTCTCGACAAAATTACTGAGGGATGTTTGGCGTTAATCCCATGTTGTACTTCCGTAATATGACATTTTGCGCCTTAATCGGTTATGAATATCTTCGCATAATACTATCGTTTAGGCTAAGGCGTTTGGGAAGTAATGCGGAATTTGGTCTGCAATGCTTCAAATTCGTGGATTTCGCGAACGCCGAAAAAACTTGCATCTAATTAATAGGATCATATTATGCGCCGGCGTTACGTGGTCGTTGGTATAATTTTTGACCGTCTTTGCGGCGAGAAGGATTTCTATTCCGACATTGCAACGTTTAGTAATTGTGCCACGCGGGGTGGCACGAATTCTCTTATGCCGTGAAAGGAAAAATTATGGCTACAGGTACAGTAAAATGGTTCAACCCCACTAAAGGTTATGGGTTTATAGAACCCTCCGATGGTTCCAAGGACGTTTTTGTGCATATCAGCGCTGTGGAACGAGCAGGCCTCGCAGGTCTTCAGGAAGGGCAGAAAATCAATTATGAACTGCAAGACGGGCAAAACGGCCGGCAATCTGCAGAAAATCTAACGGTAGCTGACTAAGGACACAGGTCTCTAATTGTGGAGTTTCCAGAAATAGTGTTTTTGGCCGGCTGAGAACCTTGTCCTAAGTATAGGGTTAGTATGGCGAAAAAAACGAATTACTCCTTTGAAAGGCGTGAGCGGGAGAAAGCACGTGCTCAGAAGAAGGCTGATCGCCACCGAATCAAGAGGGAACGTTCTGACCAACGCAAAAACGCTATTTCGGACGAATTAGAGAATGTAACGCCCAAAATATCCAGCGAAAAAGACGAAGGTATTGATTGAGGTGCTTCACGGCGTGTATCGGTGTTGTAGGCCGCAAAGTATCCCCAGTGCATACTGATAACAGTTTGACCCAACCAAGTTGTGTGTCGTGTCCTTAACTTGGATCCGCCGTGTTGCGTGTGTTGCTTTTGTGTTCTACGGTTTGGGTTCTTTGATAAAAGGGGTGTCAAGATGGTTTATACAACACCGAGCCAACCTGAGCTTCAAACATTAGATGCACTGGTTTCGCGTTATGTAGAGGTTGATTCCATTCCGTGGGTCGACCTTCCGTTTCCGGGTGTTAAAGGAAAAATTTTGCTTACCGACGGGACTGGTGTGCGTACCGCCCTGGCCAGGATGGAACCCGGTTCAGAAATTCCATACCACGAGCATACCGGCTTAGAGCAGACTTATATGTTGGAGGGCAGTTTGGAGGATGACGACGGAGTGTGTACCGCCGGCCAATATGTGTGGCGTCTCAAGGGTAATCGACACACTGCACGTTCGCCAAGCGGGTGCTTAATGTTAGTTTCATTTGAGTCACCCAACGTCTATCTTTCAGGGCAGATAGAAGGAATGACTATGGAAGAGTTTATTGCTAAGAGTAATTCCGAGGGGTAGGGCTTACTCAATTCCTAGCGTTCACGTGGTTTTACATCAAAACATGTTTTAAGGGCGGGCTTTGTGTTCTTGTTGACGCATAGTTAGTGGGTCTTCACCAATAAAAAACACATATGTTGTCGCTATAGAGCTATTACACTTTATTTCATGTTTTGGCTGCTTATTTTCTTTTTCTGGAAGCAAAGAACTTTTCGTCCTCAATTTTAAGATCAATATGGAGAGCTAATCAATGACTGCATATCTAATTGTTCGCGCTGAAGTAGACGAAGTAATTCGTGAAGAATTTGATGAATGGTATGAGGCCGAACATTTGCCTGACGCACTGCGCGAGTTTAAATCGCTCAGCGCTATGCGTGGTTGGAGTGATGTTGAACCAGGTGTGCATCTCGCATTTTATGAATTTCCGGACCTGGCAGCTGCTAATACTCTCCTTAGTTCAGACCTGATGAAGGAATTTATTAAGGAGTTTGATCGGCATTGGACTGGAAGAGTTGTTAGAACCCGAGAGGTATTCGAAGTAAAACAGTCACTACAATCCCACAATTAAATAATAGACCCCTATGGCGTAAAATGGATTACGTTGTATTAAATAATTCGATCAAAGTGGAATGGGTTGCATACTTGCGCTCGGTTTTAGACAAACTAAGCCCGCTCACCTAGCTCGATCAAGTATCCGTCAGGGTCCTTCACAAACGCAATAACAGAAGCGTTTGGGCCACCATGTTTTAACGGACCCGCCGGTCTCGGAATATCTACCCCCTCCCTCTGCAGTGTTTCGCATAGGGAATAAATATCGGGTACGCCGATTGCTATGTGACCGTATCCGTCGCCTACATCGTATCCTTCATCGTGGCCCCAGTTGTAGGTGAGTTCTATCGCAGGATCGCTATTCTCATTACCGTAACCCAGGAATGCGACAGAATACTTTCCACCCTCAACATCGCGTTGCCGAAAGACCCGCATGCCAAACAAACGGGTATAAAAATCAACGGATTTTTCAAGGTTTTTTACACGAAGCATGGTATGGCGTATGCGGGGTTTTGTTGCTTTCACGACTTTCCATTCTTCCTCAGTCTTCCTACTATTCATTCTACTGACACCTCCGTATATGTTTTAGAGACAGTGGCTAGAGTGCCGAAAGTTGCAGACTACCATACGGTGTTGAATTATGGGTATGTGTGCATTCATTATTTCCAATAATATGGTCGGATCTAAACTTGGAAAAGTTTATCTGTTAAAATAAGTGATCTTTTTCTTCGCACAAAAGGTAAGTATAGAATTGGGACTGGACCTACAAATTCCACCCCACCAAATTAAGGTGAACAATAGGAGGACAAAATAACTTTATTCAATGGGGAATTAGGTCTCCAATTCACAATCCACATTGCGGATTATTACACAGTACCCGAACTTGTTAGGTTGGCAGATATTGGGCATCGGAACGGGTTTGATCAGGTGTGGGTAAATGACAATCTTACTTACAGAAACCTTTTTGTGGTGCTGACTGCGATGGCGGCGCGTGTACCAATTAAGTTGGGAACAGCAATTATGGTTCCATATTTCCGTAACCCGGTTGACCTTGCTGATACTGTCGCTGCGATTACTGAATTAACCGATGGTCGGGAGTTTAGCCTCGGTATTGCTCGTGGAGCGAGCCCTATCGCGGGTAATCA
The DNA here is from genome assembly GCA_964499275.1 of uncultured Rhodospirillaceae bacterium. Lineage (GTDB taxonomy): Bacteria > Pseudomonadota > Alphaproteobacteria > MPNO01 > UBA2964 > UBA2964. Next base: position 15,716 of record CAZCKO010000031.1, read on the forward strand.
GGTTGAAGCAGTTAAACCGCTCACGACGATAAGGGAAACTGTATCGTCATTACGTGCGCTGCTGTCAGGCGAGGTTGTGGCGTTCAAGGATTTTTCCACTATTGGTTCTTACTTTCATATAAACCCAGATCGCGAGTTTAAATTGAGTTTTTCTCCTTCTGCGCCAGTGCGTTTCTATTCGGGAGGGGGCGGCCCCAAGAACCTTGAAATTGCGGGTGAGATCATGGATGGGGTCCTAATCGGCGGCTATTATATTCCATTAGCTCGATCCGGCCGTCTTGGACAACTGCTGGAGCCCTCACGCACAATAGCGGCGAAGGTACAGCCTAATAACCCGCCCTTCGATACTTGTGAGCTGAACGTTTCAATTTCTGAGGATCGTCAGAGTGCGTTTAATTTCGCTAAAACATACGTGAGCCATATCCTGCCCACGCTGCGTGTGATGGGTTTTTCTGATGATGAAATTTTTGCACTTGGGGTAGAACCAAAGCTAATAGACCAATTAGAGGATGCTTTCGAAAGTGGTGCTACTATCTCAGAGAGCAAACGAATTGTTCCGGATGAAGCGGTCGGTAGTTGTTTTGTTGCGGGTACGCCAGAAGAATGCCGAGAGCAGATTACAGAGCTTATGGATGAGGCGCACCGTCTCAAATTTGGACAAGTTTGCTTTGCGAAATTGGGGCCAAATTATGAAGAGGCAATCACGTTATTAAGACAAAAGGTTCTCAACTGATTAAGTATAACGTTGCAATTCTCATGGGTTTAAAAGACTTTAATGTATGCTTAGTGGGAACCATGGATGAGCTAGTTTGAGCGAGGAAATGAAATGACCGAATACACGGGAAGCTGTCTTTGCGGAGAAGTAAAGTATAAAATAGAGGGTGAACCTCTCCGGGTGGCGCAGTGTCATTGTGACGATTGCCGGAAAGCAACGGGTTCGGCATTTGCGACCAATATTTTTGTTAAAGCAGAGAATCTTTCCCTGCTCCAGGGAGATACTAACTCGTTTGAACATGTTGCCGACAGCGGCAACGTGATGGTTAAAGAATTCTGTGGTTCTTGTGGTTCTCAGTTATTTGGCCACGGATCCGGACGACCTGGTCTAAAAACCGTTAAAATTGGTTCTATCGACGACATTGGTAGCATTCAGCCAGAGGTTGAAGTGTTTACGTCCAGCGCCTTGCATTACACGACACACTTGAGTTTCACAGAAAAATTCGAAAAGGGCTTCAAGTAAATGTGTTCCTTGGGTTGAACAACCAGGATCTATGGTTTGTGTGGGGTGGTTTCTAGTTTAAGAAGCCTTACTTTCCTCCCCCGCGTATTTCCAATAGGTGTCTTTCCGTATAATTTTTCCGTCGCTATCAAGCTGCCATAAGTCGCAGCCAAGCCATTTTAGTGTTGCGCCATTTGCTTCACTCCCGGTAACAGTCCATTCGGAGCATGCTCGATTACCTCCCGCCCAATGGCTGTGAATTTCCCAAGCCATGTCGGGAATGGAAGAAAACCGTTGTTCTAACATTTGGCGAATTTCTGCTTTACCCGTTAAAATTTGGCCATTTGGAGGTGTTCCACGGGATAACAGCCACACGCCGTCCTCGGCAAAATGTTCAAGGATAGCTTCAGGGTCGTGTTTGTTAAAAGCCTCGCATACGTTCTCAACAATGCGGCGGTTGCGTTCTTCTTCTTTTGTCATTCTATTCCATTCCTAATTATATTTTACAAGCTGTTGAACAACACTTCGACCCTTACGAACTTTTTGTTTTGACTTATTATTAACTTTTTGCAGGGCGTTCTCCATAGGATTTTTGCGGTGTTCCTCTGTTTAAAGACAAATGCGTATGGGTCGCTTTCCAATATTCCTGGACGGCGTTTCGGCTAAATACGACGGTTGCTCGGCCGCTTCTTTCAAAAGGGATTTTATCTTCCGAAAAGCCTTTTGATTTCCAGACAACAATTCCAACGCCTTGCAGGCGGTCTGGGGAAAAGAGACATTCCAGGGTCTTAATATCGAAATGAAACCCTTCTATGGTAGGCCATACTTGTCGCCATTGTTGCTCTTCCAGATATTTTAAACCCCTTACGGTGTCCATACGTGTTCCAAAACCGATGACGTTCTCTGTGAACAACTCCCTCGCCGGGATGAAATCGACAGAGTCCACGAGTTTTCCCCAGACTTTAAACCATTCAGCTATTGAGCTGTAATCTGCTTTCTCCACCGGATATCCAACCCCTTGGTTTTTTCTAATATAACTGAGGTGATTTAGTGATCACTTCCGTGCAATATTTTATCAGAAAGGTGCGTTTGATAAGATTGGCCCTCGGGCAATAACGTAAGCGCTGCTGGAAATTTTGACCGCAGCAGCCCTTTACGTTCTAGTGCTTTCCATACACTTTCGTTGCTTAAGCCAGAAGCGTCTTTGCTCATGACAACGGCATCTCCGCAGTGGAAATGGTTTCCGTGCGGACGTGGTAGATTGGTAATCAAGATTTCGCCGGAAGTTTCATCGCGCGACGAGGTTTCTGGAAATTTCGCTAACTGTTGCACAATCGTCAGTGTTTTGAGTTGGAGGGTATTAAGTTTTAATGGATTTCGCTTGGGTGGCATATTTGCGCCCTTTGGTTATGGGGAGTTAGGTTGTTTCGTTATCTCTACTGTTCGCCTAACCTTTCCCGAGTGAGGACTGACGTGGCTCAGCACCCCAACGTTTAATAAAACTATTCAAAGTCCGCGTTGATGGCGGTACGTCTCGGTATCCAGCAGTGAAAAGTAGCATTCGAACTAAGTGTCTGCGGCGCTCCGGCTCCGGATAGTCCTCGTAATTGGTGCGACTGTGGACCATCAGATGATTGTTAAGGAGTTGGATATCGCCTCTCTGAAATGTCATATCAAACCGAAATTCGTCACTTAAGGCGAGTGAACTGAATAACTCCATAGCTTCGACTTGGAGATCCGTTAGGCGGGGTACCTGTTCAAACCGCTGTGCACTTTCGACATATTTTTGTCCGAAGCGTGCGAAAAACCGACCGTTGTGTATGGTAAAGACTGGTGCGACATAAAACGGGTCCTCTCCGCTAAACTCTTCGCCTCTGTGGTCAATATAGTATGGTTGATATAGGGCCTCTAACAGGTCCGGCCGTAATTGCAGTATTTCATTATGAATAGCCACCGAGCTAGCGATATTACTTGTTCCACCCGTCTTTGCGGTTTCCAAACACAAAAGCCCTACGACGTCAGATTTGTCACAGTGGAAGGGGAGGTGAACGGTCGTTTGATAACCCCGAATGTTGTAATTTTCGTTCCAATCACCCTCAATGGCACGCACATGGCCGAGGATGTCACCCATCATATTTTGGGCAACAATATTACCTAGGTGCGCGCCAATGCCTAGGTACATTAGGGTGGAATTTTCCTCTCCCAGATCTGAGACAGGCAGACCACGGATCAAAACAAAGCCTCGACGATTTTCTATTTCTTCAAGGATATCGACCAGTGTGTTTGCAAAAGCCCCAAGGGGAAAGTGTTTGGGTTGTATTTTGTGATGTGAGACGTGTGTATTTTTTAGATGGACAAGGCCGGCTTCAAGATCATTTAGGTCGCTGTTGGTGAGTGTATATACCCAATCCGGTGTGCCTGTGTGCGTAGAAGCTTTCCAGTCTGCACCACATTCATAGGGTCGGGTTGGAATATTGACCATAAGACGCCCTCCTAGGGGCGGTAGACAAATAGTCAGAGCAAAAGGAGCATTATTATACGCAGGTAGGAAGGGCGCAAGATTTCTATTCGTCTCGATTTTTTATGTCTCGTAAAAATTGGTATTGCAATAAAAGAAAAAATAAGGTGACTTTTCTAGTTCAAATATTTTAATCAAAACCGAAAGGGAAAATAATTATGACACCAAAAGACCTAGTTTTGAGCGGCTATCAAGCATTTTCTAACGGGGATATGGACGCTCTTGGGAAGGTATTCCACCCAGAGGCCGTTATTAAGGTAAATGGGAATCATGAGCTGTCTGGAAAATACCAAGGTTTCAATGACTGGTTGGAAAATTTTCTTTCTCAAATCCCAATAAAATTTCCTAATTTTGACTTAAGTATTGATAACATTGTCGCTGAGGAAAATCGGGTCCATGTGTGTGTTAGATATAGAGCCGATAACCTAGACGCGGAAGGAGTTCACATGTTTGTCGTAGAGGATAATTTGCAAACCGAGTTTTATATTTTTGACGATTCACAAAAGCTCGCTGCTGCCTTGTCGGGCTAATTGTGTTGGCTTAAGAGCGGATTTTTGTGTCGGCAAGAACTCGACCTGTCGTAGGGTCCTAACGGGAGGGTTTTTTCCAAATATCACGTTTGTGCATTAAATCTACCAGCCTTTCGTGAACCTCTCTCCGATATACCTCGTGGCCCATCGGGGCACGGTCTAAGCACAGGTTTTTCGGGTAAATCGGTTCAGAGTATATGAGTTGATAAAGTTCGGTTCGAAGATCTTTCATCCAGTTTGTGACGGTCGCATTTGAACGGTAATGCCGTAACGCCTCAATATATATTGTAGCACTAACAAATGATGGCGCCGCACCAGACGGATGGTGGCCAATTATTATACAGCGAAAATCGACTATCATTGATTGTCCCCCACCCGCGTCGATAGATGTTTCGGAAGTCGCGTCAAGAAAATATGGTCCTAGACCTGGCGCGAGGACGTACACATTGTTATCCAGAGCTCTTGCGCGATTCTGAATTTCGGCAAAGTCATGGGTAGTCATCGGGTGGGGAAGGGGCCCACGACATATGATTTCGGCGCCGTTCATTGCGAGTGCGCGAGCGTGCTCTGGGTATGAACCATCGTTAGCTATAAGCATCCCAATACGCCCAATTTCTGTGTCAACAACGGGCCAGAAGGAATCGATTGAATTTCCATAACGTTCTACCCACCAGTCATATATGTCGTGCGGGGAGACAGAATGCTCGGAGGAATAAAGAGGTGCAATTTTGTATGATTTTAAAATTATCTCTCCAGACGGGTTTAATATTATTCCCACATTAAAATATCGGTTGGGAAGTTCATCATGGCGAGCGCGTGCCTGCGCCGCGATAAATACATTAAATTCACGCGCGTAGGCGCCTAATGTGTCTGTTTCTTCACCCGGTATATCAACGCAACAGGTGCGGGCGTAATCCTGGTGGTCAAGGTCAAAAATTTCATCGTTGAACCCCTGCAGAGCTCCTTCGGGAATTACGACTAGCTTTACAGGCAAGTCTAGGCGAGTAAGAAAACAGCCCGCTGCCATTAGCTCGTGTATGTGGTTAAGATTAGTTTTGATTTCTTCCCGGTTTGATATCCCGCGGAAAGTAGGTATTAAGCCGAGAACATTATAGGGTTCTATCATTTTTAGCCTCTTTTCGACAGGTAAGAATATTGCGCGTAATATAACCCACAATGGAGTGTAGGTCGTGGTTAGTAGAGAAGATATAACTGGCACGTGGCTTCTGGTTACGCGCGGTCACCACAATCCGCAGGATGAACAGATATTGCGGGATCGATACGGTGATGACCCCGTTGGCATGTTGATTATATCGGCGGATGGCTGGATGAATGCAGCACTATGTTCCGGCTCTCGTCCACGGTTACCGGAAAATCCCACGTGGCACACTGATGCTCCTGACGCAGATCGCCTTGTAGCATTTGACACTTATCTGTCATACGGTGGACGCTGGTCACTTGAGGGTGATGTTTTTACCACGAAGGTTGAGTTTGCTCTTAACCCAGGTTGGGTTGGCGGAACACAGGTGCGTACCGTAGAGCTGGTGGAAAGTGGGGAGCTAAAACTTTCTTTGTCTCGAAAGTGGCCTAATGGTCAGATTGTTCATTCGTGGGTTCAATGGCGCCGTCCATAATTTTTCTGACAACTACCCATGGAAAATTACTGTTTCTCCACGTCACAGGTGATACGCCAATTTACAGCTCCCGCCTTTAGGCGATTGTCGTAGTTGACACGAGACTTTTTCAGTTTGCTGCGCGCCGCTGTTGCGAGGCTGTTCTGAACATCTTCAGGTAGCTCCCCTAGGTCAAAGGAAACTGCTACTGAACGTTTCTTCTTTGGGGCTTTTTGTCTTTTTGCGGAGCCGTTTTTCGATGACTTTTTTACACTGGCCCTGCGCTTAGGGTTTCCCCAAATGTCATCCCAACCCGATTTATATTCGGGGGTCTTGATATTGCTGAAAAACCCGTAATGGACGGCTCCCGATCCGCCTACTGATTCTCGAGCGGATTTTTCTCCGCTGTTAGCCTTTGAAGAAGTAGTGGCGCTAGAGTCAGATGACGTGGCGTTGTCTGACTTGTCCGATGACGCACTTTTCTCTGTTTTATCGGATGAGGTGGCTGGACTTTTGGTCGATGAAGTTTTGCTATCGTCAGTCATGGCGTGTCATTTGTTGTGTTTGAAAAACGCTCTCCTACACTGGGATTAAACGAGATGCAATCCCATCGCACCATCTTCTTTTAAAAATTCCACAACCGTTTGTGAGTTTTATAAATAAGGTTTATGCGTTACTGAATTTCTGGAAATTAGTTTCATTATTATTAATACAGTTAAAGCGTAATTTTTTCGTACAATACATTATAATTTCTGGTTGGAAAGATACGCACTGGTAGGTACGGAATGTCTGATAAAATTGAAAAAAAGCCACTCACGATTAAAAGCACTAACTTCAATGATGACCCACCTTATATTGATGACGGACGGCGCGTTTTTGGGCTTTATGAAGAGGCGGAGGTCTACCGTCCCGCGGTTAGAGGTTACACTAAGGCACGCTTGAATCTTGTCTTCTCTGGGAGCAACCCGGAACGGGACCCCTTAGTGCGATTCTGGTTTAAATCTCTGACAAGCAAGCAGGCACTTTATTATATAATGCATAATGCCTTAAATAGGAGAGGGACTAGTGTCGTTGATTTTCTTACCACTGTTACCGGTAATGAAAAAACGAAACGGCAACTCCTAAAAGACGCTGAGGCCCAAGAACTTATTGTACTGGAGCATATTGACGGAAAGTCTAAGGTGATATGGCCAACCGTAAAATTGCTTAATATTTATGAGCAAGTATTTATTGATCACATGGAAGCGATCCAAGAAATGATGTCCGTCGATTTTAAAGTGGGAAGTCTCTTGGATTCCTATTACGATTATAAAAATCGCGTAAAAGAGAGCATCAAAGGGTAAGATGTTAAAACACTATTTGTTTGAGTGTTTGCGTTTTTGTGTCCGCAGATAACATTAATTTATCTGACACAATGAGAGGGGAGGAGACTATGAACGCGATTGCTAAAATGCCTAAAACTGCAGTCGAAAGAGGTAAAGTAGCGCCTGCTAAATTAGCTCATGTTGTGCTGAGGACGATGCCGGAGCGGGCGCACTTAATGCTCGATTGGTATAAAGTTGTCTTGGAGGGTGAGGCAATGTTTGAAACGGATTTCGGTGGGTTTGTTACCTACGATAATGAACATCATCGAGTAGCCGTTCTGGGTTTTCCAGGTATCAAAGAACATATAGACGGCTATGCGGGATTGCATCATTTCGCCTTTACCTATGCCAGTCTCCGAGATCTTTTGTATACCTACGAGCGTCTCAAAACTGAGCATCGGATTACTCCAGAATTTACTATTAACCACGGCCCAACCACGTCAATGTATTATTTTGATCCCGATAAAAATCAGGTCGAGCTACAGTGTGATAACGTGCCCGAAGAGAAATTTGCAGAGTATTTCGAAAATGGGGAATTTACTGCAAACCCGCTCGGAATAAGGTTTGATCCAGAAGAGCTTCTGGCGCGTTTTAAGTCGGGAGAATCCGAAGATCAGCTTCTTCAACGACCGGAAGGGGTCCCTCCAGACCTGACAGAATTTCCGGCAAATTAACCCACTTGTAGGGTTTCGCCCATGTGGGCCAATAGATCGGACCACTTAATTAGCATCACTCTCCTTAATTCTATTCTGATAGTTGAACTTAAGATTGGGATCTTTGTCCAAATGCACTAATATTTTTGGCAAACGTGTTCGGGGTGACGGGTTTTGTCGCCACACGGGCCATTTGTTAGTTATTTATGGGGCTCTCAATCATGGAATTTGGCATTTTTTCGAATGGTTTTCGCCCGCATACGTCGGCGGCTGAAACCTATGAAGCGGATCTTCAAGAGATTGTGCTTGCAGACGAATTGGGTTTTAAAGACGCCTACATAAGTGAACACCACGGTGAACCCCCGTACATAAATCGGGTCGACACAATCCCGATACCCGAGCTCCTAATGTGCAAGGCCGCCGGGCTAACCAAACGAATTCGAATGGGGTCGGCGGTAAAGCTTCTTCACATACATCATCCACTGGACGTTGCTATTCAAGCGGCAACAACTGAGCATTTGGTGGGGGCCGGGCGTTTTATATTTGGATTCGGAACTGGTTTTCCGTCGCCGTTATTTTCCGAGGAACGGGGACTAACTTTTGATGACCGGCATGAGCGCCTTAAAGAAACATTAGCCTTCGTTCTTAAAAGCTGGTCTAGCAATGAAGTATTTGATTGGAATGGATCCCATTGGCAGGGAAAGGGCGTTGTGGCACTACCGAAACCCTTGTCCTTGCCTCATATGCCGATGGCAACCGCAACAGATACCGAGGAAATTATAAAGATGGCGGCGGAGAGAGGCTATACTTTGTTGTCCGCCTTTATCGAGAAGGCAGACCGTTTGCGTCTAAAAGCGGATCGTTATGTAAACTACGCGAATGCTGCGGGAATATTGCATCCTAGGAGAAATATCACTGCTTCACGTATCGTGTATGTTGCCGACACCTACGGTGACGCAATAGACGATCTCCGCGAGGCCGTTACATACGAAGTTGGGGTGCAAGCTGAGCGTGGTTTTTTGAAAGTTCTTAAAACTATGTTCGATGTTGATGTGCCAAATGGAGAGGGGGCGTTAGAGGCCCTCGTGGACGCCGGGTTTTATCTGCTAGGGAACCCTGACGTAGTTGCAGCAGGGGTGCGTGATTTTTATGAGGCGTCGGGTGGATTTGGAACTTTCCTGATTGTGACCGGAAAGGCTTGGGCAACCAGGGAAAAAAGAGAAAGGTCAATGACACGTTTCATGAGAGAAGTTACTCCCCAACTGCGGAGCCTCGATCCATACGAGACTTAAGTAGTAATGCAGTAGCGGCTGGGTACGGGGGCATATTGGGTCCACTATACCAACTCCCAGGGTGGTTTTGTTGCTTCGCTAATTAGTAATCTCTAGTCTTGGAACGCGAGGAACAACGATATTCAATGATTAGCGTTAAATTAGGAGGAAATATTCATGGATCATGGAGTACCAGTATTTGACGGCGATGGTCACGTCCTCGAAAACGAAAAAGAAATAGAGACATATTATGAAGGTGAATTTGCGGGAAACCGGCGCCTCGAGGGAATGACGATCTTTCCTAGTCTCGATGGTTGGTCGCGGAGTACGATTGTTAGAGAGGGTGATGAGGCCCGCAAATATTGGCATACTGATGCCAATATTTGGGGGGAAATGCTCAGTGTTATTGGAGCGGAAGGAAGTGTCCTGTATCCCACGTCCGCCCTGGCATACGGTTTAATGCAAAGTTATGAATTTCAGACGGCTACTTGTGTGGCGTACAACAATTGGCTTGAGGGCGAGTACACTGCAAAAGATGAGCGGCTGTTTGGCGTAGGGATAACACCCTTTAACGATGTTGAAGCGGGGAAAAAAGAGATAGTTCGCTGCGCTACATCACGGAAGAATTTTGTTGCGATGCTTTTGCCCACCGTTACCGGAAATGGGAAACATTTTGGCGATGAATCCTATTGGCCCTTGTATGAAGAGGCAGAACGTCAGAACATACCTATGACTTTTCACGGAGCAGTCAGCAAAGGTTTTGGGCTCGATCTGCTGCAACCATTTGTGAAGGTTCACACGTTAGAACATCCCTTTCCGTTAATGATTCAGCTTACTGACATGATGTTCTCCGGTGTGTTCGAGACTTTCCCTAAACTAAAATTTGCCTTTCTTGAGGGTGGTTGCTCATGGGTTCCGTTTATGATGGATAGGATGGATTACGAGTTTGATTCCGTATTTGGGGTCCCTGTTCGCAAGTTTATGAAAAAGAAACCGTCAGACATTTTCCGTGATACCGAAAGTATATGGGTGAGTTGCGAGGTTGGTGAGAAGTCGATTAAACAGGTCATGGATTTTTGTGGGTCTGATCGGATTATTTATGCTTCAGATTTTCCTCATGAACCGACAGAAGATGATTTAACGGCTGATATCCCCGACTTCTTAGCGAGAAATGAACTATCTCAAGAGGAAAAGGGTAAAGTTCTATATCACAACGCTAAAAACTTTTACGGGTTGCAATAACTGTTTGTTTTGAGGATTGCGGCGTCGCAGAAAAGGGACGCCGCACACGAATGCCCCGCAATGGTACCCGTCGAACAAGCTAAATATTGCAATGATCAGAGGATCAGACAGTAAAAAGCATCACTGTCGTTATGCGGTTTTGCGGACATACCGATCTTTTTGAAATTTCTTTATCTCATCTAAGTTCCAGTTCTGAACCTTTGCAATGTTTGTTTGATACGTAGCTGAAATAGGTGGCCGCCACGGCTCCTCGGAATTCTCCACCTTGATAACTCGACACAAAAGTGCGCGCAGTTGGTAGGTTCCCATAGCAGGACAGTAGGGTGGATCCATGCTCGTCAGAGTGTTTGCGTTGGACCTCCATATTCCATGGTCCGGCCCTTCGTCTTCCTCGGGGAACCACCAACCATGTTGCGCGTGTATCACACGAGGGTCTATTCCCTTGAAAAGTTTAACCTTTTGTCGACATTTTCCTCTCATTGTCTCGATCGATACCCACTCTCCATCGATCAGCCCGAGCGTCTTTGCGGTTTCCGGATGGATCTCGCACTCCGGTTCGGGTCGGCCACGACGGAGTGTGGGCATTTGGCGATACTCCGATTGGAAAAACATTGGAATTCGGGCGCCCGTGATTAAAATATACGGGTATTTTTCGGCTGTTACAGGCGTTGAATAGGGGCTCTCCGGAGGCTCTTCGTAATATGGTAGTGGGTCGTATCCCATTTCCTTCATTCGCGTAGAATAAAGTTCAATCTTTCCGGTTGGCGTTGCAAAGCCACCTTCCTCGTACTTTCGATATTTAAATTCTGGTTGAATAAATCCTCGTTTCTTTAATTCCTCGAAACTAACGCCCAATTTGGGTGCCAACATCTCATCGTAAATTTCCTCTGGTGTTTCTTGACCAAACTCTGTGCCAAGGCGACGACAAATTTCTGTCATTATGACTTCGTCTTGTACACACTCTCCCACCTGTACAACCTTTTGTTGTGCAAGGATTACATTCTGGCCGTAAAAGGGCACGGCTGGTA